>JANWKL010000102.1 GCA_025451375.1 Steroidobacteraceae bacterium
CCCGCCTCGCTCTCACCCCAGTAGGAGCCGGGAATGACTTCGCCGGGCGCCGTCAGGCAGAGTTCCAAACCAAAACGATTGAGGAGCAACGCTACCGCCAGGCGGTCGGTGGCGTTCAGCAGCAGCACGTCTAACCCGGCAGTGTGCAGCCGGCAAAAGCGCCGTCCGGCGACTCTTGCCCCATTGTCACAGACTCGCCAGCCGTCGCATGACCCGGTCGGCAAGATCACGCCCCATGTCGGCGTGCAGCAGATCCTCTTCGTGACCCTTCGCAAGCAGCAGTCGCTCGTCAAAACTGTAGGTGCGGGTGGCGGAGACGTCTTCCTGTGGCAACAGCTCCTCGTCGCCGGCGGTGACTGAGAAGGTGATGGTGTAGGTAAGCTCGTACTCGTTGGGCTGATTGGTCGCCGACACCGACAGCACGCGCTTCTTGTAGGTTTCCTTGATGATGTGCACGACAGCGGACGAGTGGCTCTTGGTGTCGGCGAGCTGCGCGCCGTTGGACAAGAGCGCGTGGCGCAGGCTCTGCACGAATGCGCTCTGGCGATCCTGCGCTTCGACGTAGGGGTTCTTCGCCGCCGTGGGCAGCGGTGTATGGCCCTGCAGATGAAAGCCGCAGCCTGACAGCGGCAACGCCGCCGCGATGATCAGCCATGCCGCCGCGCTAGTCATACAACCACGTTGACGAGCTTGCCAGGCACGTAGATAACACGGCGCACCGGTTGGTCGGCGACGAACTTGCGCACGTGCTCATCCGCGAGCGCCGCGGCGCGCACCACCGCCTCGTCGCAGTTCACCGGCACGCTGATGCGTCCGCGTAGCTTGCCGTTCACCTGCAGCACGATCTCGACCGCCTGTTGCGCCAGGGCCTGGCTGTCCGCGACCGGCCAGCGCTCATCAACCAGCGCCGTCGTATGGCCCAGGCCCTGCCACAAGGCATGACACACGTGCGGTGTGATGGGCGCGAGCACCAGGGTTGCGATCTCGAGCGCTTCGTGTCGCACCGCGCGCCCCTGTGGGCTTGCATCGGCGAAGCGGCCGATGGCGTTGAGCAATTCCATCACCGCCGCGATCGCGGTGTTGAAATTGCGGCGCCGGCCGATGTCATCGGTCGCCTTGGCGAGGGTCTGGTGTGCGGTGCGGCGCAGTTCCCGCTGGGCATCGTTCAGCGCTGCGCGCTCCAGTGGCGGAGCTGCTCCGGCTAAGGCGTGTTCATGGACGGCGTGCCACAGACGTTTGATGAAGCGCGAGGCACCCTGCACCCCTTCGTCGGACCACTCGAGCGTCTGCTCCGGCGGGGAAGCGAACATGGTAAAGAGCCGCGCGGTGTCGGCGCCGAAGCGCTCGATCAGGCCTTCAGGGTCGACGCCGTTGCCCTCCGACTTCGACATCTTGCCGAGGCCCTCGTGCTGGACGGTAAGCGTCCCTTCCGCAGTCGTGACCTCATAGACTTCCGCGCCATCGGCGCCGCGACGCACATCGACGTCCGCCGGATTGAAGTAGCGCTTGCGGGCGCCGGCGGGCTGATCCGAATAGATGTCATTGAGCACCATGCCCTGGGTCAGCAGCTTCGCGAACGGCTCGCTGAGCTTCACCAGATCCATGTCGCGCATGACGCGCGTCCAGAACCGCGAATACAGCAGGTGCAGGATGGCGTGCTCGATACCGCCAATGTACTGATCCACCGGCAGCCAATAACCAACTCGGCTGTCCACCATGGTCCGCGCGGCGTCGGCACACGCGTAACGCAGGAAGTACCAGGAGGAGTCGACGAAGGTGTCCATGGTGTCGGTTTCACGGCGTGCCGACCCACCGCACTGCGGGCACTGACACTCGTAGAAGGCCGGCGACTTCGCGAGCGGGTTACCGCTGCCGTCGGGTACCAGCTCCTCCGGCAACACCACCGGCAGCTGCGAATCCGGCACCGGGACCTGGCCACAGCGCTCGCAGTGAATGATCGGAATCGGGCAGCCCCAGTAGCGCTGCCGCGAGATACCCCAGTCGCGCAGCCGGTAGTGCACGCGCTTGCGCCCGAGGTTCTGCTTCCCCAGCGCCGCGGCGATCGCGTCCACCGCTGCCTGGAACGTCAGGCCCGAAAACGCCCCGGAGTTCACGGTCAGGCCGACTTCCGCGTACGCCGGGATCCACGGCGCGCGTACTTCGTCGTAAGCGCCGCTCGCCGAACGCACCACCGTCACTACCGGCAGCGCGTTCGAGTGTGCGAACTCGAAATCGCGCTCATCGTGCGCAGGCACTCCCATGACCGCGCCTTCGCCGTAACCCATGAGCACGTAGTTGGCGACCCACACCGGCAAGGGCGCGCCCGTGAACGGATGCAGCACGTGCAGCCCGGTCGGCATGCCTTTTTTTTCCTGGGTGGCGAGGTCAGCTTCCATGATGCTGCCGCGACGGCATTCGGCGATGAAGGACGAGAGCGCGGGGTTGGTTTTAGCGGCCGCCGACGCGAGCGGATGCTCGGCCGCGATCGCCATGAAGGTCGCGCCGAACAGCGTGTCCGCGCGGGTCGTGAAAACCTTGAGTGTGCCGCCAGCACCCGCCGCGGCGCGCGCATCCGGCGCGTACGGGAACTCGATCTCGCAGCCTTCACTCCTGCCGATCCAGTTCGCCTGCATGACGCGCACGCGCTCCGGCCAGCCGCGCAGCTCATCCAGGGCCCCAAGCAGTTCGTCCGCGTAGCGGGTGATGTTGAGGTAGTACGTGGGAATTTCACGCTTTTCGACCGGCGCGCCCGTGCGCCAGCCACGACCGTCGATCACCTGCTCGTTGGCGAGCACGGTCTGATCCACCGGGTCCCAGTTCACGACCCCGGTCTTGCGGTAGGCGATGCCCCGCTCGAGCATGCGCAGGAACAGCCACTGGTTCCAGTGGTAGTAGGAGGGATCGCAGGTGGCGAGCTCCCGGCTCCAGTCGATAGCGAAACCCAGTGACTGCATCTGGCCGCGCATGTAAGCGATGTTCTGGCGCGTCCACTTCGCCGGCGGCACGCCGTTGGTGATGGCGGCGTTTTCAGCCGGCAGGCCGAATGCGTCCCAGCCCATGGGCTGCAGCACGTTGTGCCCCTGCATGCGCATGAAGCGCGCCAGCACGTCGCCGATGGTGTAGTTGCGCACGTGGCCCATGTGCAGGCGCCCGGACGGGTACGGCAGCATCGACAGGCAGTAGAACTTCGGCCGCGAGGCGTCCTCGCGGACCTCAAAGGTGCGGGTTTCCTGCCAATACTCTTGCGCGGCGCGCTCGACTGCCGCGTGATCGTAGTTCTCTTGCATGAACTACGGCAGGCGCAGCGGAATGAAAATCTGTGCGTCCTCGCGCTGCACCAGGAGGGCCACATTCTTGCCGGCGGCCTTGGCCGCATCCTGCAGTTCCTGCGTCGTGTTTACACGCTTGCCGTTGACACCGAGAATCACATCGCCGGGCTCAACCTCGGCGGCGGCGGCCGGACCCGTCACTTCCTCAACCAGCAATCCACCCTGCGGGGCACCGGGCTGATGTTTCTCGGCAACGGTGAGCGCGCGCACCGTGAGTCCGAGGACGCTCGCATGGCTGCTGGCGCCATGACCCTGGGGCGCCGCCTGGTTGGCGGCGGTCGGCGGCTGATCCTTCAGCTCGGTGATCCTGACGGTGAAGTCCTGCTGATGGCCGTTGCGCCACACCTGCAGCGCCGCATCCTGGCCGGGCTTCATGGTGGCGATGGCGCCCGAGAGCTCACCGTAGTGTTCGATGGCGTGCCCGCCTACGCTGAGGATGACATCGCCCGCCTGCACGCCGGCGCGCGCCGCCGGACTGTCTTTCTCCACCGAGGAGACCAGGGCGCCGCGCGGCCGGTCAAGTCCGAAGGACTCTGCGAGCTGTGCGTTCAGGTCCTGGATGGTGACGCCGATGCGACCGCGCACGACGCGGCCGGTTTTGATGATCTGCTCCTCGACATTCTTCGCCACGTCGATCGGAATCGCGAACGACAGGCCCATGAAGCCGCCGGTGCGGCTGAAGATCTGCGAGTTGATGCCGATCACCTCGCCCGCCATGTTGAAAAGCGGGCCGCCGGAGTTACCCGGATTCACGGCCACGTCGGTCTGGATGAACGGCACGTAGTTCTCGCCCTGCAGCGAGCGTGAGGTGGCACTGATGATGCCGGCGGTAACGCTGTTGTCGAAGCCAAACGGCGAGCCGATCGCGAGCACCCACTGGCCGGGCTTGATGCGCGTGGGATCCCCTAAGCGCACGGTGGGCAGGTTGGTCGCGCTGATCTTGATCACGGCTACGTCAGTGCGCTCATCGGCGCCGAGCACACGCGCCTGGAACTCGCGCCGGTCGGTGAGCCGCACGGTTACGGATTCCGCGTTTGCCACCACGTGAGTGTTGGTGAGGATGTAACCGTCAGGACTGATAATGAATCCAGAGCCCGCACCCCGCGCCGGCGGCTGCTTGCCGTGCGGCGCCTGCCCCGGAGCGGGAACCCCGAAGCGCTTGAAAAAATCATAGAACGGATCATTCGGCGACAGTCCCTGGGCCCCGCCCTGCGGAGCCTTCTCGACGATCTCGACGTTCACCACCGCCGGGCCGTATTTCTCCACCAGTTGCGTAAAGTCCGGAAGCGCGCGCACCACCCCGTCGGGGGGCGTTCCCGTATCACTCACCCGCGTGGCGACGCCGCCCGCGAGCCCGGTATCTGGCGGCAGGATCGAGGCTGCGCCGGGCGCGACCGCATGGCTCTCAGACTGGGCGCTGAGTTCCTTGGAACACGCGCCCAGCACCACGGCCATCGCCAGCACGGCACACAGCCGCGTCAGCACCGGATAGGAGGAGTCGAACATGAGCTTCATGGGGAGGGTTCCACGTCGGGTCGGTCCCTACATTGCCGCAGCCAAAGTCCGTACGCCAGCGCCATCGCGGCGAGGCAGACGATGAGCCAGTTTCCGCCCACGGCGTAGGGCGTGAGGCCCCTGAGAGGCACGATTTTCGAGACCAGGACCACTGGCTGAAACTCAGGGGCGCGCGCCAGGATCTCCCCGTGGGGACCCACCACCGCCGAGATGCCGTCGTTGGCGGCCCGCACGAGATAGCGGCCGGCTTCCAGCGCGCGCATGCGCACGATCTGGAAATGCTGGTACCGCGCCGTCGAATGTCCGAACCAGGCGTCGTTGGTGACGTTGACGAGCGCATCGGCGCGACGCAGGACCGGGAGCATCGAGCTGCCGTAGGCGTCCTCGTAGCAGATCGTGGCGCCCAGCTGCAGATGCGCAGCCGGCAGCGGTGGCTGCTCAGCCGCGCCGGGTGTGAAGTCCGAGTGCGGCAGGCTCATGAGCCGCAGCCACGAGCGCACAAAATGCGGCACCGGGAAGAACTCGGCGAAGGGCACGAGATGACTCTTGTCGTACCAGCTCACCGTGTCATCCATGGCCAGTATGGAGTTGTAATAGCGGGTCTCGCTATCGCCATCCTTGCCCGCGGCGCTCTCCGCGCGCAGCACGCCGAGTACCAAAGCCGCGTGATGCGCGCGCGCCTCGCCGTAGAGGTTGTCGAGGTACGGCACCAGATCGTTGGCGACGCCGGCCGGCGCTGACTCGGGCCAGACGATGAGACCGACGCCTCCGACACGGAACGCCTGCTCGGTAAGGGACTGGTAGAGCTTGAGAGTTGTGTCCTGGTTACTGTCGAGCCACTTCTGTTCCTGCGGGATTGCGCCCTGAATGACCGCCACGGACACAGGCGCGCCGCTGACGTGCGTCCAGGACACCTGCCTCAAGGCCGCCCCGACAAGCCAGGGGACGATGAGCGCGGTGGCGGCGATGAGGCGCGTGCGCCGCGTACCGAGTACGAGTGCCACCAGCGCGCCGGCGCTCACGAGCAGCAGCGCGCTGATACCGTACACGCCAATAACAGGAGCGAACCCTGCGAGCCACGAGTCGGTCTGCGAGTAGCCGAGCGACAACCACGAGAAACCCGACAGGAACCAGCCCCGCCACCACTCTACGAGCAGCCAGCTCGCCGGCAGAGCGACGAGCCAGCGCACGGCCCCGCCTTGCGGCAGCCAGCGCGCGCACGCATAGCCTAGTGCCGCGTGATACAGGCCCATGATGCCGACGAGCCCGAGCATGAGGACGAACGCGAGCCAGATGGGGGCGGCGCCGAAGCCGTGAATGCTGATGTACAGCCAGTAAGTTCCGGCAGTGAAGGTCGCGGCGTTGAAACAGAACCCGAGGCGCGCGGCCTCGCGCGGCGTGGCGTCCTGCCACAGCCACATGAGCAGCGCCGGACACAACACCGCGAGCGGCCACAGGTTCAGCGGCGCAAAGGAAGCCGCCACCGCCGCGCCCGCCGCGAACGCAAGGACCGCCCGGACGAGAGCGGATGACGGCTGTCGCAGGCCGTAAACCGCCTGCCCCGCCGTTGCCGGGGCCGAGGTGCCGGAAAGCGTATCCACGCCGCTCAGCTGCCGCCGCCGGCGGCCTGGCTCTGGGGCGGCACGTCGCGCGGCGCGACCACCCGCAGCGCATCGATCCGGCCGCGGTCAACCCGCATCACCTGGAACTCAAAGCCGTCGATGGCCGCGGTCTCGCCGCGGCGCGGCAGGCGGCCCAGCTGCTTCATCAACAGTCCGGCGATGGTGTCAAAGCCCTGCTCCTCTGAGAGCTGCGCGCCGAAGTACCCGTTGAACTCATCGATGCGCGTCACGCCGCGCACCGTGAACTTGCGCTCGCCGTCGCGGTGGATGTTTTCAATGTCTTCGACGTCGAACTCGTCGTCGATCTCACCGACGATCTGCTCGATGACGTCCTCGATGGTGACGAGCCCGGAAACGCCGCCGTACTCATCGACGACGATCGCCATGTGGTTGCGGTTGCGGCGAAATTCCTTCAACAGCACGTTCAGGCGCTTGGACTCGGGCACGAACTGCGCCGGCCGCATGTACTCGCGGATGTCGAAGCGCTGCGCGGAGTTGGCGGACAGCCGCAGCAGGTCCTTCGCCATGAGGATGCCGACAATGTCGTCGCGATCCTCGTCCATCACCGGATAGCGCGAGTGGCCGGATTCAACCACCACCGCGAGAATCTGCGCCGCCGGCGTCGAGCGCCGCACGACCACCATCTGCCCGCGGGGCACCATGATGTCGCGCACCTGCAGATCCGCCACTCCGAGCACGCCTTCGAGCATGGTGAGCGCATCCGAGTCCAGGACACCGCGTTCGCCCGCTTCCCGCAGTACTCCGAGCAGTTGCTGACGGTCCTGCGGCTCGGTCGCGAGTCCCTGGGTAAGGCGTTTCAGCCAGCGCCCGGTGGTGTTCAGATCCTTCGCCACTGTTACGCGCTCCAGTACGGGTTGGCGAAGCCGAGGCGCCGCAGCACCGCGACCTCGCGCCGTTCCATGCGCTGCGCATCGGCGTCGCGCTCGTGGTCGTAGCCCATGAGGTGCAGCGTCCCGTGCACGACGAGGTGCGCCCAGTGGGCTTTCAGGGTCTTCTGTTGGGCGCGCGCCTCGGTCCGCAGCACACGCTCGCAGATCACCAGATCCCCGAGCGGCAGCGCCTCGCCCCGTGCGCGCGGCAATCGCGGTGGCGGAAATGACAGGACGTTGGTGGGTTTATCCCGGCCGCGGAACCGGGAGTTCAGCCGCCGGCTCTCCGCCACCCCGACGACGCGCAGCGAGAGTTCGCGGCCCGCGGCGCGCGTGCCCGCCGCGGTACTCGCCCACAGCGCCAGCTCCCGTCGCGACGGCGACCAGCCGCGCACGCGCCGCTGCACAGCAAGCTGCACAAGCTGCGCCGCGGCGCTCATGAGGAACTCCCACGCGACTCGTAGGCCTGCACGATGCGCTGCACCAGCGGATGGCGCACGACGTCGTGTGCGTCGAAGAAAGTAAACGCCACCCCCTCCACCGCCCGCAGCACCTGCACGACGTGACTCAGGCCGGACTGCCTGCCGGCCGGCAGATCCGTCTGGGTGATGTCGCCGGTGACGACCGCCCTCGAGCCAAAGCCGATGCGGGTGAGAAACATCTTCATCTGTTCGACGGTGGTGTTCTGCGCTTCATCCAGAATGATGAACGAATCATTGAGCGAGCGACCGCGCATGAAGGCGAGCGGCGCGACCTCGATGACGCTGCGCTCGATGAAACGCGCCACGCGGTCGAAACCCATCATCTCGTAGAGTGCGTCGTAAATCGGTCGCAGATACGGGTCGACTTTCTGCGTCAGATCTCCGGGCAGGAATCCCAGGCGCTCGCCCGCCTCGACGGCCGGGCGCACCAGGATGAGTCGCCGAACGCGCTCCGCCTGCAGGGCCTCGACCGCGCAGGCCACCGCAAGGTAAGTCTTGCCGGTTCCTGCAGGCCCGACGCCGAAGGTCAGATCGCGGTTGCGGATGTGCTCAAGATAATCGCGCTGATGTACGCCGCGGGCACGGATGCCGCGGGGCAAACCCACGCCATGATCACGCGGGTCCGCATCCGCGGCCGGCGGACCGGACTCGTGCTCGTGCAGCGCCAGATGCACCCGCTCGGGGGTGACCTCCTCGGTGGCGCTGAGGAGAAACAACTCCTGCAGCAGCTGCTGTGCGTTGACGGCCTGTGCACCGCTGACCCGAAAGCTCTCACCACGGCGCTGGATGCGCACGTCGAGGCGCGACTCGAGCAGACGCAGATTCTCATCAAGCGGCCCGCAGAGTTTCGCGAGCCGGGCATTGTCCGCCGGCTCGAGAACAAATTCGCGCTGGAAGCCGGGTGCTGGCGCAGCCAAGGGCATGTCAGCCGCTGGCCGCGGCGCGGGTTGCGGCAGTATGCGGCGCTGCGGGCAAGCGCCCGCGCAGGCTGTGGGCGCGCGCCTCGGTGACCTCGACATCGACGAAGCGGTTGATAAGCGTCGCGGGTCCGGCGAAGTTCACCCAGCGATTGTTGGCGGTACGCCCGGCGAGTTCGCGCGAATCTCTCCTGGCCGGTCGCTCGACGAGCACCCGCTGCCGCGTGCCGACCATTGCCTCGCTGATGGCGCGCGCCTGGGTTTCCAGCTGCGCCTGCAGACGTGCCAGACGCTCGAGCTTCACTTCCTGGCTGACCTCATCGGGGAGCGAGGCGGCCGGCGTCCCGGGTCGGCGGCTATACAGAAAGCTGAACGACTGATCGCAGCCCGCATCGCGCGCCAGGTCGAGTGTCGCGGTGAAGTCGCGTTCGGTCTCGCCGGGGAAGCCCACGATGAAATCCGTGGAAATCGCGATGTCGGGACGCACCGCCCGCAGGCGTCGCACCTTGTCCTTGAATTCAAGTGCCGTGTAGCCGCGCTTCATGAGCGCGAGCACACGGTCCGAGCCGCTCTGCACCGGCAGATGCAGATGATTGGCAAGCTGTGGGACGTTCGCGTACGCCTCGATCAGGCTGTCGCCGAATTCCAAAGGATGCGAGGTGGTAAAGCGGATGCGCTCGATCCCCGGCACGCGCGCGACGTGATGGATGAGGGTCGCCAGATCCACCTGCGCGCCATCGGCCATGGGCCCCAGATACGCGTTGACGTTCTGGCCGAGGAGCGTGATCTCTGCGACTCCCTGGGCCGCGAGCGCGCGAACTTCCTCGAGCACCGAGTCGAAGCCGCGGCTGATTTCCTCGCCACGCGTGTACGGCACGATGCAGAAGCTGCAGTACCTGCTGCAGCCTTCCATGATGGATACGAACGCCGTCGCCCCTTCCGCGCGCGGTGCCGGCAGGTGATCGAACTTCTCGATCTCCGGGAAACTGACATCAACCACCGAGCGGCCGGTGCGCTTGAGCTGCGCGATCATGTCCGGCAGGCGATGCAGGGTCTGAGGTCCAAACACCAGGTCGACGAACGGCGCGCGCGCCGTGATCGCGTCCCCTTCCTGACTCGCAACACAGCCGCCAACGCCGATAATGATTTCAGGGCGCTCGGCCTTGAGCAGCCGCCACGCGCCCAGCAGCGAGAACACTTTTTCTTCGGCTTTTTCGCGCACCGAGCAGGTGTTCATGATGAGCACATCCGCCTGCGCCGGGTCGTCGGTGGCAGTCAGATCCGCGCCAGCGCTGAGCACGTCCGCCATCCGGGCGGAGTCGTACTCGTTCATCTGGCAGCCGAAAGTCTTGATGAAATAGCGGCGGGTCATGGCGAGCCGGGAATTTTACGGGCTTGCGCACAGCCCCGCATGGTCATGCAAAAAATATCATAAACCCCAATTATTTCATAAGCTTGTGTACCGAGTCCGGTAGACTGGAGGCCCTGGCGAACCCCGGTGGGTCAGCCCAGGCGGCGGGTTGTCTGGGAAATGAAGAGACTGCACATGAAAGTCCGCCTGGTTTTCGTACTCGCATGCCTGCTGGCGTGCGCCTGCGTGAGCGAGCGACCGTCAGGTCCAATGGGCCCGAGGACCGCGGCACCCGCAGCATCCGTGGCACCCGCCGAGGTGGCGACGAGCTCCGCGAGTGAGCAGCTCAAGCAGGCAGAGGCTCTGGCTGCGGCTGCGAAGTGGGCGGATGCCGACACCCTGATCCGCGGTTTGGTCGATACGGACAAGTTGCAGCGACTGTCTCCCGCGGAGCAGCACCGCGCGCTGGCACTCGCTGCTTACGCGGCCGATACCAGAGGTGAGCAACAGCGTGTTCTGGCGCTGAGCCAGCGGGCCTGCGCGATGCCGAATACTGACTCGCAGGACTGGGCGCTGCGGGTAACCGCCGCCAACGCTGTGGGCAACTTCAAAGACGCCGCATTGTCACTGACCACGTTCGCCGAGCGCTGGCCGCAGCAACTCGCGCAGGCGCAAGTGCGGGCGGAAGCGCACCACACAAGCCCGATCCGAGAGACCCTGTCGCATCTGGACGCGGAGGATGCGACCTTCGACCGCTACGCACTCCTGACCGCCTTGGGCAAAGTGCCGTTCATCTCCGAGCCGGCGAATGCGAGCTCCTGGTGGCGCGATCTCGCGCTGCTGCAGCTGGCGCGCGGCGAGTCCGCCAGCGCGGTACAAACACTCGACCGGATCAGCGACTACCGCGTTGCAATCACCATCTGGGCCGACCAGCGGTTCGATGTGGTGCGTCCTGGGTTCGGCGAGCGGCTCAAGATCGCAGCCGTGACGCGGCGGAGTATCCAGGAGGCAATCCGGGAGGTGCAAGCCAGTCCCGATCTGCTCAAACCCATAAATCGCCTCGCCGACCTGCTTGCTGACTCGCTGCAATTCCAACAGGCCCTGCGGGTGACTGATGAAGCGATCGAACGCCAGAATACTCAGGGAAGTGACGCCTGGCGTGATTACGACAGCGACTACCCCTGGACCCTGTATCTGCGTGCCCACGCGCTCTACGGACTCGGGCGCTCGCAGGCAGCACTCACGCAGCTGGAAGCTGCCAGCCGCGTGGAGTCCGGCGTCGATAAGGTCGGCCCCGTCATCAATCTGGCCGGTGGCTACAACGAGGCGGGCCGACCGGGCGAGGCCCTGGAAACACTGCAACGCACGTCGCTGCAGCAGACAAGTCCGTTCGGAAGCATGCAGTTCCAGAAAGAACAGCTGTGGGCCGCCCTGCAGCTGCACGACCAGCCAGGGGCCGATCGCGCCCTGGCATTCCTGCGCGAACATCAGAACGACGCAGTCGACGCCTACCAGGAAGCGCTGCTGTTCGCCAACCGCGCTGAGGAAGGTGCCGCACTGTTGATTTCAAGACTCGCGGACGAAAAGCGCCGCAGCGCGGCGCTCGAGGCCGTGCAGTCCTACTCCGAAGGTGACACAGAGCCCCTGTTGCTCGCGAAGCACCGACGGTGGCAGGCGCTCATTGATCGTCCCGACGTGCGGCAGGCAATCCTGCGCGTCGGTCGTGTGGATCACTACGCGTTGCTGCGGGGCAGATACTAGCGACCGCTTACGGTGCAAGCCACAAGGCAAGCAGCTTCAGAAAGAACGACACCGGTAAGCCGATGCCGCCGAGCATGACGAGGCGGTAATCCTTCGGATCCCAGCGGGTGATTGACGCTTCAATTGAAGCCGCCGTCTTTTCACTCTGCTCGGCTGCCTGGGTCGACCCGTCTTTGCGTTGTTGCAAAGCCTTTGCGCGCAAGTCGCGCACCAGCCCGAGGTCGCGTACCAGACGATATGCCTGCCAGGTCAGCGCCGCCGCCGACAGGAAGCCGATGATCTCAGCAGAGCCCGCGAACCAGGTCTCGGTGCGCATTGGACGTCGGCGCCCAGTTCGGCCGTCAAAACACCGCCTGGAAATCCAGCGGGGTCGCGGCGGAGTCGGCGCCTGCGCCATGCCCCGCGCCGATGATGAGTTGGTACTTACAGCCGTGCATGTAGCGCATGACGGTATCGATGGTCGGGACGTGGGTGCCGAAGCCGGACTCCAGCCGACTGATCGCCGGCTGCGTCATGCCAGTGCGCGCGGCGAGTGCCTCCTGGGTGTAGCCCCCGCTCTCGCGCATCTGCTTGAGCATGGCGCCCAGCCGGATCATGCCCTCGCGCTGCTCGTAGCCTTCCCGGAAGGCCTCGCTGCCCACGGCAAGCCGCTCGAGCTCCTCCAGCGTGCGCGCCGGCTTCTCGGCCTTAGTCATCTGCGACACGATCACACCTCCACGATTCACACCCGTACCGTCCTCGGCCCGCTACGGAAACAAGCGGCGCGCCCGGGTTTCGGCATCTGCCTGCGCCTGCTGGTGTTGGTACGGCGTTCCCGCCTTCAGCCATTTGACCAGCGAAACCTTCGATCCTGCCAGCGCAAACCACATGACGACATAGCGCCCGTACACCACATAAAGGTTGGCGCTGCCGAAGGGCCCCCGCGGGACTCGATCCAGATCGCGCGTGCCGTCGCGGAGCACCTCGAGATACAGCTTGAGAAGGCTTCCCGCATCGGTCTGCACGTCCCGGATGTCGGCACGCAGTGCATCCAGTTCCGCGTCAGCCTCGGCGCACCCCACGTACTGCAGCCGGTTGCCCATAGGCTCACTCATCCAGTCGCGGAAGGATTATACCAAACTTTATATGGCGGCCTACCCTGGCATCGCTCATCACATAATATCGTGGCCGGACGGGGCGGTTGCGCCTGCTCGGCGGCGCCTAGAAGGGTATGTCGTCGTCGAACTCTTCGCCCCCGCCCTTCGATCCGCCACCGCCAGCGCTGCCACTCCCACCGTGGCCAGCGCCGCCACCGGATTCCTCCGCGTAAGCGTGAGCGGCGGCTCCCGCGCCGCCACCCGCACGCGCGCCGCCCTCGGCACCACCGCCGGCGCCCGCACCGGCACCGCCCCGGCCGCCGAGCATCTGCAGCTCGTTGCCGATGATCTCGGTCGAGTAGCGCTCGTTACCCTGCTTGTCCTGCCACTTGCGCGTGCGCAGGCTGCCCTCGATGTACACCTGCGAGCCCTTCTTCAGGTATTCACCGGCGATTTCGGCCAGCCGGCCGAAGAGCGCGACGCGGTGCCACTCGGTGCGCTCCTGCTGCTCGCCGCTTTGCTTGTCGCGCCAGCTCTCACTCGTCGCGATGCGCAGGTTCGCTACCGTCGTGCCGGAAGGCATGGCTCGCGTCTCCGGGTCCGCACCCAGGTTGCCAATGAGAATGACTTTGTTAATGCCGCGCGCCATGGTGAGAGTCCTTTGGGGTAGCGAATGAAAAGGCGGGTCGCAGGCCGCGCCCGCCGGTGTAGTAGTGCCATTCTAGAGGAGGCGCACGCTTCAGGTGAACCCAATGATCCGCACGCAATCGGGCAGAAAGGAGAGCCAACAATGTTGCGCAGCATTTCCGAGTCCGAGGTCGCCCGCGTGCTCACCTACGAGCGGCTTATCCCGGCCATGGAGCGGACGCTGGCCGCGTTTTCGGCCGGCCAGGCCATCCAGCCGGTGCGCTCCATCCTCACTGTCGAGGAAGGACAGCGCTTTCTGGGCGTGATGCCGGCGGTGACCCCCGACGGGATGGGCGCGAAGCTGGTGTGTTTCTACCCAAAAAACGCGGGCTCCGATGTACCGACGCACCTCGCCACCATCATGCTGTTCGAAACCGAGACGGGACTGCCGCTCGCCGTTCTCGACGGCCGCCTGATCACCGAAATGCGCACCGCCGCGGTGTCGGCAGCCGTGACCCGCCATCTGGCCCCGCCCAACACCAAAGTGCTGGCACTGCTGGGAAGCGGTGTGCAGGCGCACGCGCACCTCACGGCCTTGCGCCAGGTCTGCCACTTCGATGAAGTGCGAATCTGGAGCCGCAACAGCGAGCACGCGCAGCGTTTTGCGGCACAGCATGGCATCCGCGCCATGGATCTTGAGGATGCCGTGCGCGGCGCCGACGTAGTCGTGACCGCGACCAGTAGTCGCGAGCCAGTGCTCCGCGGTGACTGGCTCAAGGCCGGCGCACACGTGAACGCAATCGGCGCCTGTCTGCCGACCTGGCGTGAACTGGATGACGCGGCACTCACCGGGAATACGCTGATTGTGGACTCCCGGGAGGCCGCACTGAAGGAATCGGGTGACGTGATCCTCTCGCGCGCCACGATATTCGCGGAGGCTGGCGAGATATTCGCCGGTACCCACACCGCCGTGCGCGGGTCGACCACGGTCTTCAAGTCACTCGGACTTGCGGTGGAAGACCTCGCCGCCGCGAGGCTCGTCTACGACGCAGTCACCGCTGCCTAGAGGCGCCGCGGCGCGCCGCCGCCCGAGTCAGCCCTTGCCGCGGATCTGGTCAGCCGCGCTCTTCATGATCGCCGCAATGCGGCTCTGCTCGTCGGCTGGCGCGCCACGCTTGTCGCGCAGTGCCTGCTTGAGTTCGCGGCGGGCAGCGTCGATTTCCGCCGATTCACCGCTGGCGCCCTCCTCGTCGAAGCCGCCGAAGATCTCACGCACGCGGCCCATCTTGCGGCCGATGTGCTCGAGCTGACCGAGCATGGCGTTGGCTGCGTCCTGGTTTTCCTTGAGGTATTCGCGTCCGGTGTCAGTAATGCTGTAGAGCTTTTTCGTGCCCTCGGCCGCGACACTCGCGTAGCCGACCTCTTCAAGCCAGGTTAGCGCCGGGTAGATCATCCCGGGGCTTGGGCTGTAGAAGCCGCCGGAGCGCTCTTCCAGCGCTTTGATCAATTCGTAGCCATGGCTCGGCCGTTCGCCGAGCAGCGCCAGCAGTACCAGCTGCAGATCCCCGGAGGCGAGCCTGCGTCCGGCGCGAAACGCGCGCCCGCCCATACCCATGCCGCCGGTGAATCCGCCGGCAAAGCGACCGAAGTGGCGTCCGTGACGGCCCATGAAGTATTCCCGGACGTCGTCGTGAAGGCGGCCATGGCCACGATGAAAGAAATGATGGTGCATAGCACCTCCCTTATGTTGTCAGATATATCTTAAGATATATTCAAAGATAGTCAAGCGCGCCTGCCACGTCCGCAGACCGGCCTTGTTTTCCCCTCTCCCCCGCCCATCAAGTGACATCCGCGGCGGTTTGGGTCGGAGTGGCTCCCGCACGTACCATTGGCGGTTCAATGCACGAAATTCGCGTGCGCGGCGCGCGCACCCACAACCTGAAGAACCTGAGCCTCGTGCTGCCGCGCGAGCAGTTGATCGTGGTCACCGGTTTGTCCGGTTCCGGAAAGTCCTCGCTGTGCTTCGACACGCTGTATGCCGAAGGTCAGCGCCGCTACGTCGAGTCGTTGTCCGCCTACGCGCGGCAGTTTCTGGCGACCATGGACAAGCCGGACGTCGATGGCATCGACGGCCTCTCGCCGGCTATCGCCATCGAACAGAAATCCAGCTCACACAATCCGCGTTCCACGGTCGGCACGGTCACCGAGATCTACGACTACCTGCGCCTCCTCTACGCGCGCGCGGGCACGCCGCGCTGTCCCGACCACGGCATTGATCTCACCGCGCAGACGGTGAGCCAGATGGTCGACCAGGTGCTGAAGCTCCCCGAAGGGACCGCCGCGGCGCTGCTCGCGCCGGTGGTGAGCGACCGCAAGGGCGAGCACCTGCAGTTGCTCGAGGATCTCGCCGGCCAGGGCTTCGTGCGCGCGCGCATCGACGGACGCATTCACGAGATGCAGTCGCTGCCGCAGCTCGACCCGAAGAGAAAACACAGCATCGATGTGGTGGTGGACCGCATGCGCGTCAGGTCTGATGGCGCGCAGCGACTGGCGGAATCTTTCGAGACGGCGCTGCGCCTGTCCGGCGGCCTCGCGCGCCTGATCTTCCTCGATGAGCCAAAGCGCGCAGAGCTCACCTTCTCCAGCCGTCATGCCTGCCCGGTGTGCGGCTATAGCGTGCCGCCACTGGAACCGAAACTGTTTTCGTTCAACAACCCGGCGGGCGCCTGCCCCAGCTGCGACGGGCTGGGAGTTCAGGAATTCTTCGATCCGCAGCGGGTGGTGCTGCATCCGCATCTGTCACTCGCCGGGGGAGCGGTGCGTGGCTGGGACCGGCGCAACGATCACTACTTCCATCTCATCCAGTCGCTCAGCAGGCACTATGGCTTCGATATCGAGACGCCGTGGACGGAACTGCCGCAAGCGGTGCGGCAGGTGTTACTGCACGGCAGCGGCGAGGAAGCGATTGAATTCAGCGTGTCCGGAGAATCGGGCCGCAAGGCGCGCAAACGCCACCCGTTCGAGGGCATCGTGCCAAACCTTACACGCCGCTATCGCGAGACCGAATCGGTGATGGTGCGCGAGGAGCTGTCGCGCTACTTAGGTGTGCGCCCCTGTCCTGAGTGCGGTGGGGCGCGCCTTAACCGCGCGGCGCGCTTCGTGTTCGTCGCCGAGCGCACGCTGCCGGAACTTAGCGCTCTCACGGTCGGGCGGGCGCTGGAGTTCCTCGGGGCGCTGAATCTCGCAGGCTGGCGCGGCGAGGTCGCCACCAAGATCGTCAAAGGCGTGGTGGAGCGGCTGCGCTTCCTGTCGGATGTGGGACTCGACTACCTGACGCTGGATCGCAGGGCCGAGACGTTGTCCGGCGGTGAATCGCAGCGCATTCGCCTCGCAAGCCAGGTCGGCTCCGGGCTCACCGGTGTCATGTACATCCTCGATGAGCCCTCGATCGGGCTGCACCAGCGAGACAATCGCCGGCTGCTCGGCACGCTGCGCCAGCTGCGCGACCTCGGTAACACCGTGATCGTGGTGGAGCATGACGAGGAGGCGATTCTGGAAGCCGACCACGTCGTGGACCTGGGACCCGGCGCCGGCGTACACGGCGGACATCTGGTGGCCCAGGGCACGCCCGCCGAAATCAAGGCGACTCCCGCCTCCATTACCGGCCAGTATCTGTCGGGCCGGCGGCGCATCGCGGTTCCGGCACTGCGCGCGCGGCCCGACCCGGCCCGCATGATCCGCATCGTCGGCGCGCACGGCAACAACCTGCGCAACGTCAGCGCGGAAATTCCGCTCGGTCTTTTTACCTGTGTCACGGGAGTGTCGGGTTCGGGAAAATCGACACTCATCGTCGATACGCTCTTCGGCCACACCGCCGCGCACCTGAACGGCGCGCGGCTCGAGGCCGCGCCCGCCGAACGCATCGAGGGGCTGGGACAAATCGATCGCGTGATCGACATTGATCAAAGTCCGATCGGCCGCACGCCGCGCTCCAATCCCGCGACCTACACCGGACTTTTCGCACCGCTGCGCGAGCTGTTCGCCGCGGTGCCGGAGGCGCGCGCTCGCGGTTACGATGCGGGCCGCTTCAGTTTCAACGTCAAGGGCGGGCGCTGCGAGGCGTGCCAGGGGGATGGCGTCCTCAAGGTCGAAATGCACTTCCTCCCGGACGTGTACGTACCGTGCGATGTGTGCAAGGGCCAGCGCTACAACCGCGAAACTCTCGATATCCGCTTCCGCGGCAAGAACATCCACGAGGTGCTCGAGATGACCGTGGAGGATGCCGCGCGCTTCTTCCAGAACGTCCCAGCGGCCTACGGCAAGCTGCAGACGCTGACAGACGTCGGACTCTCGTACGTGCGCCTCGGGCAGAACGCCACCACGCTCTCCGGCGGCGAGGCCCAGCGCGTGAAGCTTTCGCGCGAGCTCGCCAAGCGCGCCACCGGGCGTACGCTCTACATCCTCGATGAGCCAACGACCGGCCTGCATTTCCATGACGTGCAACAGCTCCTGAACGTGCTGCACCGCCTGCGCGACGAGGGCAACACCATTGTCGTCATCGAGCACAACCTGGATGTCATCAAGACCGCAGACTGGGTGATCGATCTGGGGCCTGAAGGGGGCGAAGGCGGCGGCGAGATCATTGCGGCGGGGACGCCGGAGGCGATCGCGGCCACCGCAGGCTCCTGGACGGGGAAGTACCTGCAGCCGCTCCTCACGCAGGACCACCTGCTATCCGCAGCACGTGCCTGATTTAACTTAAGATTCTGACCTGCGCCAGGGGCCGCCCAGCCCGAAGCGCGATGCGTCTCCCGCTTCTCGCAGATGCGATTGCAAATGCGAACCGTTCTCATCCATACTTGTGCCCATGGACGCGGCCGCTGCCCCTTTCGGGCTCGCACTCAGCCCGGGTTTTGTGAGCCTCTCAGCTCTCTCACCCGGCACCCGCGGCCGTGTGCTCGGCGTCGGCGGAGGTGCAGCCTCCCCGCTTTCTGCTCTCGAGCGCCGTTTGCTCGAGTTCGGGTTCGTGAACGGCGAGCAGGTGGAAATCCTCGCCGAGGCGCGACCCGGGCGCGACCCGTTCGTGGTGCGCGTCGGACACACGACACTCGCGCTGCGCCGCCGTGAAGCGCAGAACATCTGGGTCGAAATTCTGCACGCTGAATCTGCCGCGTCACCCCCTGAGGCTCTGAGCAGCACCAGCGAGAGGGTCGAAGTGTCGCGCGAGGCACTGGGTTCCGGTCAGCCCACATGAACTCCCCGGCGGTGGCGGCCGTCGCCGCGCCGCAATACAACGTTTCCCTCATCGGTGTGCCGAACAGCGGCAAGACCGCGCTATTCAATCGCCTCACCGGCAGCCGCCAGAAGGTCGCGAACTACCCGGGTGTCACGGTGGAGCGCAAGGAAGGCCGCCTGGTCGGGCCTCGCAGCGGGCGCATTTTCCGCGTCACCGATCTGCCCGGCGCCTACAGCCTCGAACCCACCACCCTCGATGAAGCCATCGCACGCGATGTGGTGCTTGGCCGGCACGCGGCGCAGGCAGCTCCTGACCTGCTCGTGTGCGTCGTTGACGCCACCAACCTCAGGCTCAACCTGCGGCTGGTGCTCGAGCTGAAACGCCTCGGGCGCCCGATGATCGTCGCCCTCAACATGTCGGACGTCGCCGAGCAGCGCGGTTACCAGCTCGATCGCACAGCTCTCGAGCGTGCGCTCGGTGTGCCGGTCATCCCGACCGTGGCGGTGCGCTCCGGTGGTGAGCGCGAACTGGTGAGCGCCATCGAGAACTTCGATTTCAGTGCGGCGGCGGCTATGCAAACTGCGGGTCGCCTGGAGGCCCCCGCCACCAGTGCGGCCGACATCGAAGCCACGCAGCGCGAAGTGCGGCGCGTGTTGCAGGAGAGCGGCTACCGCGTACCGGCGCGCCTGGTGCTGTTGTCGAGACTCGACGCGGTGGTGCTGCACCCGGTCGCAGGTCCTGTGCTCCTGGGGCTGGTGCTGTTTCTCATGTTCCAGGCGGTGTTCAGCTGGGCGCGCGGACCGCAGAACGGCATCAACACCGGTGTGCAGCTGCTCGGCGGCTGGCTGAGCGGCGTGCTGCCGACAGGTCCGTTGCGCGGGCTGCTGCTGGACGGCGTGGTCGCAGGCGTCGGCAGCGTGCTGGTGTTCCTGCCGCAGATCCTGATCCTGTTCCTGTTCATTCTCGCGCTCGAGGATTCCGGCTACCTGCCGCGCGCCGCGTTCATGCTCGATCGGCTCATGGGACGCGTGGGACTCTCGGGACGCGCGTTCATTCCGCTCCTGTCGAGCTTCGCCTGTGCGATTCCCGGCATCATGGCGGCACGCACCATCCCGTCCGCGCGCGATCGGCTCGCGACCATCATGATCGCGCCGCTCATGACCTGTTCGGCGCGACTGCCGGTGTATGCGCTGCTCATCGCTGCCTTCATCCCGCAGCGCTCGTTCGGAATTTTCAACCTGCGCGGGCTGGTGTTGTTTGCGCTTTACCTCGCAGGAGTCGTCAGCGCCCTGGGTGTCGCCTTCGTGCTCAAGCGCACCATGATGCGCGGCGAGGAGCGGCCGCTGCTGCTGGAGTTGCCCGAATACCGCATGCCGCACCTGTCGAACCTGCTCCTCGGGCTGTGGGAGCGCACCCGCATTTTCGTCACGCGTGTTGGCACCATCATCCTGGCCCTGATGGTGGTGCTGTGGTTCCTGGCGAGTTTCCCGGCGCCGCCGCACGGCGCCACCGGGCCTGCAATCCAGTACAGCATCGCCGGCTACCTCGGCCGTGGACTTGAATTCCTGTTCGCGCCGTTAGGCTTTAACTGGCAGATTTCAATCGCGCTCGTGCCGGGACTGGCGGCGCGCGAGGTGGCGGTGAGCGCACTCGGCACGGTGTACGCCATGTCCGGCTCGCATGACATCGCCGGCGCGCTGACACCGGTCATTGCTCATAGTTGGAGTGTCGCCACCGGTTTGTCACTGCTGGCGTGGTACGTGTTCGCGCCGCAATGCCTGTCAACACTCGCCGTGGTAAAGCGCGAGACCAACTCCTGGCGCTATCCTTTGTACATGGCGGCTTACCTGTTTGCGCTGGCGTATCTGGGCGCTTTTGCAACCTATCGCGTGGCGCTCATGTTCGGCGCCGGCGCGCCCGCATGAACTCCTTCGTCCAATACGTGTTGGTTGGGACACTGGTCACGGCCGGTATCGTGTTCAGCACCTGGCGATTGCTGTCGCTGCGGCTGCGGCTGCGGTTGCTGGATGGGTTGAACGCGCTGCCGGGCGTAAGCGGCAGCGCCTGGCTCACACGCCTGCGGCAACGTCTGCTCTCGCAGGCGACACTCGCCTGCGGCGGCTGCTCCAAAACCCCGCCGATGAGCAGCCGGCAAAAGTCGCGCCTTTTGCCGGCGGACCCGGAGCCGAGGTCCGAAAAAGCGCCGCAGGCGACTTTTTCCCATCGATCTAAGGCAGGCGGGCCTTCGCGGAATCAAACACCTGGCGCACTTCGCCGTTGACGATGCGCTCCTGGTAAACACCGCGGGTGTAGCCGGCGACCACGCGCCGCCAGAAATTCACGGCTCCCGCGTTGCGCGTGTATTCGGTGATTTCCCATTTACCGGCGAAGCGACTCAGGATCAGCTGCGCCGCGGTGGCGCCTAACCCTAAGCGCCGCCGGCCGCGCGCCACGAAAAACTCCGCCATGCGATACTCGATGCGCGGCTCTCTGGCGATGCTCTGCGCACGCAGTACACGGGCGAACCCGCTCGCCTCAGCGCCCCTGACAATTACCAGCGGGTAGGTGTTGGGATCGGCAAACCAGTGAGCGATCTGGTCCGGTTCACGATGGCCGATCTCCGGCAGGCGCGGAAAGACTCCGGTGCCGGGATTCAAATCATCGAGGTAGTCGCGATAAACGCTCTGGATCCACAGGCGGTCGGTCGGTGTGGCGCGCGCATCGCGCACACTGACGGTAACCCCGCCGGTTACATCGACCGGTTGCCCGCGCCCGCTCACATACCCTCAAGTAAGAATCATGCCGGCGCTTCAGTGCGCCCTCCCCAAAAAGAAACGGCCCGGGCGGCTCGCGCAGGCGAACCGTCCAGGCCGTGTTTTCAGCGGTAAGTGTCGAACTTACTGCTTCGCCGGAGCGGCAGGCTCGGCGGCAGCCGGAGCGGCAGCAGCGCCCGCAGCGGCCTTCGCAGCGTCAGCCGCGTTGGTCACAGCCGTACCAGCAGACGCGGCAGCGTCCTTGGCAGAGGCAGCGGCGTCCTTGGCAGCGTCAGCGGCCTGGGACATGGCAGCGGCGGGAGCAGCAGGAGCAGCTGCGGCGTCGGTGCCGGCAGATTCCTGCTTCGCGCAGGCCGTCAGCATCAGCGCGGCGACAATTGCGCTAAGAGCAAGTTTGGTGTTCATCGATCGGTACCCCGAGAAGCAGAAGTTGTATGGGTAAGACGTCGGCCGTCAGGCCGTTCCGCGCGCCCCGTTCCTGGACCGCGGAGGCCGAATTCTATAGAAGTCCCGGTACGATTGGAAACTGTCGGGCCGTGTTTCTGTCGGTTGTAAGCGACATAGAAGATCTGTAACGAAAAGGGGGATGTCATGCCAGGGGTCAACGCGGCAGCGATTCTCGCGGCAAGCCTTGAGGAATCGTTCGGCCCGCACCTGAAGTCAGTGTGCGAGCGCACCGCGCGCGCGCTTGCCGCATGCGGGTACTCGGGGCTCCTGGTGCACTCCGGGTCGCTCGTGCCGGTGTTTGAGGACGATCGATTCCACGCGTTCGAAGCTCATGCGCCCTTCAAGGTCTGGGCACCCGTGAGCGATGTTCCGGACTCCTTCGTATGGTTCGAGCCCGGCTTGCCCCCGCGGCTCCTGATCCATCGACCAGAGGATTACTGGCACAAGCCCGCCGATCCGCCCGCGGGCTACTGGGTGCGGCACTTTGACGTGCGCCTGGCAGGCGACTTCGGCGCCGCCCGCGCCGCGCTCCCGGCCTCTCTGGCCCAAGCCGCCTACGTCGGCGACACCTTCGCGCAACTGCCCGCATGGGGACTGAAAGCGGTGAACCCGACAGCCCTCATGCGCCGGCTGGATTATGTCCGCGCGGCCAAGACCTCCTACGAGCTCACGTGCCTTCGTGAAGCGAACCATCTTGGCGCCCGCGGCCATCTCGCGGCCCACGAGGCATTCGCGGCCGGCGCCTCGGGGTTCGACATCGAACTGGCCTTCCTGAAAGGCTGCGGTTTGCGGGAGCAGGAGCTGCCCTACAACCCCATCGTGGCGCTGAATGCCTGGGGCGCGGTGCTGCACTATCAGGTGCTGGAGAAGGCAAGTCCGGCACACAGCCACTCGCTTCTCATCGATGCGGGAGCCGAGTTCGCAGGATATGCGAGCGACATTACCCGCACTTACTCTGCTGAGGATGCGGCCTTTGGCGCGCTGATCGAGCGCATGGACCGCATGCAGCAGGCCTTGTGCGCAAGCGTGCGTGCCGGCGTGGACTGGCGCGACGTGCACGCCCAGGCCCACCGGCTGACCGGGGAGCTTCTGCATGATGCAGACCTCGTGCGTTGCGGTGCCGATGAGGCGGTTGCCGCCGGCGTGACCCGTGTGTTTCTGCCGCACGGCATCGGACACCTCCTGGGGCTCGAGGTGCACGACGTCGGCGGCTTCATGGCTGCCGCGGAAGGCGGCGAGTTGCCCCGGCCGCCGGGGGACCCTTACCTGCGTCTCACGCGCAGGCTCGAGGACGGATTCGTCGTGACCATGGAGCCGGGGATCTACTTCATCCCGCAGCTGCTCGAGGCCGCCCGCGGCGACGCGCGGGGCAGGCTCATCAACTGGGCCCGTGTCGAGGGTTTCATGAAGTTCGGCGGGATCCGGATCGAGGACGACCTGGCTGTGACGGCCACGGGCTGCGAGAACCTGACCCGGGACGCGTTCAAGGCAGTCGCAGGGAGTCCCGCGGTGTAGTTGCCCAAAAGAAACCGGGGGCCTCTCGGCCCCCGTTTGTATCACTAATGATACGATCAGTTACCTTTTGGCCAACTGATCTCTGATTTGTGTCAACAATGTCTCAGTCGCACTCGGCGGCGGCGGCGGCGCGGCCGGGTCCGGCTTCTTCATCTTGTTGAGCATCTTGATGACGACAAAAATCGCCAGCGCGATGATGATGAACTCGAACACCGTCTGCAGGAACGTGCCGTACTTCAGCAGGACGGGCTTCCCATCGGCGCCAGTCGCGATCTGAAACGCGAGGCTGGTGAAATTCACGCTCCCCAGGAGGGGCGACAACGCCGGCATGATCACGTCGCCCACCAGGGACGAGACGATCTTGCCGAAGGCACCACCAATCACGACACCGACCGCCAGGTCGACGACGCTCCCCTTCATTGCAAATTCTTTGAATTCTGATGCAAAACTCATTGTGGGTTTCCTCCCCTTAAGCGCCGGGTCGACCTCCGGCTAAGCGCCCGCAGCCTATCAGAAAAGGCTCTCGGGAACGCGGCTCAATCGGACGGGACGAACCGCGCCCGAAGCGATGTCAGGCTGCGGCTTTTTTCTTCCGGGCCGGCTTCTTCGGGGCCTCGGCCGGTGCGGCTTCAGCGGCGGCGCGCTTGGCTGCCGGCTTGGCCTTCGCTTTCGCTTTCGCTTTGGCGCGGGTCGCCTTCTTGCCTTCGGCCGGCTCTTCGGCCGCGACAGCCGCAGGCCCGTCCACCAGCTGCATCAATGCCATGGGAGCTGAGTCCCCGGGGCGCGGCCCCATGCGCAGGATGCGGGTGTAGCCACCCGGACGCGCCTTGAAGCGCGGGCCCAGGTCGACAAACAGCTTCTCGACGATCTGCATATCCCGCAGGCGGGCAAATGCCAGCCGGCGGTTGGCGTCGCCATCGGTCTTGCCGAGCGTGATCAAGGGCTCCACGACCCGGCGCAGTTCCTTAGCCTTGGGCAGCGTGGTCCGAATGGTCTCGTGACGCAGCAGCGAGACGGACATGTTTTGCAGCATGGCGTGTCGGTGCGAGCTGTTACGCGACAGCTGCCGGCCGGAATGACGGTGACGCATATTTTCCTCTTGGCTGAAAAAGCCTGCGGCTGTGTTCTGTCAGTCGAAAGCCGCCTGCGGCGCTTTCGACTCGCGAGCAAGAGGCGTGGCTCTTGCTCGCGCAGCAGGCCATCAAATCATTAAATAATGTCGCGTTCTTCGTCGTGCTTGAGGCCCGCCGGCGGCCAGCCATCCAGGCGCATGCCGAGCATGAGGCCATGGCTCTGCAGCACTTCCTTGATCTCGGTGAGTGACTTCTTGCCGAGGTTCGGCGTGCGCAGCAATTCCACTTCCGTGCGCTGCACGAGGTCGCCGATGTAATGGATGTTCTCGGCCTTGAGGCAGTTGGCACTGCGCACCGTCAGCTCGAGCTCATCCACCGGACGCAGCAGGATCGGATCGAACTGCATCTCCGAGACCTTGGTTGCGGCCTCTTCTTCGCCCTGCAGGTCGACGAACACCGACAGCTGGTCTTTCAGGATGCTGCCAGCACGGCGGATCGCCTCTTCGGCGTCGATGGTGCCGTTGGTCTCGATGTCGATGACCAGCTTGTCGAGGTCAGTGCGCTGCTCGACGCGCGCCGCGTCGACCGAGTACGTCACGCGCCGCACCGGCGAGAAGGACGCATCCAGCTGCAGGCGGCCGATCGGACGGGTCTGCTCCTCGAAGGCGACGCGGGTCACCGCCGGGCGGTAGCCGCGGCCGCGCTCGACGCGCAGCACCATCGAAAGCTCACCCGCCTTGGTCAGGTTCGCAATCACCAGCTCCGGATTCACGACCTCGATGTCGTGATCGGTCTGGATGTCGCCGGCCGTCACCGGTCCCGGACCCTTCTTATGCAGCCGCAGCTCCGCGCTGTCGCGCGTGTGGCTGCGCAGGGCCACCAGTTTCAGATTCAAAAGGATGTCGACCACGTCCTCCTGTACACCCTCGATGCTGGTGTACTCGTGGAGCACGCCGTCGATCTCGACCTCGGTGATGGCGCTGCCCGGCATGGAGGACAGCAGCACGCGACGCAGCGCGTTGCCGAGCGTATGGCCGAAGCCGCGCTCGAACGGCTCGATCACGACGCGCGCCTGGCGCGGGGCGATCGGCTGTACCTTCACCACGCGGGGTCTCAAGAACTCGGTTACGGATCCCTGCATTGCAGTCTCACCTTGCCGGCATTACTTACCGGCGCAAAAAAAAACCTTACGGGACCTGCCTGCATGGGGGCGCGAGCCACCCATTGCAAGCCGGTACGCTTACTTCGAATACAGCTCGACGACCAGGTTTTCGTTGATGTCCGGCAGGAAATCTTCCCGGCTCGGCGCCGACTTGAACACGCCGCGGAATTCCTTGTCGTTCACTTCAACCCAGTCCGGCAGGCCTACCTGCTGCGCGATCCCAAGGGAGCTCGCGATCCGCAGCTGTTTGCGCGACTTCTCGCGCACCTGGACGATATCCCCGGCCTTCACCTGGTAGGAGGCGATGGTCACCCCCTTCTCGTTAACGGTGATCGCCTTGTGGCTCACCAGCTGGCGCGCCTCGGCACGCGTGGACGCGAAGCCCATGCGGTAGACGACGTTGTCGAGGCGGCACTCAAGCAGCTTCAGCAGGTTCTCGCCGGTAGCGCCCGCCTTCCTGGCCGCCGCCTCGTAGTAGTTGCCGAACTGGCGCTCGAGCACGCCGTACATGCGGCGCAGCTTCTGCTTCTCGCGCAGCTGCAGACCGTAGTCGGACAGCCGCTGACGACGCTCGCCCTTGATGCCGCCCGGCGGCACCGTGAACTTGCATTTGTTTTCGAGCGGCTTGACGCCCGACTTCAGGAACAGATCCGTGCCCTCGCGACGAGCGAGCTTGCACTTCGGACCAATGTAACGCGCCATATTGTCCTCGTTAACCCTTAGACCCTGCGCTTCTTCGGCGGACGACATCCGTTGTGCGGAATCGGCGTCACATCCGAGATGCTGGTGATCTTCAGTCCACAGTTATTCAATGCACGCACCGCGGACTCGCGCCCGGGGCCCGGCCCGCCGACCCGCACTTCCACGTTCTTCACCCCGTGCTCCTGCGCCGCATTGCCGGCCTTCTCGGCCGCGACCTGCGCCGCGAACGGCGTGCTCTTGCGCGAGCCGCGGAAGCCGCAGCCACCCGAGGTCGCCCACGACAGCGTGTTGCCCTGCCGATCGGTGATGGTGATGATGGTGTTGTTGAAGGACGCGTGCACGTGCGCGATCGCATCGAGTACGTTCTTGCGCGCCTTCTTGGGCTTCTTGGTGCCCGCTGCTGCAGCCGTTGCTGCCGCCGCCGTCGCGCCTTCCGCGCCGGCCTGTTTTGCTTTCTCGTCAGCCATTTTGATGCCTTATGCCTTTCCAGGAGGTGCGTTCAGCTTGACCGCCTGCTTGCGCGGGCCCTTGCGGGTGCGCGCGTTGGTGCGGGTGCGCTGGCCGCGCACCGGCAGTCCGCGCCGATGACGGATGCCGCGATGCGAGCCTAAGTCCATCAGCCGCTTGATGTTCATGGACACTTCGCGCCGCAGGTCGCCCTCGACCGCGAACTTGGCGATCTGCGAACGGATCGCGTTCACTTCCGCCTCGGTGAGGTCCTTCACCTTGGTGCTCGGGTTGACACCCGCGGCGATGCAGACTGTGCGCGAGCGCGACTTGCCCAGGCCGTAGATGTGCGTGAGCCCGACCCACACGTGCTTGTTCATCGGGATGTTGATGCCGGCGATGCGTGCCATGTGACTTACCTCAACCCTGACGCTGCTTGTGACGCTGGTCTGAACAAATGACGTAGACCACGCGGCGGCGGCGCACGATCTTGCAGTTCTTGCAGATCTTTTTTACCGACGGACGTACTTTCATAATTAGCCACCCGAACCGCTGCGACCGTAGCCGAGCAGGTTCGCCTTCTTGAGCAACCCGGGATAGTGATGGGACATCATGTGGGCATTCAGCTGCGCCATGAAATCCATCACCACCACTACAACGATGAGAAGCGAGGTGCCGCCGAAGTGAAACGGCACACCTTGCGAGGAAATCAGGATCTCGGGCAGCAGACACACCGAGGTCACGTACAAGGCGCCCCACAGGGTAAGCCGCGTGAGCACCTGGTCGATGTATTCCGCCGTCTGCTGGCCCGGGCGAATGCCGCGGACGAATGCGCCCGACTTCTTGAGGTTGTCGGCCGTATCGCGCGCGTTGAACACCAGCGCCGTGTAGAAGAAGCAGAAGAAAATGATCAAGAGCGCGTACAGCGTCAGGTGCAGCGGCTGCCCGTAGCCTAAGGCCGCGGCGATGTTCTGCGAGGCGGTCGCGAACCAGCCTTCCGAGCTCGTGCCGGCGAAGCTCGCCAGCGTTGCCGGGAACAGGAGCAGGCTCGAAGCGAAGATCGGCGGAATCACGCCTGACATGTTGAGCTTGAACGGCAGGTGGCTCGTTTGTCCGGCGTACATGCGCCGCCCGACCTGGCGCTTGGCATAGTCCACCGGGATGCGCCGCTGGGCGCGCTCGACGAACACCACGAAGAAGGTCGTACCCAGCACCACGATCAGGAGCAGCAGCGCAAACGGACCCTGCATTTCACCCGAGCTCACCGCTTCGAAGGTGTTACCCACGGCGCCCGGCAGACCCGCGACGATGCCGGAAAGGATGATCATGGAAATGCCGTTGCCGATGCCGCGCTCGGTGATCTGCTCACCCAGCCACATCAGGAACATGGTTCCCGTGGTCATGGTGATGGTCGCGGTAATGAGAAACGGCCAGCCCGTGATCAGCGTCATGCCACCCTTGTCGAGCGCACCGGCGGCCGCGAAGGACTGCACCACCGCGAGCGCCACCGTTCCGTAGCGCGTGTACTGGGTGATCTTGCGCCGCCCGGATTCGCCTTCCTTGCGCAGCTCCATGAGCGTCGGCACCACCATCGACATCATCTGGATGATGATGGAGGCGGAGATGTAGGGCATCACGCCCATCGCGAAAATCGA
>JANWKL010000103.1 GCA_025451375.1 Steroidobacteraceae bacterium
ATCCCATGGAGCGCCGCGCTGCCGAGCACGACCTGAACTACGTGTCCCTCGACGGCAACATCGCCTGCATGGTGAACGGCGCGGGCCTGGCCATGGCGACCATGGACCTGATCAAACTGCACGGCGGGCAGCCAGCCAACTTTCTCGACGTCGGTGGCGGCGCGACCGCCGAGCGCGTTACGGCGGCGTTCGAACTGATTCTCTCCAACCCGAAGGTGCGCGCAGTGTTAGTGAATATCTTCGGCGGGATCGTGCGCTGCGATCTGATCGCCGAGGGCGTCATCACCGCGGTGCACAAGGTTGGCGTGAAGGTGCCGGTGGTGGTGCGGCTCGAGGGCACGAATGCGGAAGCTGCGCGCGCGATGCTGACCAAGAGCGGACTGGCAATCACGCCGGCCACGGATCTGACGGACGCCGCCCGCAAAGTAGTCGAGCTGGCGACGCGCGCAGGCAGGCGGTGATGTCTGACGCTGTGCAGCCGGCGAAAGTCGCGCCTTTCGCCGGCGGAAGCGAAGGCACCGTCTGCAAAAGCGCCGTAGGCGCCTTTTGCCAATCGAAGAAGGGTAAAGCATGAGCATTCTGATCAACGCCAAGACGCGGGTCATCTGCCAGGGATTCACCGGCAAGCAGGGGAGTTTTCACTCCGCAGCCGCACTCGCCTACGGCACGAAGCTGGTCGGTGGCGTAACCCCGGGGCGCGGCGGACAAAAGCACCTGGGGCTGCCGGTGTTCGACACCGTCAAGGACGCGGTGCGCGAGACCGGCGCCACCGCCAGCATGATCTACGTGCCGGCGGCGGGTGGCGCAGATTCGATTCTCGAGGCGGCTGATGCCGGGATTGAACTCGCGGTGTGTATCACCGAGGGCGTGCCGGTGAACGACATGGTGCGCGTGAAGTCGGTGCTGGCAACGTCCGCGACACGGCTCGTCGGCCCCAACTGCCCCGGCGTCATCACTCCGGGTGAGTGCAAGATCGGCATCATGCCCGGGTTCATTCACAAGCCCGGTACCGTCGGCATTGTGTCGCGCTCGGGCACGCTCACGTATGAAGCGGTGTTCCAGACCACGCGCATCGGACTCGGCCAGAGCACCTGCGTCGGCATCGGCGGCGATCCGGTGCGCGGCATGAATTTCATCGACGTGCTGGAGCTGTTCGAGCGCGATCCTCGCACCGAGGGCATCATCCTGGTGGGCGAGATCGGCGGCAGCGACGAGGAAGCCGCGGCGCGCTACATCCACAAGTTTGTGCGCAAGCCGGTGGTGGCCTACATCGCGGGCGTCACCGCGCCCCCCGGCAAGCGCATGGGACACGCGGGCGCCATCGTCGCCGGCGGCAAGGGAACCGCTGCTGACAAGTACGCGGCGTTCGAGGCGGCGGGGGTGCGTACCGTGAAGTCCCCGGCCGAACTCGGCACGGCGATGGATGAGCTGCTGCGTCGGCGGCGCCACCGTGCCCATACCGCGGCGGTACGCGCGTCACGGCCGGTCGCCGTGCCGGCGCGGCGTGCGCTGCCCCGCTCCAAGCCGCGCCATAAGCCGAAGGGCGCGAAGCGCCCGAGCGCTACACCCAAGGTCCGGAGCGCGGGCGCGCCACCGCGTGGCCGCAAGCCCCGCCGTGCCGTGAAGCGCCCGGCACGCGGCAGGCGGCGTTAGCCTGAAGGAGCCGCTGGTGCGTGTATGAGTGAGTCGCTGACGATCGCACTGGCCCAGTTGAATCTCCTGGTCGGCGATGTGCAGGGGAATGCCACCCGCGTCATCGACAGTGCGCGCCGTGCACGCGACCACCTCAAGGCGGATCTCGTGCTGTATCCCGAGCTCACGCTGTGCGGCTATCCGCCCGAGGATCTGTTATTTCACCGCGGGTTTCGCCGCCAGATCGAGGCGGGACTTGCGCGGGTGCGTGACAGCCTCCCGGATCCGGCCGTCATGGTCGGCTTCCCCGAATACACCCAGGCCGGCATTTACAACTCGGCGGCGCTCATCACCGGCGGCGAAGTGGCGGCCATCCACCGCAAGTCCGAGCTTCCCAACTACAAGGTCTTCGATGAGAAGCGCTACTTTCATCCTGGCTCGCAGCCGACCGTCGCGAGCGTCAAGGGCTTCAGGCTGGGCCTTTTGGTGTGCGAAGACATCTGGGAGCCGCAGGCCGTGCAGCTGGCGCGTGCTGGTGGGGCGCAGCTGCTCCTCGTCATCAACGCCTCGCCGTACGAAATCCACAAGCAGCGTGAGCGCGAGGACAAGGCGCGCGAACGTGCCCTCGATGTGGGGCTGCCGCTCGCTTACGTGAATCTCCTCGGCGGACAGGATGAGCTGGTGTTCGACGGCAACTCCTTCGTCATGGACGCGCAGGGCCAGGTCGTCATGCGCGCACCGCCCTTCGAGGAGGGCACCTACGCGTGCGAGTTCGTGCGCGACGCTCAGGGCAAAGTCACGCCAAGGGCGGGTGTCATCGCTGCCGAGTTGGGCGATGAGGCGAGCGTGTACTCAGCGCTGGTCATGGGGGTGCGCGACTACGTGCACAAGCACGGCTTTCCGGGCGTGGTGATGGGTCTTTCGGGCGGCGTTGATTCCGCGCTGACGCTGGCGATCGCGATCGACGCCCTGGGCAAGGAAAGAGTGCAGGCCGTGATGATGCCCTCGCGCTACACCTCATCCATGAGCCTCGAGGATGCGCGCGGCCAGGCGCAGATGCTGGGGGTGAAGTACAGCGTGCTGTCCATCGAGGACATGTTTGAGACTACGCTCGCAACCCTCAAGGATGAATTTGCCGGCCGCACCCCCGATGCCACCGAGGAAAACATCCAGTCGCGCTGCCGCATGCTCCTGCTCATGGGACTCTCGAACAAGACCGGGCGCATGCTCCTGACGACGGGCAACAAGAGCGAGATGGCGGTGGGTTACGCGACCCTCTACGGAGACATGGCGGGGGGGTTTGCTCCTATTAAAGACTGCAGCAAGCTCTTGGTATACCGCCTGGCGCACTACCGCAACTCCCAGGGGAGGGTGATCCCTGAGCGCGTCATCGAGCGCGCGCCGTCGGCGGAGCTGCGTCACGAGCAAAAGGATTCCGACTCGCTGCCGCCCTACGAAGTACTCGATGCGATCCTGGAAGCCTTCATAGAGGAGGATCTGTCGGTCGATGAGATCGAGGCGCGCGGCTTCGATCGCACGACCATCGGACGGGTGCTGGATCTCGTGAAGCGCAACGAATACAAGCGCCGGCAGGCGCCGCCGGGTGTGCGCGTCAGCCGCCGCGCTTTTGGCCGCGACTGGCGCTATCCGATCACGAGCGGCTACCAGCGCTGACAGCGCTTTAGGCTCGCTACCAGTTCCACCAGTGCGTCTTCACCTCGGCAACGCGGGTGTTGCCAGCGTAGTTGGCGTCGTACACCTGGCGCGACTGCGCGGCGAGCGCCGGCAGGTTCATCTTGTCGTAGCTCTCGATAAGAATCGCCAGCGCTTCACGGGTCGTCGGTGCGCCGTCGAACTGTTCGATCGCGCCCTTGGCGCGCTGGGCGGCGGCAACGTAGGCGCCGCGCTTGAAGTAGTAGCGCGCGACGTGCACTTCGTAGCTGGCCAGGCGGTTGCGCAGGTACACCATGCGCTGCAGCGAGTCGGGCGCGTAATCGCTCTTCGGGTATTGCTCCACCACGGTCTTGAAGGCCGCAAAGGACTTGCGCGCATTGCTGGGCGGCCGCTTGGTGATGTCCGCGCGGAACAGTCGCTCGATGGCATTGGGCTGGTGTTCGAAATCCACCAGGCCCTTTACGTACCAGGCGTAATCCACGCGGGGGTGAGTTGGATTCTCGCGGATGAAGGTCTCCGCGGCATCGGTCGCGGACTCGCCTTCACCGGCGCGGTAGTATGCGTAGATGATGTCCAACCGGCCCTGCCGCGCCTCATCGGTGAACGGGAACCGCGCGTTGAGCGATTCGTAGGTCTTGATGGCGGCGTTGAGGCTGTAGGTCTCGAGTTCGTTGTGTGCTTTCTTGTAAAGCGACTCCGGGGTTGCTTTCTTGGCCTCTTTCTCCCGGTGCGCAGCGCACCCGGACAGAGAAATGGCGAGCAGCATGCAACACAACGCGACCGTGCCGCCGCGCTTAGGACCGGTCAGGAACATCTGGAAGGGACCTTTCTTTGGCTTCGCGCCGTCTGAATCCGTCAAGTATAGCGAATCCGCCGCACGTTCCGACCGCGGAACCGCCTGCGGAGTTCCGCTCCCATGCACTCACCCTGCCGCCCGAGGCGCTCGGCCTGCGTTTTGACCAGGCCCTGGCGCGCGCCTTGCCCCAATACTCCCGCGGCCGCATCAAGCAGTGGATCGAGTCCGGCGCAGTACAGGTGGAGGGCCGGGCCCTGCGGCCGAAGGACAAGGTCCTGGGCGGCGAGCAGGTCCGGATTGAGGCGCAGCTGCCGGTGCAGACAGCTGCGGCTGCCGAGGAGCTGCCGCTGGAGGTGGTCTTCAAGGATCGGGTGCTCCTGGTCATCAACAAACCCGCGGGCCTGGTCGTGCATCCCGGGGCCGGAAACCCGCAGCACACCCTGCAAAACGCGCTGCTCGCCTTTGATCCACGCCTCGCCCTCGTGCCGCGCGCGGGGCTGGTGCACCGGCTCGACAAGGACACCAGCGGCCTTCTGGTCGTGGCGCGCACGCCCGAGGCACACACCGCGCTCGTCGCCGCGATGGCTGAGCGTGAAATCGGCCGCGAGTACCTGGCGGTGTGCACCGGCGTCATGACCGCGGGCGGTACCATCGATCAGCCCATCGCACGCCACCGCACCCAGCGAACCCGCATGGCGGTGCGCGCCGATGGACGCGAGTCCGTCACCCACTATCGCGTGGTCAGGCGTTTCCGGGCCCACACCCTGGTGCGGGTCGAGCTTGAAACCGGTCGCACACACCAGATCCGGGTGCATCTCGCGCACGCCGGATTTCCGGTGGTCGGGGATCCGGTCTACGGTGGCCGTCGCCGTCTTCCCGCGGGGTGCACGCCGCAGCTGGCTGCGCAGCTCGCGGGCTTTTCGCGGCAGGCGCTGCACGCTGCGCGTCTCACACTGCAGCATCCGGTGACGGGACGCGAAATGGCCTGGGAAGCGCTGCTGCCGGCCGACCTGCAGCGCCTGCTCGCAGCGCTCGAGAAAGACCGCACATGAATTTGACGCCCGAATGGCCGGCGCCGCCACGGGTGCGTGCGGCGTTTACCCTGCGGTCCGGGGGTGTGAGCCTCGCACCCTTTGACTCGCTGAACGTTGGCATGCATGTGGGTGATACCGCGGATGCCGTTCGCGAGAACCGCCGCCGCGTGCGCGAGGACTTAGGTCTGCCAGCCGAGCCTGCGTGGGTGGAGCAGGTTCACGGGACGGACGTGGTGGATCTGGATGCGCCGGCGGCGGCAGGTGTGGCGGCCGACGCGCTGTTCACGCGCCAGGCGCGGCGCGTGTGTGTGGTCCAGGTGGCAGATTGCCTGCCGGTATTGCTGGCCGCGCGCGATGGCTCCGGTGTGGGCGCGGTGCATGCCGGCTGGCGCGGACTGGCGGCGGGTGTCGTGGAAGCCGCGATCGGGCGGCTGGGCGTTCCGCCTGCGCAGCTCCTGGCGTGGCTCGGCCCGGCAATTGGCCACGAGCACTTCGAGGTCGGGAGCGAGGTGCGCGACGCGTTCATTGGCCGCGACGCCGGCGCTGCCGCAGCGTTCCGCGCCAACGCACGCGGGCGCTGGCAATGTGATCTCGCGGGACTGGCGCGGCGACGCCTGGACGCGGCAGGCATCACCGCCGTATTTGGCGGGCAGTGGTGCACGTTTGCGGATCCGAAGCGCTTTTTCTCTTACCGGCGAGACGGCCAGTGCGGACGCATGGCGGCGCTGATCTGGCTGGACGGCTAACGCATGACCACTGTGCCGCTGCTTCTGTGGATTATCGTCTGCGCCGCGTTTGGCGGCATCGCCAGTGCCGCATTTGCGGTGGTGTTCCTGTGGATTCCCGAGGAGCGCAGCGCGCGCATCCTGCCGCACTTCATCAGCTTCGCGACTGGCGCCCTCCTGGGCGCGGCGCTGCTCGCTTTGTTGCCCGATGCGATTGAAGGCGCAGGACCGGGTGGCGCGCACGCCATCGGCCTGACGCTCGTGGTGGGACTCGGGGTGTTCTTCATTATCGAAAAGCTCGTGCTGTGGTGGCACACCCACGCGCATGACGATGACGGCGCCTCACCACATCACGACCAGCGTGAGCATGCCTCGGGGGTCCTGGTACTGGTGGGTGACAGCATCCATAACGCGCTGGATGGGGTGCTCATTGCGTCTGCTTTTCTCACCGACGTATCGCTGGGGCTGGTGACGACCTTCGCGGTCGCGGCCCACGAGATTCCACACCGCGTCGGGGACTTTGCGATCCTGGTGCAGGCCGGCCTGTCGCGCCGCCGGGCGTTGCTGCTGAATCTCGCGACCGGGCTTGCCGCACCGATTGGGGCCGTCGCGGCCTACTACGGGCTGCGCGGTGCGATGGGCGCGCTCCCGTTTGCGCTGGCTTTCGCCGCGGCCGGATTCCTCTATATCGCGGTCGCGGGACTCATCCCGGGGCTGCATCGGCGCGCCGATCCGCGCGCCAGCGCCGTCCAGGTGCTCCTCATCAGCGCCGGAATTGCGGTGATCGCAGCCGCTGAACGGTTGACTCAGCAATAGCCCCGGCGCGAGGCTAGGCCCCGCAGCCCCTTGAAGGGACTCGCGTTTGTCCCCACAAACCGACCATCCAAGTTTGAGGCCCGACCCCTATGCGCATGGACAAGCTCACCAGCCGGTTTCAGCAGGCGCTGGCCGATGCCCAGTCGCTCGCGCTCGGGCGCGATCATCAGGTCATGGAGCCGGCGCACGTCATGCTGGCGCTCATTGACGCCTCTGGCGGATCGGTGCGCCCGCTGCTGATGAAAGCCGGCGCCGACGTCAACAAGCTGCGCGCGGGACTGCTCGCACTCCTCGACGGACTGCCGAAAGTTGAGGGCGCGCCCGGTGAGGTCCACGTCTCCAACGACCTCAACCGCATCCTCAACGTCACCGACAAGCTCGCACAGCAGCGCGGCGACCAGTTCATTGCCAGTGAGTTGTTCATTCTCGCAGCGTTCGACGACCGCGCGCTGGCGCGCCTGTTCAAGGAGTCCGGGCTGGTACGCGGCGCGCTCGAGAAAGCGATCGAGGAAGTCCGCGGCGGCGAGAAGGTCGCGGACGCCAATGCGGAGGAAGGCCGCCAGGCGCTGGAAAAATACACCATCGATCTCACGGCGCGCGCCTCATCCGGCAAGCTCGATCCGGTCATCGGACGGGATGATGAGATCCGGCGCACCATCCAGGTTCTGCAGCGCCGCACCAAGAACAACCCGGTGCTGATCGGCGAGCCGGGCGTCGGGAAGACCGCTATCGTCGAAGGACTGGCACAGCGCATTGTCAACGGCGAAGTGCCCGAGGGTCTGAAAAACAAGCGCATCCTGGCGCTCGACATGGGATCCCTGATCGCCGGAGCGAAGTTCCGCGGCGAGTTCGAGGAGCGCCTGAAGGGCGTGCTCAACGATCTGGCCAAGCAGGAAGGCCAGGTCATTCTCTTTATCGACGAGCTGCACACCATGGTGGGGGCGGGCAAGGCCGAAGGCGCCATGGATGCCGGCAACATGTTGAAGCCCGCGCTGGCGCGCGGCGAGTTGCACTGCGTGGGGGCCACCACGCTCGATGAGTACCGCAAGTACCTGGAAAAAGATGCCGCGCTCGAGCGGCGCTTCCAGAAGGTGCTGGTGGAGGAGCCCTCGGTGGAAGACACCATCGCGATCCTGCGCGGGCTCGCCGAGCGCTACGAGGTCCACCACAAGGTGGAGATCACCGATCCTGCCTTTGTCGCGGCCGCGACACTCTCGCACCGCTACATCGCCGACCGGCAGCTGCCGGACAAGGCCATCGATCTGATCGATGAGGCCGCGGCGCGCATTCGCATGGAAATCGACTCCAAGCCCGAGGCGCTCGACAAGCTCGAACGGCGGATCATCCAGCTGAAAATCGAGCAGGTGGCGCTGAAGAAGGAAAAGGACGAGGCCTCGCGCAAGCGCCTGGCGACCCTCGAGGGGACGCTCGGCACGCTGGAAAAGGAATACGCGGATCTTGAGGAGATCTGGAAGTCGGAAAAAGCCTCCCTGCAGGGCACAGCGCAGATCCGCGAGGAGCTCGATCGTGCGCGGCTTGAGCTCGAGGCCGCGCGCCGCGCCGGGAACCTGGCCCGCATGGCGGAACTGCAGTACGGCAAGATGCCCGAACTTGAGAAGCGCCTCGCCGCGGCGCAGGTGGCCGAGGACAAGGCCCCTACGCTGGTGCGCAACAAGGTCACCGAGGAGGAGATCGCCGAGGTTGTCTCCAAGTGGACCGGCATTCCGGTGTCGAAGATGCTGCAGGGCGAGAAGGACAAACTCCTGCAAATGGAAAGCGCGCTCGAGAAGCGCGTCGTGGGCCAGGACGAAGCGGTGCGCATCGTGTCCGATGCAGTGCGCCGTTCGCGTGCCGGGATCGCCGATCCGCGCCGCCCGAGCGGTTCATTCCTGTTCCTGGGACCCACCGGTGTCGGCAAGACCGAGCTGTGCAAGGCGCTCGCGGAGTTCCTCTTTGACACCGAAGACGCCCTCATCCGCATCGACATGTCGGAGTTCATGGAGAGGCACTCCGTGGCGCGCCTGATCGGCGCCCCGCCGGGCTACGTCGGCTACGAGGAGGGCGGCCGGCTCACCGAGGCCGTCCGGCGCCGGCCTTACTCGGTGATCCTCCTTGACGAGATCGAGAAGGCGTACCGCGACGTCTTCAACGTGCTGCTCCAGGTGCTCGACGACGGCCGGCTGACCGACGG
>JANWKL010000104.1 GCA_025451375.1 Steroidobacteraceae bacterium
ACCGCGCGCAGCGCTCACTGGCGCTCGGCTACATTCCCCTCGCGCTGGCCGAAGCGAACGACGGCTTCGAGATCGAGATCATCGGCGAACGGCGGCGCGCACATCGTGAGGCCGCAGCGGTGGTCGACCCATCCGGCGGCCTGATGCGCATATGAGGTTAAGCGCGTAAGTCATTGTTATCCGGGTCGTAAGGGGACTCGCGCAACACAGTTGCCTGCTTGCGCTCACCGAGGATCAGGATCTGAAGCTCCGTCCCGGGAGCCGCGAACTCGGCGCGCACGTAGCCGATGGCGAGACTCTTCTTCAGGCAGTGTCCGTAGTAGCCCGAGGTCGCGCGGCCGATCATGCGGCCGCTCTTATCGAACAGCGGCTCGTTACCGAGCGGGTCGGCGTCCGTCACGCCGTGGACTTCGAGGGTCACGAAGCGATTTGGCACCCCGGCGGCGAGCTGCTTCTCGAGCGCTGCCTTGCCGATGAAAGAGTCCTTCTTCATGCGCACGAACCGGTCGAGGCTCGCCTCGAAGGGCGTGTAGTCCGGCGTCATGTCGCTGCCCCACATGCGGTAGGACTTCTCCATGCGCAGCGACTCCATGGCGCGCATGCCCACCATGCCAAGACCGTGAGCCTTGCCAGCCTCGAACAGGGCGTCGAACAGGTGATGTGCGTATTCGATGGGGAAGTGCAGCTCCCACCCCAACGCGCCCACGAAATTCACCCGCAGCGCATACACATCGACCGCCAGTCCCGCCTCGACGGTCTGCGCCGTGAGCCACGGGAAGGAGGCGTTGTCGAGCGGCGTGTCGGTGAGCTGCGCGAGGATCGCGCGCGACTCGGGACCCGCGAGCACAAAGCAGCCGCGGGTGTTGGTGATGTTGCGCAGGCTGACGGACGCGTCCTTTGGCAGCGACTTGAACAGGTAATCCCCGTCGTAACGCTCCGCCGCTCCGGCGCTCACGACGTAGTAGTGCTGATCGGCAATCTTGGTGATCGTGAACTCCGAGCGGATGCCGCCTTGGTGAGTGAGCGCGTGGCACAGCGCCATGCGCCCGATTTTGCCGGGGACCTTGTTGGCTACCAGCGAGTCGAGCCAGGTTTCCGCACCTGGGCCCGTCACCTCGTGCTTGGTGAAGGGCGTGAGATCGATGATGCCGGCGCGCTCGCGCATGAGGCGCGCTTCATTGCCGACGTGCTCGAAGTAGTTGCTGCGCCGGAAGCTCCAGCGGTCGCGTCTGTCTACTCCGGGGGGCGCAAACCAGTTGGCGCGCTCCCAACCATACCGCTGTCCCCACACCGCTCCTTTGGCGCTGATCTTGTCGTACACGGGACTGGTCTTCGCGGGGCGCGCGTCCGGGCGTTCCTCGTCCGGAAAATGGACAGTGAAGACGCTCCGGTAGGTCTCCTCGTTCTTCTTTACGACGTAGCGCTTGCTCGTGTACGCACCGTAACGCCGCGGATCCACTGCCAGCATGTCGATGCCGGGCTCGCCTTCGACAATCCATTCCGCGAGCTGCCAGCCGGAGCCGCCGGCGGCGGTGATGCCGAAGCTATGACCTTCGTTCAGCCACACGTTCGACACACCCCACGCCGGCCCGATGAGGGGGCTGCCGTCTGGTGTGTAGGAGATCGGGCCGTTGACGATGTCCTTGATGCCGCAGTGCTCGAGCGCCGGCACGCGCCGCTGGGCGGCCTCCACGTGCGGCACGAGACGATCCAGATCACCCGGGAAAAGGTCGCGGCCGAACCATTCCGGCACGCCGTCGGCAAAGCGCGCGGGTGCGCCTTTCTCGTAGGGTCCCAGTATCCACCCCATGCGCTCCTCGCGCAGGTAGTAGGACTCATCGGACTCACGCAGCACGGCGAGCTCACGCCCACCGCCCTGGCGATAGGCCTTAAGTTCGGGGGACTCTTCGTAGACGATGTACTGGTGCTCGACGGGAATGGCGGGCACATTCAATCCGAGAAGCCGCCCGGTCTGGCGGGCGTAATTGCCGGTTGCCAGCACCAGGTGTTCGGCGGTGATGTCGCCTTTGCTGGTGCGCACCTGCCACTCCCCGGAAGGAGTGCGCTCGATGCCCAGCGCCTCGGTCTGCTCATGGATCTCAGCGCCCGCGCTGCGCGCGCCTTTGCGCAGCGCCATGGTGAGATCGGCGGGCGCGATGTGGCCGTCGTCGGGGTGATAGAGCGCGCCCACGATGGCGGGTGTGTCGGCGCTGCCGCCGAGTTCCACGAGCGGCCACAGCTCCTTCACGCGCTTGGGTGTGATGACCTCGAATGGCACACCGATGGTGTTGGCGGTGCCGCAATACTTCTGGTACTCGTCCATGCGCTCTTTGCTGGTGGCGAGACGCAGGTTGCCGCTGACGTGAAAGCTCACGTCCTGGCCGGTCTCGGCGGGCAAGCGCTTGTAGAGGTCGACGGAGTACTTGTGCAGCTGACCGACGGTGTAGCTCATGTTGAACAGCGGCAGGAGGCCCGCGGCGTGCCAGGTGGAGCCTGCGGTCAGTTCGGTGCGCTCGATCAGCGCGACATCGGTCCAGCCCTTTTTCGCCAGGTGATAAAGGGTGCTCACGCCGACGACGCCGCCACCGATGACCAGGACCCGAACGTGCGACTTCACGGTATGACGCTCCACGCAGGCGGTGCGATAAAAGATGGCTGCCTGCCATCGCAGTGTAGTGAGCAGAGCATGCGCTCAAGACTCCAATTGCGACCGACTCATGCCTCAACCGATCCCGTGCGCGGCTTCGGCAAGAAACGCGCAAAGGTAACCTGCAAACGAACGCCATACCTCGATCCGAAAAGCCTCGGTGCCGGTGCGCCACAGGACGATCTCTGCCTTGCCCAGTACGGTGCGCGTACACATCCCGATGGGAAAGGCGCGCGCGTCGAGGTCCAGCGGGCAGCCAGCGGCGAGCAGCGTCTCGGCCGCAGGTCCCTCCACGGCGAGTGCGATCTGGCGATGACTGATGTCGACCAGCGAATGCGGTAACGCCTGCAGCGCCGCACTCAGCGCCGGGGCCCGCGACGCTGCGGACCCTTCCGAAGCGAGCAGCAGCCACTCATCAGGTCCCAGCCACAGCGCCGCGCGCTCGCCGTCGAGCGCGGCGCGGCAGGGGCTCGCCGGAACCTCAAGGGCGAGGGCCTGTTCCGCGGCGGCGCGAACCGCAGGCCCCCCGCGCAGAATGAAACGCGTCGCTGGCGGCAGCGTTTTCACCAGCGCGCCCGGCTTAAGCAGCGGACCCCGCCGTGCCTGGGTGAGATCACGCATTCAGGCGCTCGCCCTTGGGGTCGTAGAAAACCGGGGAGGCCACCTGCACCGGCACGTCACCCTGCGGCATGGGCACATAGAGTGTCTGGCCGCTACGCGAGCGGCCGCCGCCGATGAGTGCGAGTGCGATGGACCGTCCGAGGGTCGCACTATAGTAAGAGGAGGTAACGTGCCCGATGGGACGCGTCGGTACGGGTGCCGCCGGTTCCAGCATCACCTGCGCGCCCTCATCGAGCACCGTGGCGGGGTCCACGGTCAGCAATCCCACGAGCTGACGGCGATCGGCCGAGGTCATGGCGGGTCGCTGCAGCGAGCGCTTGCCGAGGAAGTCGGGCTTATTTTTGCCGATCGCCCAGCCCAGGCCCGCGTCCTCCGGCGTCACGGTGCCGTCGGTATCCTGGCCGACGATGATGTAGCCTTTCTCCGCGCGCAGCACGTGCATGGTCTCGGTGCCGTAGGGCGTGATGCCGTGCGCCTGGCCGGCTTCCGAGATCGCCTCCCAGACTGCAGCTCCGAAGTCCGCCGGCACGTTGACTTCGAATCCAAGCTCACCGCTGAAACTCACGCGGAACAGGCGCATCGGCACGCCGCAGATGTGTCCGACCGCCACGCTCATGTGCGGCATCGCCGCCGCCGACATATCGATGTCCACCAGGCTCTCGAGCACCGGCCGTGCCGTCGGGCCCTGCACCGCGATCACCGCCCATTGTTCGGTGGTGGAGGTAAGCCACACGCCCAAGTCCGGCCACTCCGTCTGCAGATAGTCTTCCATCAGCGCCAGCACCCGCGGGGCGCCGCCGGTGGTGGTCGTGACGTGGAAGCGATCCTCGGCCATCCGCGCCACCACGCCGTCGTCGTAGACGAAGCCGTCGTCGCGCAGCAGCACCCCGTAGCGGCAACGTCCGACGGCGAGGCTCGACCAGGCATTGGTGTACAGGCGGTTCATGAAGGTCACGGCGTCCTTGCCGACCACCTCGATTTTCCCCAGCGTGGAGGCGTCGAAAATGCCGCAGGCGTTGCGCACCGTCAGGCACTCGCGATTTACCGCCCGATGAAGGTCTTCGCCCGGGCACGGGAAATGGCGCGCGCGCTTCCACAGACCCACGTCCTCGAATACCGCGCCATTCTTCACCGCCCACGAGTGCATGGGCGTGGTGCGCACCGGATCGAACAGGTCGCCGCGCGCGCTGCCCGCAAAGCTGCCGAACGTCACCGGGGTATAGGGCATGCGAAAGGTCGTGAGCCCCATGTCGGGAATCGCCTTGCCGAGCGTGCCGGATACGACGCCGAGCGCATTCAGGTTCGAGGTCTTGCCCTGATCGGTGGCCATCCCCGTGGTCGTGTAGCGCTTGATGTGCTCTATGGAGCGGAAGCCCTCGCGGGTCGCCAGCGCCAGATCCCTCGTCGTCACATCGTTCTGCCAGTCGACGAACGCCTTGCCGCGAGCGCGCTGCGGTTGGGGCAGGGCGCCCGCGAAGCCACGCGCGCCCGCGAGCTCTTCGGCGCTGCCCGCCGCCGCCGCTGCAACGCTGCGGCCCAGGGCACCCGCAGGGCAGACACCCTCGCGGCCCGGTGCCGTGGCCTCGCGCGCAGCGGCCGCTCCCGCCGCCGCGCCATCGCTGCGCACGCGCGCGAGTTCAAACACCCCGCGGCAGGCTCCGGCACTGCGCGCGCGCTCGGCCAATACCGCGGGCAGAAACGCCTGCACGGCATCGTCCCAGGCGAGTGTGCCGCGCGACTGCGAGAACAAATGCACGCTGGGCGTGAAGCCGCCCGACATCAGCACCAGGTCGCAGCGCAGCGTCTTGGGCTCGCTCACCGCGCCGTGTCGTATGCGGGCGAGTCGTATGGCCTGCACGCGCCGGCGTCCGCTGGTTCCCAACACCGTGGCGCCTGTGAGCACAGGGATCCCGGCGGCGCGTGTGAGATCGGCAAGTCCTGCGGGGACTGCGTCGCGCACCTCGGCAATCATGGCGATAGCCAATCCGGCCTGCTGCAGATCGAGCGCCGCCTCGTAGGCCGCATCGCTCGCCGTCACCACCACGGCGCGCGTACCGGGCAGTACGCCGTAGCGGTTGAGCCAGGTGCGTGCGGCAGCTGCGAGCATGATTCCCGGGCGGTCATTGCCGGGAAACACCAGCGGCCGCTCGATGGCGCCGGTGGCGAGCACCACCTCGCGTGCACGCACCTGCCACTGGCGCTCGCGCGGTGCCAACGCTGCGGGGATCGCGAGGTGATCGGTCAGGCGCTCGTTCAGCGCCACGAGGTTGTGGGGGAAGTATCCGAAGGCGGTGGTGCGCGGCAACAGCGTGACCTGCCGCGCCGCGAGGTCCGCGAGGGTATCGTCCAGCCAGCGCGCGGCCGGGCGGCCGTCGATGACGGGCGCGGCGCGCGAACTGTCGCTAAGCAACGAGCCGCCCAATTCGTTCTGCTCATCGCACAGGATGACCCGCGCGCCGGCGCCCACCGCCGCGGCGGCCGCGGCCAGCCCCGCCGGGCCGGCGCCGACGACGAGCACATCACAGTGGGCATAGCGACTCGCGTAGCGATCCGGATCAGGCTGCGTGGGGGCGCGTCCGAGGCCTGCGGCCGCGCGGATGCGCGGCTCGTACAGCCAACGCCACGCGCGGCGCGGCCACATGAAGGTCTTGTAGTAGAAACCCGCCGGAATGAATGGCGACAAGAGATCGTTTACGGCGCCGAAGTCGAGCGCGAGACTCGGCCAGCGGTTCTGGCTGTGGGCTTCGAGCCCCTCGTAAAGTTCGACCTGGGTGGCGCGCAGGTTCGGGGTGTAGCGCGCGGCATCACGGCGCACCGCGACCAGCGCGCTGGGCTCCTCGGACCCGGCGGCGAGCAGGCCGCGCGGGCGGTGATACTTGAAGGAGCGGCCGAGGAGGTGTACGCCGTTGGCGAGCAGGGCCGAGGCGAGCGTGTCGCCCGCGACACCCGCATAGGCGTGACCATCAAAACTGAAGCGCAGCACGCGCGCACGATCGATGCGCCCGCCGCTCACCGTTCGAAAGCCCTGAGTCACTCTGCGGACTCGGCTGGCGGGCGAGGGGGTGGTTCGCTGAGCTTGTAGGTGGCAAGAAAGTGATCGGTGGTGGTGTCCCGCAGCGCGTTGAAAAAGCGGCCGCAGCCGTGCGTGTGGCGCCAGCGCTCCGCATGCGCGCCGCGGGTGTTGTTACGGCGATAGAGGAAGTTAGTCCACTCCTGGTCGGAGAGTTCCGCGGACGGTTGCGGCCGGGCGATATGCGCCTGGCCGCCGTAGACGAACTCAGGTTCCGGGCGCTCACCGCAGTAGGGGCACTGAATCAGCAACATGCGCTCTGACCCTAGTGCGCGACCGCGGCCGCGGCCGCCTCATCGATGAGGTTGCCGTCGCGGAAGCGCTCGAGCGTGAAGGGCGCGTTGATCGGGTGCGGCTCATCACGCGCGATGGTCCACGCAAACACGTGCGCCGCGCCCGGCGTCGCCTTGAAGCCGCCGGTTCCCCAGCCGCAGTTCACATACAGGCCCGGCACCGGTGTCCTGGCAATGATGGGCGAGCGGTCCGGTGTCACATCAACGATACCGCCCCAGTTACGCAGCATGCGCAGCCGCCGGAACATCGGGAACAGCTCGCAGACCGCTTCCAGCGCGTGGCTGCTGATGTGCAGGCCGCCGCGCTGGGTGTAGGTGGTGTAGGCATCGGTGCCGGCACCGATGACCAGTTCGCCCTTGTCGGACTGGCTGATGTAGGCGTGGATGGTGTTGGACATGACCACGCACGGAAACACGGGTTTCACGGGCTCGGACACCAGGGCCTGCAGTGGGTAGCTCTCGAGCGGCAGTTCCACTCCGGCCATTTTCATGACCACGCTGCTGTGACCCGCGGCGCTGACGCCGACACGCCGGGTGCTGATCGGTCCGCGGGTGGTTTCCACACCGGCGACGCTGCCGTCGGTGTTGCGGCGGATGCCCGTCACCGCGCAGTTCTCGATGATGTCGACGCCCAGGGCATCAGCAGCGCGGGCGTAACCCCAGGCAACTGCATCGTGGCGGGCCGTGCCGCCGCGGCGTTGCAGAGCGGCGCCGAGCACCGGATAGCGGACGTCGCCAATATTCAACGGCGGGCAGAAGGCCTTGGCCTCCTCGGGCGTCAGCCACTCGTTGTCGACGCCGGCCGCGCGGTTGGCGTGCACGTGGCGCTTGGACACCTGCATGTCGTGCACCGTGTGCGCGAGCATCAGCACACCGCGCTGCGAAAACATGACGTTGTAGTTGAGGGTCTGCGAGAGGCCCTCCCACAGTTTTACGGAATGGTCGTAGAGCGCCGCGCTCTCGTCGAACAGGTAGTTGGAGCGGATGACGGTGGTGTTGCGGCCGGTATTACCGCCGCCGATCCAGCCTTTTTCCAGCACCGCGATGCTGCCGAGGGCGTGTTCGCTGGCGAGGTAGTAGGCGGCCCCCAGCCCGTGCCCGCCGCCGCCGACGATGACGGCGTCATAAGCGGCCTTGGGCTCAGGGCTGCGCCACTGTGCCGCCCAGCCGCGCTGGCCGGACAGGCCGCGCTTCAGGAGTGAGAGTGCGGAAAAGGGCTGCATGGTCGCGCGCATCATCATGCTCCAAGGAACCGCAGGCGACGAGCATCCACCCGCCCGCTGGCTTGAACGCAGGCGACGTGCCCGTCCCCGAGGGAGCGGACGTCAGCGGGTTGCGTGCACCGTCGCGACCGCGCCTGCTCGCCCGCGCCGGAATATCACGTAGGCGAGCAATGCCACGCCGATGGAAATGGTGCTGGTCCAGAATTCGGCACGGTGCGCGGGCGTCAGCGCCATCGCGATCAGTACCAGCAGCATCCCGGCGATCGCGAGGTAGCTGAGCCACGGGAACAGCCACATCGGCAGTGTCGGCGGAGGCTCGCCGGCGCGCTCGCGGGCCCGGCGCGAGCGCACCTGCGATACGGCGATGGCGAGATAAATCACGGCGATGATGGCGCCGGACGCGTTCACCAGAAAGGCAAACACGCCGCTCGGCGAGACGATGGCGGCGATCACGCCGGCGAAACCAACCGCGCTCGCGAGCAGCACGGCGCGTGCCGGCACGTGACGACGGTTGGTCCGGACCAGCCAGTGCGGCGCATCGCCTCGGCTGGCGAGCACGAACAGCACGCGCGAGGCCACGTAGAAAGACGAATTGAGGCATGACAGCACGGCCGTGAGAATCACCGCCGCCATGAATTCGCTCGCGTAGGGGAAGTGAATGCCGTCCAGGGCGAGGGTGAAGGGTGACTGCCCCGGGATTACCTGTCTCCAGGGCACCGTGCTCACGATCACGAGAATCGAGCCGACGTAGAAGAGCAGAATGCGGGTGATGATGGTCGAGGTCATCCGCGCCACCGCCCGCGCCGGTTCCGGGGATTCCGCCGCTGCGATGGTCACCACCTCAGCACCCATCATGGACCAGATGACTGTGGTCACGGCCGCCAGCACCGCGAATGCGCCCCGCGGCGCAAAGCCTCCATAGTCGATGAGGGTGGAAAAAGTCGCTCCGGTGGCAGAGCGGTAGCCGCAGGCGTGTGCGCCGACCACGATGACGAAGGAGATGATGGCCGCGACCTTGATCGATGAGAA
>JANWKL010000105.1 GCA_025451375.1 Steroidobacteraceae bacterium
CGCCGGTTGCCAGGCGGCAGATCCGGATCCATGTCTCACGAACTGGTGGAGCGCGTTCGGGGCCCTGGACCTGAAGCCCTGGCGCTGGTACTCGGTGACGATTGGACCGAAGGTCCTCGCCCTCGTGTTGGACTCGGATTCCGCGCTCAGACCCGGCAGTCCGCAGCGCAGCTGGTTCGAACGCGAGATCCAGGGCGCCGGCCCCGCGGTGAAGTTCATTTTGGTGGTATTGCACTACCCACCGGTGCGCGATCCCATCTTCCCCCGGGCGAAGGAAGAGGCTGAGATCGCGCGTTACTTCTCAAAGAACGTGAAGACCCTCGGCCCTAAGGTGGTGGTGATTGGCAGCCACGTGCACAACTACGAACGCCACCGCCGCGACGGAGTCGTGTACCTGGTGAGTGGCGGCGGCGGCGCCAAGCCGGTGCCGGATCTGCGAATGTTCGGCGAGCTGTCGCAGCTTAAGACCTCAGTCAATTTCCACTACCTGCGCTTCACGCTCGAGGAGGATCGTTTGAGCGGCACCATGGTGCGCTTCGATGCGGCCGATCAGACCGGTCATCCCTGGAGCGAGCCGGATCGCTTCGAACTCAGGGCGAAGAACTGAAGCCCCGATAGCGCATTGCCACGTTGCAGCGCTCGTAGCGGGCGCCGAATCTCGCCATGATCTGCGCGTCGTGCTGGAAGCCGAGTTTTTCGTAAAGATGAACGGCAGCTGCGCAACGCGAGTTGGTGAGGAGGTACAAGAGCTCCGCCCCCAACTCGCGCGCGCGTTCGATCACTGCGGCCAGCAGGAACTCACCCGCCTTAAGACCGCGCACGCTCGTGCGCACGCCCATCTTGGTGAGCTCGAAGCTGCGCTCGCCGGTCTTCTGCAGCGCGCAGGTCCCGATCACACCGAGCCCGGCCGCTTCCACGAACAGAATCACCCCGCCCGGTTCGATGATGAATCGGCGCGGGTTCTCGAGCACCTCGAGATCGGTGGCCTCGAGGCGAAACATGCTGCTGATCCACTCGGCATTGATGTCGTGGAATGCCGCGGCGAGCTCATCGCTGTATTCGCGGATCGTGAGAGCCTGTGAGGGAATTGCGTCGATGGGAATCGCCTGGCTCAAACATCATAATATAAGCCGTGGCAGCCAATCATGTCGTCGTAGTCGGTGCCGGTTTCGGCGGCGTTGAGGTCGTGCATCGTCTGGCCAGCGCCGCGGTGCGGATCACCATCATCGACCGGCGCAATCATCACCTGTTCCAGCCACTGCTTTACCAGGTTGCCACCACCTCGCTTGCGACCTCGGAAATTGCGTGGCCGATCCGCTCCCTGTTTCGCAAAAGCAGGAACGTGACCACGTTGCTCGGCAAAGTCGTGGGCGTAAACACCGGGGAGAAGACAGTTCTCCTGGAGGATGGTGAGGCGATTGCCTTCGATACCCTGGTCCTGGCGACCGGCGTGCAGCACGCTTATTTCGGCCACGATGAATGGGAGCCCTTCGCGCCCGGACTAAAAACACTCGAGGATGCCACCACGATCCGGCGGCGCCTGCTGTCCGCATTTGAAAAGGCCGAACGCGAAAAGGACGCAGCCCGGCGAGCCGAATTCCTCACGTTCGTAGTCGTCGGCGCCGGTCCGACCGGCGTCGAGCTCGCCGGCACGATCATGGAACTGGCGCGAGACACGCTGCGGGAGGATTTCCGCCATTTCGATACCCGTGATGTTCGGGTCGTGCTCATTGAGGCGGGTCCGCGAGTGCTGCCGGGGTTTGCCGCGGATCTGTCAGCCTATGCCCAGCGTGCGCTCGCGGCGCTCGGAGTCGAGGTGATCCTGGGGCAAGCCGTCTCCCGGTGCGACGCCGGAGGCGTGGCATTCGGTCAGCAACATCTTGCGGCAAGGACCATCCTCTGGGCCGCAGGCGTTGCGGCCTCGCCCGCGGCCACGTGGCTGCAGGCGCCGGCCGACAGGGTCGGACGGGTATTGGTGGAGCCGACTCTTGCCGTTCCGGGACATCAGGATATTTTCGTGATCGGCGACACCGCCCATGTTGAGACCGGCGAAGGCAGCTTAGTCCCCGGGATTGCGCCCGCCGCCAAACAGGAGGGCCACTATGTCGCCGAAGTCATCAAGGCGCGTCTGCGGGGCGAGGCGTTCGCCCGACCTTTCAGATATCGGCATGCCGGCAGTCTCGCGACCATCGGCAAGCGCGCCGCTCTGGCTGACTTTGGCTGGATCAAAATCACCGGTCGTGTTGCCTGGTGGGTCTGGGGCATCGCCCACATATACTTCCTGGTGGACCTGCGCAATCGTCTGACCGTGACCTTGAGCTGGTTGTGGATCTACATCACGGGGCGACGCAGTGCCCGGCTGATCACGCAGGACGAGGCCAGGAGGGGCGGGATATGAAACAACCAGGGGGCAGGGGCATTGCCTGACGGATTCGATGCGGTGACGCTGGCGCGGGCGCAGTTTGCGTTCACGATCTCCTTCCATTTCATTTTCCCGGCCTTCTCGATCGGCCTTGCCGGCTACCTGTGGATGCTCGAAGCGCTGTGGCTGAAGACCGGCAACGGCATCTACGCGAACCTCTACCGCTATTGGCTGAAGATCTTCGCCGTCGTCTTCGGGATGGGTGTGGTCTCAGGCGTTGTCATGTCCTACCAGTTCGGCACCAACTGGTCGGTGTTCGCGACCCGGGCGGGCCCGATCGTGGGCCCCCTCATGGCCTATGAGGTGCTCACCGCTTTCTTTCTCGAAGCGGGCTTTCTCGGTGTCATGCTGTTCGGCATCAGCAAAGTCGGCAAGCGGCTGCATTTCTTCGCCACCTCCATGGTCGCGCTCGGCACGCTGATCTCCGCGACCTGGATCATCGCCGTCAACAGCTGGATGCAGACGCCGGCCGGCTACGCGATCAACGCAAAACATCAATTCGTCCCCGCCGGGTCCTGGCTGCCGATCATTTTCACCGCCAGCTTTCCGTATCGCCTCATCCACACCGTCATTGCGGCCTACCTCACGACTGCCCTGGCGGTGGGCGGCGTCGGTGCATGGCACCTCATCAGGGACCATGCCAACCCCGGCGCGCGCCGGATGTTTTCGATGGCGATGTGGATGGCGGCTCTCGCGGCGCCACTGCAGATCCTCGCGGGCGACGCGCACGGCCTCAACACGCTCGAACACCAGCCGGTCAAGGTGCTGGCGATGGAAGGTGATTACGATCCCAGTCCCAATGGCGCGCCGCTGGTTCTCTTCGGGCTGCCGAGCAACGACGAAGGGCGCATCCGCTACGAAGTCGCGGTGCCGCACCTGGGATCGCTGATCCTCAAGCACGACGCTCACGCGCCGCTTCCGGGGCTCAAGGACTTTCCAAAGGATCAATGGCCGCCTACGCCCATTGTTTTCTGGTCGTTTCGCATTATGGTGGCGCTGGGGTTTTCGATCCTGGGTCTGGGCCTCGCGAGCCTGCTGGCGCGCGCCCGCGGCAAGCTCTATGAGTGGACCTGGCTGCACCGGGCCGCGGTGGTGATGGGACCGGCGGGTTTCATCGCGGTCATCGCCGGTTGGGTGACGACCGAGGTTGGGCGCCAGCCGTTTACCGTCTACGGGTTGCTGCGCACGGCGGATTCGCATTCGCCGCTGGCCGCACCCGCGATCGCGATTTCGCTGCTCGCCTTCATCGTCGTCTACTTCAGCGCCTTTGGCTTCGGCGCCTATTACCTGCTGCGCCTGATGTCGAGGGCGCCGGAGGCGCACGAGCCTGAGCCTGCGCACATTCCACAGCGCGCCGCGGGCATTACGCCGGCTGCCGGCATCGGCGGCTCCTGAATGAATATCGACCTCACCGTGGTATGGATCGCGATCATTGGGTTCGCCATCTTCGCCTATGTCGTGATGGACGGCTTCGATCTGGGCATCGGCATTCTGTTTCCGGGCTTCGCGGTCGGCGAGGAGCGCGACCAGGCGATGAATTCGATCGCACCGGTGTGGGATGGCAACGAGACCTGGCTGGTGTTGGGGGGCGGCGGCTTGTTTGCCGTGTTTCCGCTCGCCTACGCCATCATTTTGCCGGCGACCTATCCCTTGATGATCGCGATGCTGCTCGGCCTGGTCTTCCGCGGCGTGGCGTTCGAGTTCCGCTGGCGCGACCCGCGGCATCGGCCTGTCTGGGACCTCGCCTTCACAGTCGGCTCGACCACCGCGGCGCTCGCGCAGGGCATTACGCTCGGTGCCATCCTGCAGGGCATCCGCGTCGAGCATGAAGCTTATGCGGGCGGATGGCTGGACTGGTTGAGTCCATTCAGCCTCCTGACCGGGGTCGCGGTGGTAATCGGGTATGCGTTGCTGGGCGCGACGTGGCTTATCTGGAAGACCGAAGGCACGAGCCAGGCTCACGCGCGTCGCGTCGCGTTCTGGTTGGGTCTGGCAACGCTCGCCGCGCTCGCAGCAGTCAGCGCCGCAACCCCGTTTCTGGAATACGGCTATTGGCGCCGCTGGTTTGCCATGCCCGGCGTGCTCCTGACCGCCCAGGTGCCGGTGCTGGTCATCATCTGCGCCGCCACCTTCTTCTGGAGCCTGAGGCGCAAGTCCGAGCTTCTGCCGTTTGCGATGTCGCTGGTATTGTTCCTGCTCGGCTTCGTCGGCTTAGGGATCAGCATGTTTCCCTATGTTGTGCCGCCCGCGGTTACCATCTGGGATGCAGCAGCCCCACGCGAGAGCCAGGTGTTCATGCTGGTAGGATCGGTAGTGATCATCCCCGTGATCCTGGCCTACACCACCTGGGCTTATTGGATTTTTCGCGGCAAGGCCGGCGTACACGGCTATCATTGATCCAATGGAAACCGAGCTGCCGCTGTGGAGACGGCTCGTCTGGATGGCGGCGATCTGGACGGCGAGCGTTCTCGCGCTTGGCCTGGTTACGGCTGTTATCCGGCTCGTCCTGAAGCGCTAAGCGGCCGAGCCTCCATCAATCCAGCCGGGACAACACGCGCGCGATGATGCCATCGCAGTGGCTGCCCCCGAACTCGAAGAGGTCGCGCTCCGCGAGGTCCACATCCCGCGCCAGTGACTCGCGCAACAGGCCCCGGGCGCGGAAATGGCGGGTGCGGACCGTCTCTTCCCCGATGCCGAGGATCTGCGCTGTTTCCCCGACACTGAGTTCCTCGACCGAGCGCAGCACGAACGCCACGCGCAGCGCTTCCGGCAGCTCACTCACTTTCTCTTCCAGCAACGCGCGCATCTGCTCGCGCGCCGCCAGCCTGTCCGGCAGCCCCGACTCGTCGGTAACGTTCGTGACTGCGCTCATGCTGGATTCGAAACTGACCATGGGAATGATGTTCTCGCGACGGTGGCTGCGGCGCTGCCGGGCCAGGCACTCATTGAGAACCAGCCGCGACAACCAGGTGGACAGGGCACAGTCGCCCCGGAACGCGCGGATTGAGCGGAAGGCGTTGAGGTACGCGTCCTGGACTGCGTCCTCAGCCTCAGTGCCATTCCGCAGCGAAGCGCGCGCCAAGCGGTAAAGGCGCCGGTTGTGCCGGCGCATCAGTAGCGCAAACGCCTCGTGACTCCCGCCAGCGATGCGGCGGATGAGATCCGGTTCGTCATCCTCGGCAGAGGAGGCGATGCGAGCAACGTCGGTTTGCATAGGCTAGCGCACGAGGAGTTTGCCCTGCATCGTAGGATGCAGGCTGCAGCCGTAAGCATACTCGCCCGCTTTCCCCGCGACGTAGGTCCAGGACGCGCCCGCAGCGATTTCATGTGAATCGAATGCCTTCGCTTCCGCGGTAGCGGTGTGGGGGAACAGATCCTTGTTCACCCACACGACCCGGTCGCGGCGATGCACGCTCAGAGTCTTCGGCGTGAACTGCATGTTCTCGATGGTGACCGTGTACGTTTGCGGCGCGTGAGTGTCCGCGAACGCAACCGCAACCGTCCAGCTCAAGGCCAGCGCGACCCACGCTCCCGTGCGCACGCGGCTACTTGCCCAGAATGCCCTGCAGATGCTTGGCGTGCTCCAGGTGCGCGACGAAGGCTGGCCGAACCTTGACCAGCAGCGCCTTGAGTTCCGCATTCTGCGCACTCGGAATCAGCGTGTGGTCGACCGCATCCAGAACGGCCTGGTGATAGGCAACCTCATGATCGACGTAGGCACGGTCGAAGGCCCGGTGATGCAGCTGCTTCAGGGCGGCCAGATTGTCATCGCCACCTTTCTGCAGACCCTGACTGGTCGGGTTGCTCTCCGGAGTCACATGCAGCCTGGTGACGAGCTCCGTCGCGGCTTTGTTGACGCCGCTGTGGTCGGTGATCATCCGCTGCGCGAAGGCCTTCACCGCCTTGTTGTGCGACGTGGCCAGGGCCAGTTTGCCGGCGTCGATGTCGACCTGGTTCGCGGTCACGACGATCGCTGCGATCTGCGGGTCGGTGGGTCCCGCGCCCTGCGCCCAGGCGGCCGAGGCGCTGAGGGCAAGAATGAGTGTCCAGATGGCGTGAATGGGCTTCATTGAGGTCTCCTGCTTGGGGTATGCAGCCGATCGCCGCGATGACTCATCGTCCGCACTGATCGTCCGTCCACACCGTTAGATGTCACGTTCGGGCCGCGCGTTTCACACCCAGCCGGACGGCGCGTTAGAAAAGCGCGCCGAGCACCATCAGGAGTCCGCACAGCGACACCGCCCACGCCAGCGTGCGCACATAAGGAATGCCGATGATGTAAATCGGCAGATAAGCGAGCCGCGCCCAGAAATACAGCTGCGCACCGAGCGCGGTGTGCGGCGAGCTTCCCTTTATGAGTGTCACCGCCAGCACCGCGGCGGCGAAGAACGGAAACGTTTCGAGGAAATTATTGCTCGCCCTGCGGGCGCGTGCGGCGGCGCCCGTCAAGGGCTTGGGCTCACCATCGCGGTTGCCAGCGTTCCACGCGAGGCCCCGCTGCGAGGTGCCGAGCGTGGCGGCGATGAGCACCGATACGAGTCCGAGACACACCGACCACGCGAGGATTTTCAGTTCAACATTCATTGCCAGCTTTCCCCTGATTGATTGTCGGTAGTTGATTGTTACTTTTCGTGCCAAGTGATCTAACGTCAAACCAACGGCTAACGCAAGCCGCGCGGGTTGCGCGAACCTAACCAGACCCGCGATAGTCCAACTTTCATGAACACGGCAATACGCATCGGTCTGACTGGTCTTGCGCTGGTGTTGGCTTGCACCGGCTGCGAGGCCATTGGCATCGCCCTCGGCTTGCGTACGGGAATGGCGGCGATGGTGAGCCGGAGCCGGTCGTCTATGCCTGGAGTGGCGCCGCCGGTACGATTGTGGTTTCCGTGGATCCGTCGGCTCAGCAGTTCATGGACCGGCTGCACCTCTCCAACAAGAGCGGCGACGGTGCGCCCGGAGCTGCGCCGCAGATTCGCGTGGAGGCGGTTCCGCCACTGTGGTGATCAGCGCGTCGACTCCGAAATCCAGTTTACTTCCCAGCTCTTGCCGCCGTCCGCCGAGAACGCCTGTTCGAAGTGCGGCGCAGCCGACGTCGTACCCGTCCAGACGAATCGCACCAGGATCGCCCGGTCATCGAGCGTGTCGGTAGCGTAGAACTCGCCGACGCCGTTCTTGAACTCGCCAATCTGCGGCGGCACAGACACGCTGCCATCCCTGCTGTTGGCCCAGTACAAGTACCACTGGCGCGTCTTTGGATTGAACGTGCGCAGCGTTAGCCCCATGAGCTCGCCGTTGGCCCCACCGGCCTTCGTCTCGTTCAGGTTGGCGCGGCCGTCCCAGATCGGGTAGCCGACGGACGTGCCGCTGGCTTCGGTCCAGGTGTTTGAACCGGTCAGGGGATGCAGCCGGCGCTTGAGGTGATACTTCAAGCTGCCGAAGAGAAAATCAAATTCGTGTTGCCCCGCGAGCGCGCCCGCGCTGGCATCCGCCTTAGCAGTCGTTGGCACCGTCGCGGGCAGGCGGGTCTGATCCGTAATCCAGTTCACTTCCCAGCTCTTGCCGCCGTCCGCGGAGAATGACTGTTCGAAGTGCGGCGTAGCCGATTCGGTCTTCGACCAGACGAACCGGATCAATATACTTTTTCCGTCGAGGATGTCCTGGGCGTAGAACTCGCCGACGCCGTCCTTGAACTCGCCGATCTGCGGCACCACCAGCAAGCCGTCCTTGCTGTTGGCCCAGTAGAGCCGCCACTGGTGGCTCTCGGGGTTGTAGGTCCGCAACGTCAGGCCTTCAATGTGATCTGTGGCTCCCGTGGTCTCAAATTCCTCGATCTGCGCGCGCCCATTCCAGATCTGGCGCGTCACCGAAGTGCCATCAAATTCCACCCAGGTGTTGGAGCCCGTCAGCGGGTGCAGGCGCCGCTTCAAGTGGATCCGCCAGTGACCGGTCTCGAAGTCGAAGTCATGTTGTCCGTCGCGCTCGATCGCCGCTGCTGGAGTCGCGCTGGCGCCAGGATCGCCTGCGGCGCTCCCTGGTTGCGAACCCAGCAACGCCACCGCGACGATTCCGCCCAGCCCCAGTCGTCCAGTTGTGGTCATGACCCGCTTCCGCGTGACTTGTCTGACGTCAGTGTGCATTGCCCGCGCCCGCCGGATCTACCTGAAGGCCTTCATCAGCCGGCGTCCGCCCGTCCATTGCCACGAACCGCCTCGGGAACGCGACAGGCAATGGGATTCCCAAGGCGGCTGGAAAATCGTCCTGACCCACGAAACGTTCGAGGCAGACCCTCCGCCGAGGCCGTGAACTTCGGATCAGGGGCTATCGACGGCCGGGGCCGGGCGTCTTGGGTTTCGTCTTCTGGTTGTACGGATCGTAGCCGCCGCCGGGACCAGCGTCTGGCACGATGCGCAATTCCTCGTCGTGGGTCTGCTCGACCTTAAGCTCCGGCGCCTCGAGCTTTTTCAATAGTCGCGAGGTGCTTTCGATGGCGTGCCGTCCGGTCTGCTTCATCCAATCCCACACGGCGGTCCCGCGCGAGTCGTGGACGACCCGGCCCGCGACGCCCGCAACTCCTGCGGGCGGCCGCCCCACCGGCGCGCCAGGGCGGGCGGACGGATTCGCCGCCTGCGGGGCGGCGGATTGGCTGCCGCCGGGTGGCAGCGACTTGGGACGCATGGGCTTATCCATAGGCAGTTCTCCAGGGACTTATAACGGGGTAGGGGTCGGCAGGGCGACAGGGGATCACCGGAAATGCGGGCGGGGTCACGCTTGGGAACGATGGGCGCGACAACCGGTCGTACCAGGGGCCTCTTTTATGGCTATCCGGCTCGGTGCATCATGGGCGATCAAATCGAGAAAAAGCTCATCATGAACAGGTTTCCGGGACTCATTGCGCTGGCGCTCCTCGTCGGCACCGCTAGCGCCGGCACTGCGAGCGCTGCTGAGTGGCCGTACAACGAAAAAGCCGATGCCGCGGCGGATGTCCGTCAGGCGCTTAAGTCGGCACAGGCGAACCATAGGAAAGTGCTGCTGGTCTTCGGCGCCAACTGGTGCAAGGACTGCCGCGACCTCGACGCGGCCATGCATGGCAGCAGCGCCCGGCTTATCGAGGGCAAGTTCGAGGTAGTGAAAATCGACGTCGGTAACTTCAACAAGAACCTTAGTCTCGTCGAGCACTATGGCGATCCCATCAAGAAGGGAATCCCGGCGGTGGTTGAGCTGAGTGCCGATGATCAGGTGATCTACGCGACCAAGGGTGGCGAACTCGCGGACGCACGCAAGATGGGCGAGCAGGGGATCTATGATTTCCTGTCAGCGAAACTGGGTGCCGCGAGCGCCAGTGTGTCAGGCGGGCAGCACCTCATCCCGATGTCGAGGGCGAGATTCTGGGGCTGGTAAGTCTACAGACGACCCTGGTGTTTGAACGCGAGATGGCCGCGTCACCCCAGGCGGTATTCGCCGCATTCGCAGACCCGGTTGCCCGCGCACGGTGGGGCACGCCCTCCGAGACGGCCGTCCTGATTTACGACGCGGCAGATTTTCGCGAAGGCGGCCAGGATCGGTTCCGCTGCGGCTCCAGGTCCAACCCGAACATCCACGGGGTCACGCACTACCTCGACATCGTGCCCGACAGCCGTGTCGTATCGAGCGAGACCATTGTCGTAAACGGCAAACGCTTGTGCGTTTCCCTGACCACACTGGAGCTCACCCCGGAGGGTGCGCAGACCCGGCTGAAGAACACGACTCAGCTCGTGTCTTTCATTGGCGAAGACATGGTCAAGGGTTACACGAGCGGTACCAACGCCTCGCTGGACAACCTGGTCCGGTATTTTCACCAGCCAGTCCTGTA
>JANWKL010000106.1 GCA_025451375.1 Steroidobacteraceae bacterium
CGGGTGAATGTAACTCTCGTACAGCACGCCCAGCACGATGTAGACGGCCGCCAGCGCAGCGAGAATCAGTATCGGCTCGTTGCTCAAGGATTGCTCGAAGCTGTGCGCGGTGCCCTGGAAGCTGCCGTGGATGGTGGGCGGCATATGAATCTCGTTGACGGCCTGGGCGATGGCCGCCTGGACGTCGCTCAGGGAAGCGTTCGGCGCCACATTGAACGAGATGGTGGAGGCGACGAAGGTTCCCTGGTGGTTGACGGCGAGCGCTGTGTTGCCTGGCGCGTACTGACTGAAGGCCGCGAGCGGCACCATCTGCTCGGCCGCGGTGCTGTCGGCCGCGCCGGTCGAAACCGCGCCGCGTCCGGAACTGGCGAGAGCGTTGGTGGCGAGGTTGCGCGCCGTGTCGGTGGCAAGCGTCGCGGCCGTACCCTTGGTTGCCGTTTGCGTGGAAGTTACGGTACCCGCGACGGCGTTGGTCGACTGGCTGCCGTTGACGGTGCCGCCGGCAGTGCTGATCCACAGGTTCTTGAGCGCATCGGGGCTCTGCCAGTACTGCGGCGCGACCTCCATCACCACGTGGTACTGGTTCAGCGCGTTATAGATGGTCGACACGTCGCGCTGGCCAAAGGCATCGTAGAGGGTGCTGTCGATGGCGGCCGGGTTCAGCTTCAGCCGGGATGCGGTGTCGCGATCGATGGTGAGCTGGATCTCGAGGCCGTTCTGCTGCTGGTCGGAGTTGACGTCGGTCAGCGCCGCCGCGTGTTGCAACGCATCGGTGAGCTTCGGTGTCCACTTGTAGATGTCCGTGACGCTGTCACCCTGCAGGGTGTACTGGTACTGGGCGTTGCTCTGCCGTCCGCCGACGCGGATGTCCTGTGCCGCCTGCAGGAATAGCCGCGCGCCTGCCACCTGGTTCAACTTCGGCCGCAGCCGCGCGATCACCTGGTCGGCAGAGATGCGCTGCGCCTTGGCCTTGAGCGCGACAAAAATGAAGCCGCCGTTGGTCTGTCCGCCGCCGGTGAAACCAACGACCGTGTCGACCGCCGGATCCGCCTGAACTATTTTTATGAACTGGCGCAGCTTCCCCGACATCGACTGAAAGGAGATCGCCTGGTCGGCCTGGATGCCGCCGGTGAGGCGGCCGGTGTCCTGTTGCGGGAAAAACCCCTTGGGGATGATCCAGAACAGGTAGATGTTGAAAATCACTGTGGCGCCGAGCAGCACCATCACCAGGCCGCGATTGCTGAGCGCCCAGCGCAGCGTGCGCGCGTAGAAGTTCAGCATGGCCTCGAACATCCGCTCGCTGGCGTGGAACCAGCGTCCACGCTTCGCCGGATCGATATGGCGGATGAGCCGCGAGCACATCATGGGGGTGGCGGTGAGCGATACCAGCAAGGACACCAGCACCGCTACGGACAGGGTGATCGAGAATTCGCGGAACAAGCGGCCGACGATCCCGCCCATGAGCAGGATCGGCAGGAATACCGCGACCAGTGACAGGCTCATCGATAGCACGGTGAAGCCGACTTCCCGCACGCCCTGGATCGTGGCCTGCATGCGCGGCATGCCCGCTTCCATGTGACGGGTGATGTTCTCGAGCACCACGATGGCATCGTCCACCACGAAGCCGGTGGCGATGATGAGCGCCATGAGCGACAGGTTGTTGAGGCTGTAACCGAGCAGATACATCGCGCCAAAGGCGCCGAGCAGTGAAATCGGCACCGCCACCGCCGGCACCAGGGTCGAGCGCCAGTTGCGCAGGAACAGGAACACCACCCCGATCACCAGAGCGATCGAGCGCACCAGCGTCCACTCAACATCGTGCAGTGAGGCGCGGATGGTGACGGTGCGGTCGTTGGCGACCTGCATGTCGATGTCGGTGGGGATCGAGGCCTTGAGCGTCGGAATCAGAGCGGTAACCCGATCGACGGTGTCGATGATGTTGGCGCCTGGCTGGCGGTAGAGGATCACGAGCACGGCGGGCTCACCGTTGGCGAGTCCCAGGTTGCGGACGTTCTCGACCGAATCCTGCACCTGCGCGACCTCCGAGAGACGCACCGCCGCGCCGTTGCGGTAGGCGATCACCATGTCATGGAATTCCGCCGCCTTGCTCGCCTGATCGTTGGTGTACAGCTGGTAGCGCCGGCCACCGAAATCGATCGAGCCCTTGGGCGTGTTGGCGTTCGCCGCCGCCAGCGCCGCGCGCACGTCCTCAAGGCCAATGCCGTACTTGAAAAGCGCGCTCGGGTTCAACTCCACGCGCACCGCCGGCAGTGAGCTGCCGCCGATCTGCACCTGGCCGATGCCGCTCACCTGCGAGAGCTTCTGCGCGAGGATGGTGTCGGCGGCGTCGTAGAGCTGCCCGGGCGTGAGGGTCTTTGAGGTTAAGGTAAGGATCAGGATGGGCGCATCGGCCGGATTTACCTTGCGATAGCTCGGGTTGCTGCGCAGCGCAGCGGGCAGGTCGGCGCGCGCGGCGTTGATCGCCGCCTCGACGTCACGGGCGGCGCCGTCGATGTCGCGGTTGAGACCGAACTGCAGCGTGATGCGGGAAGTCCCGGTGGAGCTCGAGGAAGTCATCTCCGTCACATCGGCAATCGTGCCGAGATGCCGCTCGAGCGGCGTCGCCACGGTCGACGCCATGACGTCCGGGCTTGCGCCGGCCATGGACGCAGACACTGAGATCGTCGGGTAGTCCACCTGCGGCAGGGGCGCCACGGGCAGCTTGAAGTAGGCGATGGCTCCGGCGAGCGCGATCCCCACCGTCAGCAGCGTGGTCGCGACGGGGCGGCGGATGAAGGGTTCCGACAGGCTCATGATGTCGGGGCCTCACCTTCGGAGGCGCCACGCCAGCCGGCCACGCGCCGCTCCAGGCGATCGAAATACAGGTAGATCACCGGTGTCGTGAACAGCGTCAGCAGCTGACTGAGAATCAGGCCGCCGACGATAGTGATGCCGAGCGGGTGGCGCAGCTCAGAACCGGTGCCGGTGCCAAGCATCAGGGGCAGGGCGCCGAGCAGCGCCGCCATGGTGGTCATCAGGATCGGGCGGAACCGCAGCAGCGAGGCGTGATAGATCGCATCCCGTGGCGCCATGCCCTGTTCGCGCTCGGCGACCAGGGCGAAGTCGATCATCATGATCGCGTTTTTCTTCACGATGCCGATGAGCAGGATGATGCCGATGATGCCGATCACACCGAGGTCATCGCGCGCTATCAGCAGAGCGAGCAGCGCACCCACGCCGGCCGAGGGCAGCGTCGAGAGAATGGTGATCGGATGGATGAAGCTCTCGTAGAGCACGCCCAGCACGATGTAGACGGTGACGAGCGCGGCGATGATCAGGAATATTTCGTTGCCGAGCGTCGCCTGGAACGCCAGCGCCGCGCCCTGGAAGGTGGTCATCACGCTCGCCGGCAGGTTGATGTCAGCTTCCGCTTTCTTGATGGCATCGACGGCATCGCCGAGCGCGGCTCCCGAGGCCAGGTTGAAGGACACGGTGGTCGCGGGGAACTGGCCCAGATGGTCGATCGACAGGGGAGCCAGGCGCGTCGATACGCTCACCAGCGCCGACAGCGGCACCTGCCCGCCGACGGCGGTGGCCGAGGGCAGGTAGATGGTGCCGAGCGAGTCGAGCGAAGCCATCATGGAAGCATCCGCCTGCAGGATCACCCGGTACTGGTTCGACTGCGTGAATATGGTCGAGACGATGCGCTGGCCGAAGGCGTCGTAGAGCGCGTTGTCGACGGTCGCCGGGGTGATGCCGAAGCGGCCGGCGGTATCGCGGTCGATGGTCAGGTACGCGGACAACCCCTGGTTTTCCTGGTCGCTGGCGACGTCCTCGAGTTGCGGCAGCTGCTGCAGGCGCTCGACCAGCTTCGGCACCCAGGTGTTGAATTCAGCCGGGTTGGAATCCTCGAGCACGAACTGGTACTGGGTGCGGCTCACGGTCGTGTCGATCGACAGGTCCTGCACCGGCTGCATGTAGAGGGAGATGCCGGTGACCTCCGCGGTCTCGGCTTGCAGGCGGCGGATGATGTCACTGGCGGATGCGGAGCGCGCGTTGACCGGCTTGAGATTGATGAGCATGCGGCCGCTGTTGAGCGTGATGTTGGTGCCGTCGACGCCGATGAAGGACGACAGGCTCACCACATCCGCGTCCTTGAGTATTGCCGCCGCCATGGTGGCCTGGCGCTGCGCCATGTCAGCGTAAGAAACCGATTGCGGCGCCTCGGTGATGGCCTGGATGAGCCCCGTGTCCTGGATCGGGAAGAAGCCTTTCGGGATGAACACGTAGAGGAGGATGGTCAGCACCAGCGTCGCGATGGCCACCATGAGCGTCAGAGGCTGGCGCTCGAGCACCCATTTGAGGCCCTCGCCGTACAGATCGATGAGCGCCTGGAACCTGGCATTCGCCCAGCGCGCGATACGCGATTCCTCGCCCGGCGCATGGTGACGCAGGAGCCTGGCGCACAGCATCGGCACGAGGGTCAGCGACACCACCGCGGAGATGACAATGGTCACGCTGAGGGTGATGGCGAACTCGTGAAACAGCCGTCCCACCACATCGCCCATGAACAAGAGCGGAATCAGCACCGCGATCAGGGATACGGTGAGTGACACGATGGTGAAAGCGATCTCGCCCGCGCCCTTGAGCGCCGCTGCGAGCGGCGGCATGCCTTCCTCGATGTAGCGCGAGATGTTCTCGATCATGACGATGGCATCGTCCACCACGAAGCCGGTGGCGATGGTGAGAGCCATGAGCGAGAGGTTGTTGAGGCTGAAGCCCACCAGGTACATGACCGCGAGCGTGCCGACGAGCGACAGCGGCACCGAAAGACTCGGGATGAGCGTCGCCGGGATGCTGCGCAGGAACAGGAAAATCACCAGCACCACCAGGATCACGGCGAGCGACAGTTCGAACTCGACGTCGTGCACCGAGGCGCGGATGGTGTTGGTCCGGTCGGTGAGGATCACGACGTCGACCGCCAGCGGCAGCGTCGCCGACAGCGCCGGCAGCAGCGCCTTGATGCGGTCCACCACCTGGATCACGTTGGCGCCCGGCTGGCGCTGGACGTTGAGGATGATGCCGGGGGTGTTGTTCACCCAGCCGGCCAGATACGAATTCTCGGCACCGTTCACGACCTGCGCCACATCCGACAGGCGCACCGGGTTGCCGTTCTTGTAGGCAACGATGATGCCCTGATAGCCTTCCGGGCTCTGGATCTGGTCGTTGGCGTTCAGCGTCCACGAGCGTGCCGGTCCGTCGAGCGTGCCCTTGGGTGAATTGACGTTGGCATTGGCGATGGTGGTGCGCAGATCATCGATGTTGAGGCCGTAGGCAGCGAGCGCGCGCACGTTGGCGATGACACGCACCGCCGGACGCTGCCCACCACTCACGCTCACCAGTCCCACCCCCTCGATCTGCGAGATCTTCTGGGCCATGCGCGTGTCGGCCAGGTCCTCGAGCTGGGTCAGGGGCAGCGTCCTGGAAGTGATCCCCAGGGTGATGATCGGCGCGTCGGCCGGATTCACCTTGGCGTAAATCGGCGGCGCCGGCAGATCCGACGGCAGGAGGTTGCCCGCGGCATTGATGGCCGCCTGGACCTCCTGCTCGGCGATGTCGAGGTTCAGGTTGAGGCTGAACTGCAGCGTGATGACCGAGGCGCCCCCGGAGCTGGCCGAGGACATCTGGTTCAGCCCTGGCATCTGCCCGAACTGGACTTCCAGTGGCGCGGTGATCGAGGAGGTCATGACCTCGGGGCTGGCGCCCGGATAGAACGTCTGGACCTGGATCGTGGGGTAATCGACCTCGGGCAGCGCTGACAACGGCAGGAAGCGGTACGCGACGATGCCGGCGAGCAGAATCGCCACCATCAGCAGCGATGTGCCAACCGGCCGCAGTATGAATATGCGGGACGGATTCATGCGGCCGTCCGGACTTCAGCCGCCGCCTGGATTGCTCGGCGGCTTGTGGTTCTTGCCCTTGCCGGCAGGGCCCGCGGTGCCCGCTGCCGGACGCAGTTGCACCTTGGCGCCATCCTTCAGCTTGTCGGTGCCGTCCACGACCACGATCTCGCCGGGCTGCAGTCCCTGGGTGATGGCGATGTTGGTTGTGTCCCCAGGTCCTAAGCTCACCTTGCGCACACTCACGGTCTGATCCGCGCTGTTGACGACGTAGATGTAGGTCCCCGGCGCGCCGCGCTGGATGGCGGCCTGCGGGATGAGCGTGGCGCCGTGCAGGGTGTCGAGCAGCAGCACGACGTTGACGAATTGCTGCGGGAACAGGCTCTCGTCGGTGTTGGGGAAGATCGCCTTGAGTTTGAGCGTGCCGGTGGTGGTGTCGATCTGGCTGTCGATGGACTGCAGCGACCCGCTGGCCAGCTGGTGCGTGTCGGTGCGGTCGTAGGCGCTCACCGGCAGCGTCGCGCCCGCGTGCAGCTGTTTCAGCAGCGGCGGGATCTGATCCTCCGGCAACGTGAAGACCACCGTGATGGGCTGCAGCTGGGTCACCACCGCGAGTCCATTGGGCTCGTTCGGTGTGATGTAGTTGCCGAGAGTCACCTGCTGCAGGCCAACGCGGCCGGCAATGGGCGACACGATGCGCGCGTACGTGAGGTTCAGTTTCTGCGCGTCGATCTGGGCCTGGTCGGTCTTGACCGTGCCTTCGTCCTGTACGACGAGGGACTTCTGGGTGGCGAGCTGCTGCTCGGCAATCGAGTCCTGCGCGAACAGCGTCTGGTAACGACCCAGGTCGACGTGAGCGTTGGCGAGCAGCGCCTTGTCGCGCGCCAGTGCACCTTGCGCCTGCTCGAGTGCCACCTGGTAGGGGCGCGGATCGATCTGCATCAGGGGGTCGCCCGCCTTGACGGTCTGACCTTCCTTGAATGCAATGTGCATGATCTGGCCGCTGATCTGGCTCTGCACGGTGACGGTGGCCACCGGTGTCACGGTGCCGAGGCCAATGAGCGTGATGGGCATATCGCCAGCGCGGGCGCTCATCGTCACCACGGGCATCGGTCCGCCGCTTGGCGAGCGTCCGCCACTGGCGGTCGTCGCGGCCTTGGGCGTCAGCAGCTTCGCCAGCACGACCAGTCCCACGATGACCAATACGATGACCAACACGCGGCGGGTGAAGAGAGCGTTCACCCACCCCGGTCGGGTGTCGGAATTGATCGGGCCATGCGGGGAGGGGGTTTCGTCGTTCATGGGCTTAGGCTGCACCGACCACGACCATACCAGCCGCACGTCCTGACAAACGTTAAGGCTTATTTAGGAACTGTAAGTCGAGTCTAGCCGAACCGCACTGAGAGCATCGATACCGAGCCGCCGTCCATTCCGGTCACCGGAAAGCTGACCGGCTCACCGGGAAAGCTCGCGCCCAGAGCATAAAGCAGCGGCAGGTAGTGTTCGGGCGTCGGGACTGACAGCTGCGCATCGTTCCCCGAGGCCAGGTAGTTCACCAGGGCCGCGGTGTCACCGGCTTCAAGGCGGCGCCGCACATCCTGCTCAAAGCGCAGTGCCCAGTCGTAGGGTTCGCGCGGATGTGCGCCCCATGAATAAGTATGGAGGTTGTGCACGATGTCCCCGCTGCCGAGGATGAGGATGCCCTCATCGCGCAGCGCGCGCAGCCGCATGCCGATCTCGTAATGAAACTGCGGCGCGCGGGTTTCATCGATACTCAGCTGCACGACCGGCACGTCCGCCTGGGCGTAGAGGTGACACAGCACCGACCACGTGCCGTGATCCAGTCCCCACGCGGTGTCGGCGCCAACCGGCAACGGCGCAAGCAAGTGCTGAACCCGGGCGGCCAGTGCCGGGTCGCCGGGGGCGGGGTAGCGCACCGCAAACAATTCCCGCGGGAAGCCGCCGAAGTCATGAATGGTGCGCGGCGCCGGGCTGACGGTGACGCGGGTCGCGGGCAGGTACCAATGGGCGGAGATTGCCAGCACCGCGCGCGGTCGCGGCAGGCGCGCACCCAGGGTCACCCAGGCGCGCGTCCAGTCGTTGTCGCTCAGGGCATTCATCGGATTGCCGTGACCGACGAACAGTGCAGGCATGCGCGTGCCCATGCGTCAGGCCGGTTTGCTGCCGCTTTGGGCGAGGAGTTGCACGGCCGACTGGTACAGCCGCGCCCGCACGGCCATGCGTTCGCTGGCACGCGTCACATAGCGCACCATGACCTCCACGCCGCCGCTCGTCGGACGCACGGCGATGCCCGGCTGCGCCGAGACGCTCACACCGCGCTGGCCATGCGTCGCCCGGCGCCATTCCTCCTCGGCCTCCGTGCCGCTGTTCGCGGTGGCCGCCACGGCCTCCTTCTCGATCGCGGTCGCGATCGCCTGCGAATCGCGGCCGAACGGGACTACCACCGACACCTCGTCCCACAGCCATTGCCCGGTGGTCGAGAAGTTGAAGTAGTGCCCTTCGATGGCGAAGCTGTTGGTGAAGGTCACACGGCGGCCGGTGGGATGGCCGGCGTCGGTCCAGTTGCCGGTCTCCAGGAGCACGGTGTGGAACATGCCAAGCTCGATGACCTCACCGCTCACACCGTTAATCTCGACCCAGTCGCCCAGGCGCACGCCGTTTCTGCCCATGAGCACGAACCAGCCGATGAAGGCGACGATGAAGTCCTTCAGCGCCACCGTGAGTCCCGCGCCGGCGAGGCCCAGGATGGTGCCGAGCTGTCCGGGCACGCCGATCAGGATCAGCAGGATGGCGAGCACGGCGACCAGCTGCAGGATGACGCTGACCACGCTGCGCAGGGCGCCGAGCTGGCGACGGTCGATGTGGGTACGTCCCAACAAGCCGTTGATGCCACTCTCGAAGAACACGACCAGCAGCAAAGCGACGACAATGACCGCGGTATCGATGAGCGCCTGGTTCATGGCCGCGCGCGCCTGCGACTGCACTAACTGGATCCACTGCCCATAGGTCTCGACCAGGCGTTTGCGCACCCCGATGCGCTGGTCGCGCACCGACAGGCGCTGCTGCTGCGCCGCGGTGCGTCGCGCGGCCTCCAGGCGTGAGGCGGGTGGGGAAGCGGTCCCCTCCAGGCCGCTCTTGTCGGCGGCAATCTCGGCTGCGATCTGCTCCCTGCCCTTGGATAGTTCGTCGACGCTCGCGGCAGCCTGCCCAAGGGCCCGTTCGATCGCCTGTTGCTTGCCGCGCAGCGCCAGCCACTGGCGCACGCGGCCCACCAGGCCCTGGGCGCTGGCGAGCGGATCGGGCGCCAACGCGGCTGGCGGCCGATTCTGGTCGGCGACCTCGATTGCATGCTGCATCGCCTGGATGCGCTGATGAACGTTGCCGCCCGCTTGCAGCAGGCTGTCATTCGCCTGGCCCACTTCGTAGGTGTCGATGTCCGCCTGCGCCTGGGCGAGATCCAGCTGGTCCTGGAGCGCCGGCTTTTCCGCGTCCGCGGCCGCAGCCATAGCCTGCGTCAAGCGCTTCACCTTGGTCGTGTCCGCGGAAAGTTGCGCCTGACTGTGAGTCAGCTTCTCCTGGATGGCGCGAGCGGCGGCGGAAAGCTGCGGCGGGTTGGCTTCCAGGTGACGCAGAACACCGCTGAAGGCAAGATCCAGTTCGTGATCGGCCAACTCGATGGCCTGCTGGGACAGTGTCAGCTCGTCGCGGGTCGTGGCCAATCGCGACAGGTGCTGTGCGGTGAACAGCGTGTCCTCATCGATGACCGGCACCCCAGCCGGGGTGCCGGGGGCGCTCAGCGTGCGTGGGGCGGTCAGGGGTGCCCGCGTAGCCCACAGGCCGTAGCCGATGAGAATGAGGAGCAGCGCCAGCGCGGTCGCCGCGATTCGTTGCAGTGCGCTCATCTGCTTATGATGCCCCAGTTAGTGCCCGGCTCGCATCGCGAGCCGGGCAGTAAGGGGAGTCTGGTGGCGGCGCCGGCAGCGCGTGCTTCAGAAAGCGAAGTAGGGGCCCGTCATGCCGTCGGCGTTCACGCCGTCTATCGCCGTATACACGTTCTGGCCGTAGAAGAATGGCAGGCCGAGGTCCACCGTCGATGCCGCCGTCGAGCCGAAGGTCGTGCCAGCGAGATTCGAGAACGCCGCGTAGGTCGAGTTGGTGTTGAACAGGGTCGCGGCGTCTCCGACGCTGAACGTGATTGCCTTCGTGGGCGTACCGCTAAAGCCCTCCACCGTGGCGTTGAAGCTCAGCACCGAGCCCGCACCCGGACAATAGAATCCCATCTGGTTGGCGCCGCACGCCTTGATCGTCGAGTCCTGGAAGAAAATGCCGTTCGAGCCGCTGTCGAGGTAGCTGTCCGGGAATTTCGTACCGCCGCTGTAGACGACGGTGATGGTGTCGCCGTTGCTGACGTCCGCCGGAAACACGCTGATGCCGCTCACGAGGTTGAGTTTGTTGTTCGCCTGCGTGCCGATGCCGAACACCAGCGAACCCGCCACGGTAGCCGCGCCGTTCACGCCCACGGCCGGCAGCTCTACGATGACGCCCGTGTTGTCCAGGACACCCGCACTGTCGGGCGCAAACTGGGTGACCGGATTCTGGATCTGCAGGCTGTCCGTCACGAATTCCGCGGTGCAGGTCGCCGGCGTGGGGCAGCCGAAGTACCACGGCGGGGGAGTGAGCTGGGATCCTGGAGTGCAGCCAAAGCCGCAGTCGTCCGTGAAGGTCCCGACGCCGAGGATACCGTTCGCACCGAATTCGGGGACGGTGTCCTCGACCACGCCGGTGCAGGAGCTGGGGCGGTCGGTTCCCTGCTCGTACAGCGGGTCACCCACGATCTGCAGCCTGACCCCGGATGCGTGCTCGGTCGATACCGGGAGCGTCAGGTCCGCGGTGGCGACCGAGCCCCACGCCGAGCCGTCGGCGAACGGCAGGCACTCCGCCAGCGGATTCACGCCGTCAGGCGCCGGCGCTAGCACCAGGCCGGTGAGCGCCGTCGAGACGATTCTCACTCCCGCCGTGCCGCTGTCGAAGAGGAAATGATCCCCGGTGCGGCAGTTGCTCGCGCCGTTCATGCCTGGGATGCAGACCTGCACGGTGACGAAGACTTCATTGACCGCCGACTTTCCCGCGGCCAGCAGCGCCTGAG
>JANWKL010000107.1 GCA_025451375.1 Steroidobacteraceae bacterium
CTGCTGGCGCAGAAAGTGGCCTACGACATGTCGCTCGAGCCGCCGTCAATCGCGGTCGCCAGCCTGCAGCAGCTACTCTCCATAGACACCGCACCGGTGATCGCGCAGGTTCACGTGCCGGTGTACGCCATCAACTCGGACCTGGAGCCGACCGATGCGGCGCGGATCCGAAAGTCCCTGCCGCGATTCACGCTCGATGTGCTGCCGCACACCGGGCATTTCCTCATGATGGAAGCGCCAGCGCGCTTCAATCCTCTGCTGCTAAAGGATCTCGACGCGCTGGCGCACGGCACTTAGGGCCGCCAACACATCATGAGCGTCCCACGCTCTCGCCCAGGGTGACAAGAAGCTCGTCCAGTTGCGCGAACTGCTCGCCCCACCCACTCGTGCTTCCGGAGGCAATGGCCTCGTCGAGAGCTTCTTTCGAGGGATGGAGGTCGTGAACGACGACCAGCGTCGCGTCACCCTTTTCCTCGAAGGTCACCGTGGTGACAGGCCCAGCTTCACCACCTTCGTCATTGGTCCAGACGAGACGGGAGTGCGGCGTCACTTCGATGTACTTGCCGAAGAACGCCAGAGGCTGCTCTGAGGCAGGGTGGCCCATCACGAGACGGTACGTGCCACCGGTGCGAACGTCGGCCTCGTAGGAGATGAGGGTTAGTCCGCACGATTTCGGTACCCACCATCGCCGGAATAGCTCAGGTCTGGTCCACGCCTCGAACACGATGCGCGCCGGACCGTTGAGGGTTCGCGTAACGACCAGCTCGCGCTCGGACTTCCGTTCTGCCGTCGTGGGGTTCTTCATGGGGGTAGGCTCACTTTCTGTTCTTGCGTCCATCGACTTTCTCCTTCCGTTTCAGTTCCTCGACAACCTGGTCCAGCTCCTCGAAGCGCGCGTCCCACAGCTGCCGGTAGTTCTCGATCCATGCCACCTCTTCCTCCAGTCGGCGCAGGCCGAGCTTGCAGGTCCGCACGCGCCCGACCTTCTGCGTGACGACGAATCCCGCCTGCTCCAGGACACCGACATGCTTCTTCATGCCGGTGAGGGTCATGTGGAATTTCCCGGCAAGGTCTGTGATCGAAGCGTCTGCACGACCGAGCTGCTCAAGAACGCCGCGACGGGTGGCGTCCGAGAGCGCGGCGAACGAGGCATTCAGGCGGGGCTGTGTATACTGAACCATATGGTTCAGTATTTAAGCACACGGATTGGCGGCATGCAATGGGAGGCGGAAGTTTCGCCTATGGACTACGCGTCCTTGCGCGGACGGATGAGCCCTTCCTGGGCGGCGCTCGCCACCAGGCGGCCGTCACTGGCAAACACGCGGGCGCGCGCGAAACCGCGGGCGCCTGAGGCACTCGGGCTCTCCATGTCGTAGAGCAGCCAGTCGTCCACGCGCAGCGTGCGATGAAACCACATGGCGTGATCGATGGTCGCCATGATGACGCCCGGCCTCAGCGCCGACATGCCATGTGGCAGGTTCGCCGTATCGAGCAGGAAAAAATCCGATACGTAGGCGAGCAGGCGACGGTGCAGCATCTCATCCGGCGGGAGGGCGGCGACCGCGCGCAGCCAGATCTGCCGCTGCGGCGGCGAGCGCTGCGGCCGCTCGTAGTCGATCGGCTGCACCAGGCGGAATTCGAACGGTGCGGGCAGCTCGAAGAAACGTCGCGCGCGTTCGGGCAACTGCGCGAGTATCTGCGGTGGCGGACCAGTGAATTTGGGCAGCCCGTCCGGTGGCGGGACCTTGGGCATGTCGCTTTGGTGTTCGAAGCCCTCTTCCGCGATCTGGAACGAAGCCGTCATGTTGAAAATCTGCGCGCCGTGCTGGATGGCGACCACGCGGCGATTGGCGAAGCTGTGTCCATCGAGGCTGCGATCGACCTCGTAGACAATCGGTGCGTTGCAGTCGCCGCGCCGCAGGAAATACGCGTGCAGCGAGTGCACGATCCGGCCGCCGTCAACCGTCGCGCCAGCGGCGGACAGGGCCTGGCCGAGCACCTGCCCGCCGAACACCTGCGGACTGCCGATGTCGCGGCTTTCACCGCGAAACAAATTGACCTCCAGCTGTTCGAGCTCGAGGAGTTTCAGCAGATCGGCGAGGCGCTGATCCATGCGGCTGATGTCCAGGAGCGAATCAGTTCAGGGTGAACGTGCCGTGCATCAGCGCATTGTGGCCGGGGAAAGTGCACAGGAAGCTATAGGAGCCGCCCTGCTTGAGCAGGGATGAAGCGAAGGTGACGCTGGTGGTATCACCGCCGCCGATGATCTTCGTGTGCGCCAGCACGCGCTTGTCCCCCGCCGCCACGTAATCGTTCGCCAGCCCCGCACCCATGCCGGCCTGGGCGACGGCCGCAAGATCCGGGGCATTCACCAGCACCCAGTTGTGTCCCATCGCTTGCTTGGGAAGCTTGCCCGCATGGTGCAGCGTAACGGTGATCTGCTTGCAGCTCGCGGGCGCCGCGAGTGCCTGCTTGTCGTACTGCATCTGGTCGTTGCCCGTGATGTCGAGCTTACAGGGGTCGGCGTGCGCAGCTAGCGGCAGGACGGATGCGCCCACGAGGGCGACGGCGGTGAGGGTATTGCGCAGGTGTTTCATGGTGCTCTCCTTGGAAGGCTCAGTCCGGTACGCCCAGGCGCTGGTGCATGACGGGACTCGTGGTGGTGTACTGCAGAAACTGTTTTTTTTGCGGATAAAGATGATGCTGGATCGCGAACGCCGCCAGCGCGGCTTCGTGAAATCCGGACAGGATGAGCTTCTTCTTGCCGGGGTAGGTGTTGATATCACCCACCGCGAAAACTCCCGGCAGGCTCGTCTGGAATTTCTCGGCGTCGACCCTGAGCGCCTTCTTTTCCAGCGCCAGGCCCCACTCGGCGATCGGCCCGAGTTTCGGATGCAAGCCGAAAAACACCAGCAGCTGGTCCGCCTGCAGCGACTCGACCGCACCCGCGCGGGTCTTGATGTTGACACCGCGCAGCGCGCCGTCCGCTACGTTCAGCGACTGCGGCAGCGCTTCAACGTAGCGCATGCGTCCGGCCGCGACCTGCGCGTGCATTTTCGCGACGCTCGCCGGTGCGGCGCGAAACTCCGCGCGCCGGTGCACGAGCGTGACGGCTGCGGCGCGCGGCAGCAGTTCGAGCGCCCAGTCGAGCGCGGAGTCGCCACCGCCAAAAATCACCAGGCGCTTGCCGGCGAGCTCGTCCGCGTTTTTTACGCGGTACTGGATCGCGCCGCCTTCGAAGCCATCCGCGCCTTCAAGGCCGATGCGGCGCGGCTGGAAGGAGCCGACGCCACCGGCGATCACGACGGCACCGGCATCAAAGGTCGCCCCGCCACTGGTGGCGAGGGTAAAGCGCCCGTCCTCGCGCCGCGTGAAGGCCACGACCTCGTGCCCGAGGTGCAGTTGCGGCTTAAAGGGCTTGATCTGCTGCAGCAGCCTGTCAACCAGCTCCTGCGCGCCGCACACCGGGATCGCCGGGATGTCATAAATGGGTTTATCGGGATAAAGCTCCGCGCACTGCCCGCCCGGATGCTGCAGCGAGTCCACGACGTGCGCGCTGATGCCGAGGAGACCCAGCTCAAACACCTGGAACAGGCCGCAGGGCCCGGCGCCGATAATGACCACCTCGGCGGTGATGCTCGCCGCGTTCGTGGTGGATGTCGCTACACTCAAGGTTGGCCCGTTCGTACGCTGGGGATTAAGGCATTGTAGAGGGTCTGCCCACCCCTCGCATGCCTCCAAAGATCACCACGCTGGCTCGGCGCGGATGCGCGCGCGCCGCGCCGGGCCGTATAGTACGCAGGTGGAGGACCGGCGGATGATCGAGCTCAATATCAACGGCAAGGACGCGCGCGTGGAGGTCGATGCGGATACCCCGCTCTTGTGGGTGCTGCGCGACACACTCAGCCTCACCGGCACCAAGTTCGGGTGCGGCATGGCGCTGTGCGGCGCGTGCACCGTCCACCTCGACGGGGCCCCGATCCGCTCCTGTGTTACACCGGTGAGCGCCGTCAGCGGCAGGAAAATAACGACCATCGAGGGTCTGTCGACCGATCGCAGCCACCCGGTGCAGAAGGCCTGGATCGAGCTCGACGTGCCGCAATGCGGCTATTGCCAGTCGGGGCAGATCATGTCGGCGGTGGCGCTGCTGGCGCAGACCGCCCAGCCCACCGATGAACAGATCGACGCGGCGATGGCCGGCAACATCTGCCGCTGCGGCACCTATCAACGTATCCGCGCGGCCATCCATCGCGCCGCACAACTCAAGACCGGTGGCTGAAGCCGCCTTCCAACATATGCAACTTTCGAGGAACTCGCCTTGACAACCAACAGCGAACTTCACGAACGCCGCCAGCGGGCCGTCCCGCGTGGCGTCACCAATTCCCTCGCGGTCTACGCCGAGCGCGCCGCCAATGCCGAGATCTGGGATGTCGAGGGCCGACGCTATATCGACTTCGCGAGCGGCATCTCGGTTCTCAACACCGGACACGTGCACCCGAAGGTGCAACAGGCCATTGCGAAGCAGCTGGAAAAGCTCACGCACACCTGCTTCCAGGTCACCCCTTACGAGAGCTACATCGCCCTGGCTGAAGCCCTGAACGCCCTCGCCCCCGGCGCGAGCCCGAAGAAAACCATCTTTCTCACCACCGGCGCCGAAGCGGTCGAGAACGCGATAAAGATCGCGCGCTTCCATACCAAGCGCTCAGGCGTCATTGCGTTCTCCGGCGGCTTCCACGGCCGGACCCTCGCGTGTACCGCCCTGACCGGCAAGGTGCAGCCGTATAAGGCGGGCTTCGGACCCATGTTGCCGGAGGTCTATCACCTGCCCTATCCGATGGCCTACCACGGAATCACGACTGAGGACTCGCTGCAGGCGCTCGAGCAACTGTTCAAGGCGGACGTGGACCCGGCACGCGTCGCGGCAATCATCATCGAACCGGTGCTGGGTGAAGGCGGGTTCTATGCGGCACCGACGGAGCTGATGCGCAAGCTGCGTGCCGTATGTGACACGCACGCCATCGTGCTCATCGCCGATGAAATCCAGTCAGGATTTGGGCGTACCGGTCGTATGTTCGCGATCGAGCACACCGGCGTCGAGCCGGATCTGATCACCATTGCGAAAAGCGTCGCCGGCGGCGTACCGCTGTCCGCCGTCACCGGCAAGGCTGACATCATGGACTCCCCGGGTCCGGGGGGGCTGGGCGGTACCTTCGCCGGTTCCCCGCTCGCCTGCGCCGCAGGCCTCGCGGTACTCGAGGTAATGCGCGAGGAACAACTCCTCAAGCGCTCCCAGGAAATCGGCCGCTTCATGAGTTCACGTCTCAAGGGCCTGGGCGTGCGCTTTCCGTGCATCGGCGACGTGCGGGCCCTGGGCGCCATGGTCGCCGTGGAACTCGTCAAGAACGCGCGTGCGGATTCCCCTGATGCGGATCTCACCAAGGCGCTGGTGCAGGCGGCTGGCCGGCACGGACTGGTGATTCTGTCCTGCGGCGTCTACTCCAACGTCATCCGCTTCCTCGCGCCGCTGACCATCAGCGATGCCGTGCTGAAGGAAGGATTCCAGCTGTTTGAGCAGGCGCTCGAGGAAGTCGCCGGCGCCGCAGTGAAAGCGAAAGCCGCGGGCTAGGGTCTCGTAACACGGCGGGCCGGTCGCGCTTGGCCAATGGATCAGGCGCGGCCGGCGTTGGCGTCGGTCGGGGTGTGGAAGTACTCGCTCTCCGAAGCCAGCTGCTCGAGGAGGCGCTTCAGCTCGGCCATCCGTCCCTGCGCGGTACTGATCGGC
>JANWKL010000108.1 GCA_025451375.1 Steroidobacteraceae bacterium
GAGCCACGAGCAGCTCGCAGCGGCAACGCTCGCTGACTGGATTCTCGCGGATCGTCTGCCCGTTCGCTTCCAGCTGCAACTGCACAAGTACCTGTGGGGCAATGTCCCGGGAAAATGACATGCCGCCCGCGGTCGTGCTGTTGTCCGGGGGACTCGACTCCGCTACGGTGCTGGCGCTGGCGCGCGAGCAGGGGTTTTCCTGCTACGCGCTGTCGGTCGACTATGGGCAGCGCCACGTCGCCGAACTCGACGCGGCACGCCGCGTAGCCCTCACCGGAGGTGCGCAGGAGCACCGGGTCATGCGCGTGGACCTTGCCGGCATTGGCGGCTCGGCCCTGACCGATCCGGCGATCGCGGTGCCCGAGACGCCGACCGCGGGGATTCCCGTGACCTACGTGCCGGCGCGCAACACCATCATGCTGTCACTCGCGCTCGCCTGGGCCGAGGTGCTCGGCTGCCGTGACATTTTCATCGGCGTGAACGTGCTTGATTCGAGTGGGTATCCGGACTGCCGGCCCGAGTTCATCGACGCCTTCAGCGCGCTCGCCGCGCTCGCCACCCGGGCAGGGGTCGAGGGAAGTCCCTGTCGGGTGCACACGCCTTTGATCGCCATGACCAAGGCGCAGATTGTTCTGGAGGGGACGCGCCTGAAGGTTCATTACGGTCAGACGGTATCCTGTTACCAGGCGGACGCATCAGGACGCGCCTGCGGACGCTGCGCCGCGTGCCGGCTGCGCCGCGCCGGCTTTGAAGCCGCGGGGTTACCCGATCCGACCCGCTATCAGGGGCTGTAGTATCATGCGGCCCCCGCGCCGGCGGCCCGACTTCTAAGGCGCCGGGTCACCATCCCTCGGTGGGGCGTTAGCTCAGTCGGTAGAGCATCGGACTTTTAATCCGCTGGTCGTGGGTTCAACTCCCACACGCCCCATACCTACGACTCGCAGCCTGCACGTGTAGGCTGATTCTGACTTTTTTCAGGAACGCGACGGCGTATTCTGACGGCTCGATTGCCGGCGGACGGAACAGCTCGTGAGCATGGTCAGGATTCTGATTGTCGATGACCACGAGGCGATCCGGCGCGGTATTCGCTCGTTGCTGGCGCCCCGCACCGACTGGACCGTCTGCGGTGAAGCGGCAGACGGCATCGAGGCGGTCGAGAAGGCGCGGGTCCTGGGGCCTGATGTGGTGCTCATGGACGTATCCTTGCCCCAGATGGATGGCGTAGAGGCAGCCCGGACCATCCGGCGCGAGAGACCGGAAACCGATGTCATCATCGTCAGCCAGAATGATCCGCGGCTGCTTTCGCGACAGGCCGCAGAGGTGGGTGCGCGTGGCTTTGTCTCCAAGTCGGATCTGGCGCGCAGCCTCCTGCGCACCATAGACAAGGTGGTTGACGAACAGGCGGCGGCACAGGTTCAGGATCGCGCCACGGCGGCGGCTAACGCCATCAAGGCGGTCGCCCGGGAATTCGATGGCCGAGGGCGGCAAGGTTCACCGGGTGGGTCTGATTCCGAGGCGGATCCTCTGGAGCAACCGATCGACCTGCTCGCGGCAATCGTTGATTCGTCAGATGACGCGATACTGAGCAAGAACCTCGACGGGGTAGTCACCAGCTGGAACAAGAGCGCCGCGCGGATCTTCGGCTACACCGCGCCCGAAGCCATCGGTCAGAACATCACCCTGATTGTTCCGCCCGAGCGCCGCAGTGAAGAGGCAGAGCTTCTTGAGCGGCTCCGACGAGGCGAGCGCATCACGCGTTTCCAGACCGTCAGGATGGCCAAGGACGGCGCGCGGATCAGCGTGTCGCTCACCATTTCTCCGGTCCGCAACGGTGCCGGGCGCGCCATCGGCGCCTCGACCGTTGTGCGCGATGTAACTGCGCAGCGGCAAGCGGTGCAGGCGCTGCGCGAGAGCGAGGAGCGCTTCCGCGCGATGGTCGAGACCAATCCGGAATGCGTGAATGTAATGGCTGCCGACGGCACCTTGCTGCATATGAATTCCGGCGGGGTGCGGATTCTCGGTGGCGATTGTGATGAGGCGGTGATCGGAACGTGTGTCTACGACATGATCTGCGAGGAGGACCGCGACCGGTACCGGGCCTTTAACGAGAGAGTCTGCGCAGGCGAGAAGGGCTCGCTTGAGTTTGGGGTCATTGGCTTTGACGGCCGACGGCGGCAGATGGAAAGCCACGCGGCCCCGATGCCCAATACCGATGGCACGACGGTCCAGCTGGCGGTCACGCGTGACATTTCCGAGCGCAAGCGGGCGGAGGAACGGGAACGCCAGCTCATGGCGGAGAGCTTCGCGGCTACTGCCAAGTTCCGCGCCGTATTCGAGCAGACCTCGGTATTCGCCGGCATCATGAGTAACGACGGTATTACGCTTGAGGTGAATAAGCTGTGTCTGGATGGGTGTGGCTACCGCGCCGACCAGGTAGTCGGACGGGAATTCTGGGACACACCGTGGTGGCGGGAATTCCCGCAGTCGCGTGAGAAGATTCGCGCCGCGACACCGCTTGCCGCACAAGGCCTCCCGTACCGGGAAATCCTCGAATATTCGTGGGCGGACGGGACGCAACGCGTCGTCGACTTCGCGCTCTATCCCATCCTGGACGAGCAGGGGCGGGTTTGTTTCCTGCACCCGACAGGGGTCGACATTACCATTCTCAAGAACACGGAGGAGAGCTATCGCCGGTTGACGGAAACGCTCGATGCGCAGGTGCAGGCGCGAACCCGGGAGGTTGAGGCGCGAACTGCCGACGTGCTGCGGCAGGCGTCGCAGCTGCGGGAGCTGTCCTGGCGTTTGCTGCGGACTCAGGACGACGAACGGCGCTATGTTGCGCGTGAATTGCACGATAGCGCGGGGCAGACGCTGACGGTCATGGGCATGGATCTCGCGCAGCTCGTCGACAAAGCCGCACGTGTAGCGCCAGGGCTGCTGCCGGAAGTGGAGGTCGTCGAGCAATCGCTGCGACAGTTGCAGAAGGAGATTCGCACCACGTCCTACCTGTTGCATCCGCCGCTCCTGGATGACATCGGCTTGGCGTCCGCCCTGAGCTGGTATGTGGGCGGTCTCGCCGAACGCACCTCACTCGGAATCACGCTCGACATCGCCGAGGACTTTGGCAGGCTGCCGCGCGAGCTGGAGCTGGTGGTGTTTCGGACCGTGCAGGAATGCCTGACCAACATTCATCGTCATTCCGGCAGCAAGACCGCGTCGATCTGCATTGCCCGGCGCGCTGAGCGGATCACGGTGACGGTTGAGGATTGCGGCCACGGGATGTCGCGGGAAAAATTGGCGCAGCTGCAGTCCGGAGGCTTTGGCGTCGGCATCGCGGGCATGCACGAACGTCTGCGTCAATTTGACGGCACGCTGTCCATCAAGTCAGGCAGATCCGGCACGCAGATTCGGATGACCATTCCGATTCCACAGCAGGCGCCCGCGGATGGGGTCGTAGACGGTCCCGCGCAACCTGTGGATGTGGCTCCGCAGAAAAAACCAAGAGCCCGAAAGTCGGCGAAGCGCGTGCATTCCACGCATTGAGCCGCGCCGGCTTCCCAGGACAGCGCCCACAGTTAAATCTGCGATGCTTCTCAGGCTCGTAGCGGCGCGAGCTCCGAAAGCGCGCTCTCTCGCAGCGGTTCATTCATGGCGCGGCGGGCGGTCTCCAGCAGTTCGTCGATATCCACGGGTCGCTGCGGGTTGAACCGGGCAACCCCGACGCTCAAGGTCAGCGTGGGCACGGCGCTGCTGCGTTCAGGCCTGCGGACACGCAGCATTATGGCCTGGCGCGAGGCGTGCCGGTCGCTGGTCGTCAGGGCGGCGAATTCGTCGCCTTTCAGGCGCCCGAGCACCTCATACACCCCATAGCTGGGAAACAGATCGCGCAGGAGATTTCCCGTCTGCCGGATCAGGATGTCGCCGGCTGAGCGGCCGAGCGACTGGTTGATCTTTGCGAACTGGTCGATTCCGAAATACACCAGGTGAGCGGGCTGTTGGTCGCGCGCCGCCAGGTCAAGCAGGCGGGTACCGGCCTGCATGAAACTCCTGCGGTTGTAGAGACCGGTGAGGTCGTCGTTGAGCGCCGCTGAGCGCAACGAGGCCACCAGGTTCAGCAGCGCTTTCTGCTGCAGCGCAATCCGCTGCGCTCGCGACAGTCCCTTGCAGCGCAACAGCTCCGAGAGCAAGTGAGTGATGCGCATTTCATCGCCCTCCATGGCGGCGACGCGCAATTCGCGCACTAACTCCGGGCTGCGGGCCCGCGCGACCCCGGCAATTGCCGACGATGACACTGATGCAACCCCTGGCATGAGCCCTCCTCGCATGGCTGTTGAAACGAGCGAACCAAGCATAGGCGCAAGGCGTGATACGAAAGAGGCAGCCAGAGTCGCAATGCGGCGTCAGTTGAGGACCAAGCGCCCGTAAGTTGATTCCTACACGGCGCCACGCTTGCGCAGCAACCCGCGCGCTGTAGCCGAAGTCCTACGCTGGGTTGGCCCGACCCCCGACCGACCCCAAGGCAGTGGGGGTGGATAGTCGGGTCCTTGCGGGATACCCGTGTTGAGCCATTGAGGACAGCGAAACCATGGAAACGACAGCAGATGACTTTAAGCGCGCGACTCCGCGCAGCATCAAGAGCGCAGCACGCGAGGCGGCGCAGCAGGCAGGTACCGCCGCCGGTGAAGAAGTGCAGAACCTGATTGCGGATGTCGAGGACCTGATGGATCGCGTTGGCGACGCTGCGGATCCGGAGATCCGCCGCCTGCGCGCCAAGGTTGCCGATGCCATCACCACGGCCAAGAAGTCGATCGCTGACGGCGTTGAGCAGGTCCAGGGCCAGGCCAACCAGGCGATTGAAGCCAGCGATCGCTACGTGCGCAACCAGCCGTGGGAAGCCATTGGCATCGCGGCGCTGGCAGGACTCGCGGTGGGGTTTCTCGTGTCGCGCCGCTAGCCAGCAGTCGCCTTCATGATCGAGCGTCTTTCTGCCGTCGCCTCAATCGCCGTCCGCCATGCGGGGGCGTATACGGACCTGATCCTGAGCGATCTGGAGGCGGCATCGACTGCGTTTGGCCGCCGCCTGCTGGCCGCCGCGGTCATGGCGTGTGCCATGGTGCTTGGCGTAGTGATGGGTTGCATATGGCTGATTGCAGCGACCTGGGACACGGCCGCGCGCACCTGGGTGATTGCGGGTCTCCTGGGGGTGTTCGTGGCGATCGCGGCAGTTGCGTTCTGGCGGCTGAAGCAGTTGTCGGCGGGCGGGCGAGGGGTTCTGCCGCAGACAGCGGGTGAATGGGCGAAGGACCGCCGGCTCCTCGAGGAGCTGTTCGAGCGCGAGCGGGTGGAAGCCGCGTGAAAGCGCAGATTCCAGATCCCAGGGTGCAGGCCGCGCTGCTGGAGTTGCGCCGCAACCGCGCCGAGCTGCTCGCTGCCTTGAGGCCGCCGGTCGCCGCAGGCGCCGGCGAGTTCCCGCGTAGCGCGACTTTTCGCTGGCTGACGACCCACGTGACCGCGCGCTCACTGGCGACCACCGCCCTGACGGCCGCCGTGTTGCGGCCACCGTGGATCCAGCTGATCAGCAGGTTTGTTTTCAACAGAAATCGGAGAAGAGCGTGAACGACAAAGACAACGGGAATGGTGCGCCACTCAGCAGCATTGCGAACCTGCGTGCCCGAGCCCGCAAGCACATCGAAACCGGCGCGGTGACCGACACGTATGCAGCAGACCGCGAGACAGTGCTGCGGC
>JANWKL010000109.1 GCA_025451375.1 Steroidobacteraceae bacterium
CGGTTCGCCGCGCGTCCCTTTACCCCACTCTCTTCATGATTCTCCGGGCCGTGCCCGGGCTCCCGCTTTGGCGAGGGTCGGGTTGTGTTCCCGGGCCTGACGGGCTATAACTAACATACAAGTTGTTACTTGTATAAAAAGGGGAGCCCCGTCATGTCCTTTACCTGGATCTGCATCCTGGCCTTTGCCATTGCCGCCGTAATCGGTCTCACCATGGCGCTCGCCGTGTTCAAGGGTCGGTTCCCGCCGGTCTCGAGCGCCGTGCTGCACGGCCTGTTCGGTGCCACCGGTCTCGTGATGCTCGCCGTCGCGGTGTTCGTGCACCACGCGGCGGGTCCGGCGCAGTGGGCATTCTGGCTGTTTCTGATCGCAGCGCTCGGCGGCCTCTTCATCGCCTTCGGCTTCCACGCCAAGAAGAAGACCATCCCGCCCGCACTCGTGGTGGTGCACGCCTCCGTGGCGGTCGTCGGCTTCCTGCTCCTGCTCGCCGGCGTCCTGAACCTGATCGCCTGAATGCGGTCGCCGCACCTGCACCCGCTGCACCCGGTCCTCGCGCACTTCCCGGTGGCGTTCTGGATCGGCGCATCCGTCGCGGACCTGATCGCCCTCGAGACCGGAGCGACGGCGTGGTGGACCGTGAGCCACCACGCCGTCGCCGCCGGCACGATCATGGGGGCGCTGACGCTCCTGGCCGGTCTGCTCGAACTGTGGCTGCGTAAGCTGCCTCAGGCGGCGCGCACCTGGGTCGTGGTGCACGCGAGCCTCATGGTGACCGCGCTCCTGGTGTTCATGGTGAGCCTGTCGTGGCGCACCGCGACGCCGCCGCCGCTGTCGGCGGTGGTGCTGTCACTCGCCGGCTGCGTGCTGGTGCTCGCCGGCGGCTACTGCGGCGGCACACTGGTGTATCGCTTCGGCGTAGGCGTATGGCGCGCCGAAAGCTGAGAGCCGCGCCGGGCGATCCGCCGCCCTCAGCGCTGCTCGAGATGCTGAAGCGCTCGGGCCCGCTCACCGTGCGCGCGCTCGCCGCCGAGCTCGGCATCACCTATGAGGCGGTGCGCCAGCAGGTCGCCGAGCTTCTGAAGTCCGGCTGGGTCGCGCGTGATGCGAAGTCGCAGGCGCCGGACGGCCAGCGCGGGCCGGCCTCGCGCCGTTACCGCCTGAGCGAGGCCGCCGAGCACCTGTTCCCCAAGCACTACGACGCACTCTCGGCTGAGGTGCTGCAGCACGTCCTCGACAGCTTCGGCGGCGAGGCCCTGGTGCAGATCCTGAAGAAAATGACCGATGCCCGCGTGCGGCGCTTTGCGCCGCTGCTGAAATCCATGGGCGTGAAGGAGAAGCTGAAGGCCCTGTGCTCGCTCTACGAGGACAAGGATGCGTACATGGAGGTCGAGTGGCGCGCGGACGGCCCGGCGCTCATCGAGCGCAACTGCCCGTTCCTCAACGTCGCGCAGCAGCATCCCGCCCTCTGCAGCGTCTCGGTCAACACCCTGGAGCGGCTCCTGGGCCACAAGGTGGTGCGCGAGCAGCGCTTCCAGGCCGGCCACGGCCGCTGCGTGTTCCGCGTGCGGCTCGATGAGCCGCGCCCGGCGGATCAGGCGTTCACGCTCGAGCCGCCGCGCTGACCGCCGGGGCCTGCGCCCGCCCCAGCACCCATCCCAGGCTCGCCGCGAGGGCGGACGCCACCAGCACTGCGAACTTCGCCGAAGCCAAGAGCTGCGCATCGGCGAACGCCAGGTTCGATATGAATATCGACATGGTGAAGCCGATGCCGCCCAGGAGTCCGAGCAGCAGCATGTGCCTCCAGCGCACCCCGTCGGGCAGCACGCACACGCGCGACCTCACCGCCGCGAGCGAGACCAGCAGGATGCCGAGCGGCTTGCCGACGACCAGCCCGAGGACGATGCCGGCGCCCACGGTGAGTGGCGCGCCGGCGCTCAGATCCAGGCCGCCGAGGCTCACCCCGGCATTCGCCAGCGCGAACAGCGGCATGATCCCGAACGCGACGTAAGGGTGAAGCAGCGCCTCGACGTGCTCGACGGGTGAGGGGGTACCCGACGGTACCCGTTTGAACCGGCCGAACGCCGCGGTCGCCGGGGTGAGGAGGCCGAGAATGACTCCCGCCAGCGTCGGGTGCGCACCGGCCGACAGCATGCCGTACCAGACGATGATCCCGGGCAGCACGTAGGCGAGCGGCGAGCGGGCCCCGAGCCACTGCAGGACGAGCACGAGCACGATGCCGCCCGCCACCGTCGCCAGTCCCGCGACCGCAATGCCGCCCGAATAGAAGAACGCGATCACGAGGATGGCGGCGATGTCGTCGATGATGGCGAGCGTCAGGAGCAGCATGCGCAGTGCCGCCGGCACGCGCGGGATGAGCGACAGCACCCCGACCGCGAAGGCGATGTCGGTGGCGGTCGGGATCGCCCAGCCGCGCCGGGCGACGGGGTCGGTGTTCACGAGCACGTAGAGGAGCGCCGGCACGATGACGCCGCCCACGGCGGCCAGGATCGGGAGCGTGGCGACCCTCGGATCCGAGAGCGAGCCGTCGTGGAGCTCGCGGCGGATCTCCAGTCCCACGACGAGAAAAAAGAGCGTCATCAGGCCATCGTTCACCCAGAAGTGCAGGTCGTGCGCGGGCAGGTACCGGGCCACCCCGAGGCCGAGCGGCAGGTGCCAGAGCGCTTCGTAGCCTGGCGCCAGGGACGAGTTGGCCCAGCCGAGCGCGAGCGCGGCGGCGGCGAGCAGCACCAGCCCGCTCAGGGCCTCGACGCTCACGAAGCGCAGCGGCCAGAGCCGGGCGTGGGGCGTATGGGGGGTGGACGCACCCATGCTTTGGGGCCGAAAAATAGCACGCCGGATGTCGATTCCAGGCCTCCCCGTTCGTCATATCTCCAGAACGCACCCCTCCAGGAGCACCGTCATGCGAGTCATGGTGATCGTCAAGGCAACCAGGGACAGCGAGGCCGGCATCCCCCCGAGCACCGAGCTGCTGACGGAGATGGGCCGCTACAACGAGGAGCTGGTCCGGGCCGGGGTCATGCTGGCGGGCGAGGGCCTGCACCCGACCTCCCGGGGCGTGCGCGTGAGGTTCGGCGGCGGCAAGAGCGTCGTCACCGACGGGCCCTTCACCGAAACCAAGGAGCTGATCGCCGGGTTCTGGCTCTGGCAGGTCAAGTCCATGGAAGAGGCGGTCGAGTGGCTGCGCCGCTCGCCGTTTCGCCAGGGCTCCGAGGAGCTCGAGATCCGCCGCGTCTTCGAGGCCGAGGACTTCGGCGCCAACGCAACCGAGGAGCTGCGCGAGCAGGAGCGAAAGCTGCGCGCGCAGGTCAGCACCGCGAAGAAATAACCGTCACTACCGACAGGAGACAGTCATGCAAACGAGTCCGCACCTGCACTTCAAGGGCAACTGCATCGAGGCCTTCCGCTTCTACGCCGACACCTTCGGCGGCGAGATCGAGATGGCCATGACCTACGGTGAGTCACCGGCCGCCGAGCACACCCCGGCGGATTTCCGCGACAAGATCATCCACGCGCGCATCAACCTGAACGGCCCGCGGCTCATGGGCTGCGATGCGCCGGGCGAGCGCTACACAAAGCCGCAGGGCTTCAACGTGCTCGCGCAGGTGCCGACCCCGGCGGACGCCGAGCGCATCTTCGCCACGCTCGCCCAGGATGGCCGCGTCGACATGCCGATCCAGGAGACGTTCTGGGCGCACCGCTTCGGCATGTGCACCGACCGCTTCGGGATTCCGTGGATGGTCAACTGCGAGAAGCCGCAGGCGGTGCCGGGGCAGGCGCGCTGAGCGCCTCGCGCGAAGCATTCGTCGCTTCACGGGCACCCCTTGGCGAGCTTGGCTTGCGCCGTTCCCACCGCGATGGTGTCATCCGTGGCCATGCAGGTCACGGATACCCATCGCACCATCGAGGCCGTGTGGCGGATCGAGTCCGCACGGCTCATCGCAGGCCTGACACGGGTGGTCCGCGACGTGGGGCTGGCGGAAGAACTCGCCCAGGATGCGCTGGTCACCGCTCTCGAGGAGTGGCCGCACTCGGGCATTCCCGACAACCCCGGAGCCTGGCTCATGGTGACAGCAAGGAATCGCGCCCTGGACCAGCTGCGGCGCAACCGCATGCTGGCGCGCAAGCACGAAGCGCTCGCGCACGAGCTTGAGATGGAGGAGCGCACCTCCGGGACGCAGGTCGAGGCCCGGGCCGATGACGAGATCGGCGACGACCTGCTGCGCCTGATCTTCATCGCCTGCCACCCGCTCCTGTCCACCGAGGCGCGTACCGCGCTGACGCTGAAGCTGCTGGCGGGACTGACCACCGAGGAGATCGCGCGCGCCTTCCTCGTGCCCGAGCCCACCATCGCGCAGCGCATCGTGCGCGCCAAGCGCACGCTCTCGGACGCCCACGTGCCGTTCGAGATCCCGCGGCGCGAGGAGCTGCGCGGCCGCCTGGCATCGGTCCTGGAAGTGCTCTATCTCGTGTTCAACGAGGGCTACTCCGCCACGCGCGGCGAGGACTGGATGCGGCCGGCGCTGTGCGAGGAGGCGCTGCGCCTGGGACGGATCCTCGCCGAGCTCGCCCCGAGCGAGGCCGAGGTGCACGGCCTGGTGGCGCTCATGGAAATCCAGGCCTCGCGGCTGCGCGCCCGGGTGGGCGTCAACGGCGAGCCGGTGCTGCTCATGGACCAGAACCGCTCGCTCTGGGACCGGATCCTCATCCACCGCGGGCTGATCGCGCTCGGGCGCGGCCAGGCGCTCGGGGAGAAGCGCGGACCGTACCTGCTGCAGGCGGCGATCGCCGCCTGTCACGCGCGCGCGGCGACCGCCGGCGACACCGACTGGGTGTACATCACCGCGCTCTACGATGAGCTGGCGCGCCTCACCCCTTCACCGGTGGTCGAACTCAACCGCGCCGTGGCCGTAGCCATGGCCTATGGCCCGTCGGCGGGGCTGGAGCTCGCCGACCGCCTGCAGGCCGATGGCACGCTGCGGTCGTATCATCTGCTGCCCTCGGTGCGCGGCGACCTGCTCTCGAAGCTCGGCCGCTACGAGGAGGCGCGGGCGGAGTTCGAGCGCGCCGCGCAGCTGACCCAGAACGCGCGCGAGAGCCGCCTGCTGCGCGACCGCGCCGCCGCCTGTACCAATCAGGAGACTTCGAATGTCGTACATGCTGCTGATAGTTGAACCCCACGGCCAGCGCCGCGCGCGCTCGATGGACGAGGGCCAGGGCCTGTATCAGCGCATGGTCGACTACGGCGACTCGCTGAAGAAGAAGGGGCTGCTGCTCGCAACCAACTCGCTGAAAGAGCCGGCGGTGCGCCTCCGGGTACGCGACGGCAAGGCGAGCGTGCTCGATGGCCCGTTCACGGAAGCCAAGGAGTTCGTCGGCGGGTTCTACCTCTTGTCCTGCGGCACGCGTGACGAGGCCCTGGCGCTCGCCGGGCAGTGCCCGGCCGCCGAATGGGCCACGATCGAGGTGCGCGAGATCGGTCCCTGCTACGAGTGACTTAGCGCAGGCTGCCGGGAAGGGTTCCAATGACCCCCACCATCACGGCTTTTGCTCGGTCGCCCGATGGCGGCCGGGGACTGGCGCGCGACATGCGCGTCCGTTGGGCGCTTGAAGAAGTGGGCCAGCCTTACGACGTTCGTCTGGTTTCGTTCAGTGAGATGAAGGAATCCGCGCATCGTGCGCTTCATCCTTTCGGGCAGATTCCGACCTATGAAGAAGGCGATCTCGCACTCTTCGAGTCGGGGGCGATCATCTTCCATATCGCGCAGCGCCATGCGGGGCTGCTGCCGGAGGATGCCAGTGCCCGCGCGCGCGCGATCGCATGGATGTTTGCCGCGCTCAACACGGTGGAGCCGCCGATCATCGAGCGCGAAGCCGCCAGGCTCCTGGAGCGCGACAAGAGCTGGTATGAGGAGCGCCTGCCCATCCTCGAGGATCGCATCCGTGTACGGCTGGGCCAACTCTCCAGTCGGCTTGGAGATGCCGACTGGCTCGACGATGCGTTCAGCGCCGGGGACCTGTTGATGGTGACGGTGCTGCGCAGGTTGAGCGGAGCGGATTTACTGGCGAAACATCCGAATCTCACCATCTACGTCGCGCGTGGCGAAGCGCGCCCCGCGTACAGGCGCGCCTTTGACGCTCAATTGGCGGTCTTCACTGGCAAGGCACCGGCCGGCTGCTAAACGTGGGCTCGGCACTAACAGACGCTCGTGGACAAGCGCCCATGTAGCCCGCGCCCCACTTTCACCCGTGCGGATCCCTGTACCACTGAAAGCCCCTGGCCTCCGTTTCACACGGCAGAGGTCACTGGTTCGAGCCGAGTACCGCCCGCCATTCGGCTTGACGAACCAGGAACACTGTGGAATCCGTTGCCCTCAATTGGGAAACTTTAATTCCCGCTCGATCGCCTGGAAGTGCGGCTCCTGCCGCAGGGGGTCCAGGACAGGGTCGGTCTAAAAACTAGAGCAGGTATCGCCTCGGCCCGTACGGTGCGGAGGCCTTTTTCAGCATCACCGTAGCGAGATTCCTGAGCGCCGAAGCGCGCCGGTTGTTAACGAGATGTCAATGACTATAATGACTACGTTGACCACGTTAGAGGTGAGGACTCATGGACACGGACATCTGGACGGTCGCTCAGGCCAAAGCGAAGCTGAGCGAGCTCATCGAAAATGCCCGCACGCATGGACCACAGACCATCACCCGCAACGGCCGGAGGACCGCAGTCGTCGTCGACGCCGCCGAGTGGGAGCGCAAGACCCAGCGTAGCGGCTCGCTGGCCGATTTCTTCAACGTCTCGCCGCTCGGCGGCTCGGGGTTGAAGCTCCGTCGCTCCAAGGACCGCCTGCGCTCGATAGACTTGTGAGTTTTCTGCTCGACACGAACGTCGTCTCCGAGTGGACCAGACCGCGGCCCAACGCGGGTGTCGTCGAATGGCTCGCCGAGGTCGATGAGGACGAGGTGTTCTTGAGCGTTGTAACGTTCGCCGAGCTTCGCCACGGCATCGAGCGCCTAGCCGCCGGCGCCCGGCGCCGGCGACTCGATGACTGGCTGCGGAATGTCCTGCCTCTGCGATTCGAAGGGCGAATCGCGGGAGTCGATGGAGCGATCGTCGATGAATGGGGACGGCTGGTGGCCCGCTGCGAGGGGCGTGGACGCCCCATTCACGCGATCGATGCGCTCATTGCCGCCACCGCGCAGGTCCATGGCCTGACGCTGGTTACCCGGAACACGGCGGACTTTCAGGCGTCGGTCAAGTC
>JANWKL010000110.1 GCA_025451375.1 Steroidobacteraceae bacterium
TAGGCGGGCGCAACGCGACCAACTACCGGCAGCTGCGCCGCCGCTACCAGGAGACCGGCGATGCCGAGTCCTTGCAGCGCGCTCAGGCGTTGGTGCAGGCCAACACCCGTATCACCGTCGCCGACCGCGAACGGCTGCTGGGATTTCTGGAAGGCACCGGGGTAACGATCCTCCCCGAACCGCAGGTGCTCCTGACCGCGACGCCGAAGGTCCCGGGCCTGGACGGCCGCAAGATGTCGAAGTCCTATGGCAACACCATCGGGCTGCGCGAGGAGCCGGACGTGGTGGTGCAGAAGCTGCGCGCCATGAAGACCGACCCGGCGCGCGCGCGCCGCACCGACCCGGGCGACCCGGAAAAATGCCCGGTATGGGACCTGCACAAGATCTATTCCGATGACGCCACGCGCAAATGGGTGAATGAAGGCTGCCGCACCGCCGGCATTGGCTGTCTGGAGTGCAAGCAGCCGGTCATCGAGCGCATCGTCGAGGAAGTCAACGGTATGCGGCGGCGGGCGCAGGAGTTCGTGGATAATCCGGAGCTGGTGCGGGGTATCGTGGCTGAGGGCGCCGAGAAGGCCCGTGAGGCCGCGCGCCAGACGCTCGATGAGGTGCGCCGCGCCATGCACCTGCGTGCTGACTGACACTTAGGCGGTGACCGCATGAAGCCGGAACTAAAAATTGTGGTCTCGACCCCCGCAGCCGCGCTGCCGCCACCGGAGGCGCAGCCCGAGCAGGTCGAGTTGCCGTTCGCCATGGTCAACGGTGAGCCGTTCTCGCAGCTGCCGCGCGACCTGTACATTCCGCCACAGGCGCTCGAGGTGTTCCTCGAGGCCTTCGAAGGACCGCTCGACCTGCTGCTGTACCTCATCCGGCGGCGCAACCTCGACATCCTGGACATCCCGCTGGCCGAGATCACGCGCCAGTACATGCAGTACATCGAGCTCATGCAGGGCCTGCAGCTGGAGCTCGCGGGCGAGTACCTGGTGATGGCGGCGACGCTGGCGGAGATCAAATCCCGCATGCTGCTGCCGCGCCCGGCCGCACCGGGCGCCGACGGCGACGAGGATCCGCGCGCGGAGCTGGTGCGGCGTCTGCAGGAGTACGAGCGCTTCAAGCGCGCCGCGCAGGGCATTGATGCCTTGCCGCGCTTCGAACGCGACGTGTGGCCGACGTCCGCGGAGCTCACCGAGCGCTCGGTCGTGCGCACGCTCCCGCAGGTCACGCTGCAGGAGATGCTGATCGCATTCAAGGAAGTGGTGGCGCGCTCACAGATGTTCGCCCACCATCACATCAAGCGCGAGCGGTTATCGGTGGGTGAGCGCATGAGCGACATCCTCGCGGCCCTCGGCACCGCCGGGTTCCTGCCGTTCATGCAGCTGTTTCGCCCCGAGGAAGGCCGCATGGGCGTCACGATCACCTTCGTCGCGATCCTCGAGCTGATGCGCGAGGGGCTGATCGACATCGTGCAGGCCGAAGCCTATGCGCCGCTGCACGTGCGGGCCGCTGCCACCGGCCGCACGCTCCACATCGTCGCCGACAACACACCCACCGTGCCGCCGACCGCCTGAGGGCCGACATGAACGAAACACACATCAGAAACCTCATCGAGGCGGCGCTGCTGGCCGCGGGCGCCCCGGTACCCTTGAGCGAATTGGCGCGCCTGTTCGATGAGGGTCGCACTCCGGCGCCAGAGGAACTGCGCGCGGCGCTGGCCAGCCTCGCCGCCGAGTACGCCGGGCGCGGGATCGAACTGAAGGAGACCGCGAGCGGTTTTCGTATCCAGGTGCGGCGCGAGCTGTCGGCCGAGATTTCGCGGCTGTGGCCGGAACGCGCGGCGCGCTATTCGCGTGCACTGCTGGAGACCCTGGCGCTGATCGCCTACCGCCAGCCGGTGACGCGGGCGGAAATCGAGGCGGTGCGCGGTGTCGCGGTGAACCCCAACATCATTCGCACGGTGATCGAGCGCAACTGGGTGCGGGTCGTCGGACACCGGGATCTTCCGGGGCACCCGGAGCTTCTGGGGACTACGCGCGATTTCCTCGATTACTTTGGTCTCAAGAGCCTCGATGAGCTGCCGCCGCTGGCGGAGCTGAAGGCCATGACCGATGCGAACCTGCAGCTCGGTCTGGGGTCGGACGAGGCGCTCAGCGGCACGCCGGATGTCCGCGCCGGTATGTCGGTCGCCGAAACGTCAGATTCCGATGAGGGGTCCGACGATGAGGGCGGCCTCACGGCTGATCCGGGTCCCGGCGCGGGCCACGAACTGGTCGCCGGGCCGCGCGATCTGGACGGCTGATGCCGCGCGCTCCGGTGCGCCGCCGCCCCGCGGAAAAAAAACGGGTTGGTCGCGACGCGCCCGCGGCGCCCGTTGCACCTGCCGGTGCAGTCCTCCAACTGGCTCCTGAACGGCTACAGAAAATGCTGGCGCGGGCGGGTCTTGCCTCACGACGTGAGGCGGAAGGCTGGATTCGCGCCGGCCGGCTCACCGTCAACGGCGAGGTCGCGACGCTCGGCGGGCGTGTCGGCGCGCATGACCAGGTGCGCCTGGATGGACGGCTGGTGCGCTCGCGCGCCGGGGCAGACGAGGCGCGCGCGTTCCTGTGTCACCGCTCGCCGGGCGAACCGCTGGCGGCTCCGGGGGCGACTGGCGGCGATGCCGAGAGTAGTGCCGTGGCGCGGCCGGCGCTGTTACAACGCCTGCCACGACGCGCAGGCCGGCGCTTCATCACCGTAAGCCCGATGCCGCGCGTGGACGGCGGGCTGGAGCTGGTCACCGCGGATGGCGAACTGGCGGCGCGGCTGCAGCGCGGCGTGCGCCATCTCCTGAGCGAGTTCGGCGTGCGGGTGCGAGGTGAGTTGAACGAAACCCAGCTCGAAGGGATTCTCGCCGGGACACTCGACAGCGGTGCACAGCTGCCCGTGGAGCGTTGCACGGCGGCCGGGGGCGAGGGCACCAACCGCTGGTACATGCTCGCCGCGCGCGGTGCGAGCGGCAAGGAAGTGCGGCAGTTGTTCGAGCGTCAGGGTGCGCTCGTCAGCCGCGTCATGCGCACCCACTTGGGTCCCGTGACCCTGGAGCGCGGTCTCGGCCGCGGTCAGTTCCGCGAGCTCAGCGAGGAGGAGCTGCAGGCATTGGTGGCGCCGGCCTGAGGGAAGCGATGGCGCAGCTCATAGTTCGCAATCTGGCAGAGGACGTCGTCAAGGCGCTGAAGCAGATCGCCGCGGCTGATCCCGGCCAGTTGCAGGCTGATGCACATTTGCCATAGGACCGATAAAGGACTATATTTGGTCCTGTCGCGGACTACCCGAGATCAGGATGCGATATTCAACCCAAATCAAGCCGATTAGCTATCTGAAGGCAAACGCCGCAGAAGTGCTGCAAGAATTGGCTGATCAACGTCAGCCGATGGTTATCACCCAAAATGGTGAGGCAAAGGCTGTGATTCAGGATGTCGTGTCCTATGAGCAGAACCAGGAGACATTGGCGTTGCTGAAGATATTGGCGCTCGGCAACCAACAGGTTACTCAAGGCCGGGTGAAACCGCTGTCCGCAGTCGCCAAGAGAATTCGTGCTCTGACGGCGACGGAGGACTGATGTCGTTTCAGGTTGTTCTGACCGAAGACGCAGAGCGCGACCTGGAAGAAATCGTCACCTATATAGCGAAGCATGATTCGCCCGCCTTGGCGGAGCATGTGCTGAGTAGAATCCTCAAGATTGCCGACAGCCTCACGGCGACCCCGACGCGGGGCACGACGCCCCAGGAATTGCGTGCACTAGGTGACCAGGAACATCGGCAGATTTTCTTCAAGCCTTATCGGCTGATCTATCGCGTTGTAGGTCAACAGGTCGTTGTCTATCTCATCGCTGATGGACGACGGGACATGCAGACTCTTTTGGCGAGACGGCTGCTCGGAGGGTGATGTCCCCGAGATTGAGACGAAGGGCGAGCACCCTCATGTCATTTGACCGCATGAACAAGCTCTACCCGCCCTGAGCGTCGAACGCCTGTCCGGTGACTCCACGGCTGGCGGGACCTAACAGCGCCAGATACGGCGCGGTGAGCGCCGCCGGCATGGGGAGACTCTCCAGATCCTCCGCCGGGTAAGCCTGGCGGCGCATGGCGGTGCGGGCGCGTCCCGGGTTCAGCGTGTTGACGCGCACGTGACTGATGCCTTCGACCTCCGCCGACAACACCTGCGACAGCCCCTCGAGCGCGAATTTCGACACGGCATAGGCGCCCCAGTAGGCCCGCCCCTCGCGTCCTACCGCACTCGCGGTGAATAACACCGACGCGTCGGTGGATTTTTTCAAAGCCGGCAGCAGCACCTGAGTGAGGCAGAACGCGGCGGTGACGTTGACGTGCAGCACGCGGCACCAGGTCGGCACGTCGTAGTGCTCGATGGGCGTGAGGGTGCCGAGGAGGCCGGCGTTGTGCAGCAGTCCGTCGAGGCGGCCGTAGCGGCTCCCGAGCGCGTCCGCGAGCTGGTCGTAGTCGCGTGCGAGTGCTTTTTCCAGATCCAGTACGGCGATGCTGGCCTCGGGAGCCCCGGCCGCGGAAATCTCGCCGTGCACCGCCTCGAGCTTCTTCGGGTCGCGCCCGATGAGCACCACCGTGGCCGCATGTTGGGCGCAGGCGAGCGCGACGGCGCGGCCTATGCCGCTGCTCGCGCCCGTGATGGCGATGACCCGGCCGGCGAGCTCATCGGCGGCTAAGGCAACCCGGCGCGGATCAAAGGCAGCGTTCAATCTCTCATCCTTATCTCAGGGCAAATCGTCCGGTCGCCGCGCGCCGCGCCGCTTCCCAGGCGCGCCACGAATCCAGCGGCCCGTGATGGTCGCGCGGTGTGGGGGCGCGAGGCAAGGCGCGCTCGCAGCGCTGCGATTGCTGTGCCGTCAGCCGCGCCCACACCAGCAGTCCCCGCAGCTGTGGCTGCGCGTGCGGCGGCAGCGCGCCGGCGCTGACCGTCAGGGTGGCGCGCAGTTCCCGGTGGCGCGTGCGCAGGAGGTTGGCAAGTGCATCCGGCCAGGGGGGCCGCGCGAGATCTTCGGGTCGGGCCGACACCGCGGCAAGATCCGCCAGGGTCACGCGCAGGCGCCCGCCGCGGGCATCATCCGCGAGCGACGCGAGTAGCTGCAGCTCGCGCAGCGTCGCGCCGAGTTTGCAGGCGGCCGTGATGGCTGTCGCTTCGACGCTCGCCGCAGACACCCAGGGCGTGATCATGGCGTCGGCCCAGCGTTCGCACCAGGCGGACAACTGCGCGCGGGTCTCGTAAGTCGCCGCGGCAAGATCCCAGGTCGCGGTATCGACGAATCCGCCGATTCGCGCCAGCGCCGCGTGCTCGCTGGCCGGTAACGCCGCTGCCAGGGCCTGCGTGAGCGGATGGCTCGGCGCACCGCGCGCGGTGCGCGCGCATTCCTCGCCCCACCAGGCGAGCCGCGCGTGCGCGACCTCGTGCTCTAATCCTAAGCGAAGGCTTGCGGTGATTTCCGCCTCGATGCCGCACAGGGCCTCGAACACTGGCCGCTGCGGCTGCGGCGTGTAGAGCCAGACGAGCGCGCGGGTGGGCGGCAGTTCAGCCCTTGTGGGCATTGCCGGTCGGGGACTCGACCACCGCGGGGGCGCCGGTCGTGCGCACGAGCTGCGTCACCTGTTCGATTTCCGGCAGCGGTGCATCGGCGGTCACACCAACCTCGGTGAAGCGCCGCGCCTGCGACATCACCTGGCGCTCGAGCGAGCCGACCGCGGCGTTGTAAGCGTCGACGGCCCCGCCCAGGCGCTGGCCCATGCGGCCCAGATGCCCGCCGAAGGTGCCGAGACGCCGGTACAACTCCTGGCCCAGGTCGCGGATCAGCGCGGCGTTGTGCGCGACGGCGGACTGGCGCCAGCCGTAGGCGACGGTCTTCAGGAGCGCGATGAGCGTCGAGGGCGTCGCAATGATGACGCCCTGGGTGAGCGCGGTCTCCATGAGCTGCGGCCGTTCGGCGAGCGCCGCGGACAGGAACTGGTCCCCCGGCAGAAACAACACGGCGAACTCGGGGCTGTGGCTGAACTGCGCCCAGTAGCTCTTGGAGGCGAGCTCACGCACGCGCGCTTCGACCTGCTGCGCGTGACGCTTCAGAGCCTGCTGCCGCTCCTCTTCCGTGTCGGCGTCGATCGCGCTGAGGTATGCATCGAACGGTGTCTTGGCGTCGATGACCAGATCGCGGGATTCGGGCATATGCACGACGAGATCCGGGCGCAGTGCCGCGCCTTCATCCCCGACCACGTGCGGCTGCTCGGAGAAATCACAGTGTTCACTCAAGCCCGCCAGCTCCACCAGCCGGCGCAGGGTCATCTCCCCCCAGCGGCCGCGCACTTCCGGACGGCGCAGCGCGGTGACGAGGTTGCGGGTTTCTTTCTGCAGCTGCACCTGGCCGCCAGCGAGGCTCTCGATCTGGGTCCGCAGGGTGCTGAACGCGTCGCGCCGCTCGCGCTCGATCTCCTGCACCTGCGCCTCGGTGCGCTGCAGTGCGGAGCGCAGCGGCTCGATGAGCTGCGCGATCGCCGCCTCGCGCTCCTTGAGCGCACCCTGGGCAACGGCCTGATCGCGGCCGAGCGCCTCGCGCGCGAGGCGCAGGAACAGTTCGCTGTTGCTGCGCAGCGTAGCGCCGGCGATCGAATCAAACGCCACCCGCAGCCGCGTCTCGGACTGCTCGAGCAGGTCCACGCGATCCTTGTCCGCCAGCACGCTCGCCTCCAGGCGCGTCTGGGCGGCGGTGAGGGCGATGCGCAGCGTCTCGATGCGCTGCGCGGCGCGGATGTGCCCCGCCAGCATGCCGAGGACCACGCCGGCCAGCAGGGCAGCCGCGATGACCATGAAAAGAATGAGTGTGCTCACGGGCGCGCGAAGCAGGCGAGGTAGTTCACATCCACGTCGGTGGTGAGGGAAGCGCGCCCGGTCACCGGGTTGAGCGCAATGCCCGACAATGCTCCGAGGTCAAGTCCCGCGCTGCGGCCCCAGCGCGCCAGTTCGGAAGGAAGGATGAATCGCTCGTATTCGTGCGTGCCGCGTGGCAGAAGCCTGGCGACGTATTCCGCGCCCACAATCGCGAGCATGAAAGACTTGAGGTTGCGGTTGAGGGTGGAGACGAACAGCCTGCCGCCCGGGCGGGTGAGGCCCGCCAGCGTTGCGAGCATGCGGGCCGGTTCCGGCACGTGCTCGAGCATTTCCATGCAGGTGATGACGTCAAAGGTGTCGCCGGCCGCCCCGAGCGCTTCCGCCGCGGCGCCCCGGTAGTCGATGGTGAGGCCGGATTCCGCTGCGTGCAGGCGCGCGACCTCGATCATGCCCGGCGCCAGATCAACCGCGGTCACTTGTGCCCCGGCGCGCGCCAGGGCTTCCGCGAGCAGGCCGCCGCCGCAGCCGACATCGAGCACCCGCGCACCGGCAAGTGTTGCGTGCCCGGCGATGAACTGCACGCGCACCGGGTTCAATTGGTGCAGCGGACGAAACTCACCCTGCGGGTCCCAGAAGCGCGCCGCCAGCGCATCGAACTTGCGCAGCTCTTCCGGGTCGGCATTGGGGGCAGGGGCGCTTGGGCTCGCGGACATCACAGCTTGCGTGGCAAAAAAAGCTGCCAGCAGTATATCGGCACGGGCAGGGCACGCACGCTGAGTCCATTGGCCAAAATCGCAGGAAGCGATTTTGGCGGACAGCAGTTCCGTTTCCGCCGGCCAAAGGCGCGACTTTGGCCGGCTGCGGCTGTGCAGGAGGCGCTTCGTGATAAACTTCGCGTTTAACTCTGGTCCCCTTGGTAATGGCTGATATCGCCCGCGAAATCCTGTCCGTCAGTCTCGAAGAGGAGATGCGCCACTCCTACCTCGACTACGCAATGAGTGTCATCGTCGGGCGCGCACTGCCCGACGTTCGTGACGGCTTGAAGCCGGTCCACCGGCGTGTGCTCTACGCCATGCGCGAACTCGGCACCGACTGGAACAAGCCGTACAAGAAATCCGCGCGCGTGGTTGGCGATGTCATCGGCAAGTATCACCCGCACGGGGACACCGCGGTGTACGACACCATGGTGCGCATGGCGCAGCCGTTTTCCATGCGCTATCTGCTGGTCGACGGTCAGGGCAACTTCGGCTCGGTCGACGGTGACCTGCCGGCGGCCATGCGTTACACCGAAGTACGCATGTCACGCCTGGCCGGCGAGCTGCTCGCCGACATTGACAAGGACACCGTCAATTTTACCCCGAATTACGACGAGTCCGAGCACGAGCCCTCGGTGCTGCCGACGCGCGTGCCGAATCTGCTCGTCAACGGCCAGACCGGCATCGCAGTCGGCATGGCGACCAACATCCCGCCGCACAATCTCACCGAAACGGTGAACGCGTGTCTGGCGCTGCTGGACGATCCGGCGGTACCGCTGGCAACCCTGATGCAGCACATTCCGGGTCCGGACTTCCCGACCGGCGGCATCATCAATGGCGCGCAGGAAATTGCCACCGCCTATCGCACCGGCCGTGGGCGTCTGTCGGTGCGCGCGCGCGTCAGTTTCGAACCGGTCGGTAAGGGTGATCGCCAGGCGATCGTGGTCACCGAGCTGCCCTTCCAGGTCAACAAGGCGCGCCTTATCGAAAGAATCGCGCAGCTGGTGCGCGAGAAGCTCATCGACGGTATTGCCAGCGACGGCCTGCGCGATGAGTCCGACAAGGACGGCATGCGCATTGTCATTGAGCTCAAGCGCGGTGAAGTCACCGAGATCGTGCTCAATAACCTGTACGCGCAGACGCCGATGGAAACGGTGTTTGGCATCAACATGGTGGCGCTGCAGGACGGCCAGCCGAAACTGATGTCGCTCAAGGAGATGCTGGAAGCCTTCATCCGGCATCGCCGCGAAGTCGTAACCCGGCGAACCATTTATGACCTCGCCAAGGCGCGCGATCGCGCCCACATCCTCGAGGGACTGGCGGTCGCGCTCGCCAACATCGATGCCGTGATCGCCCTCATCAAGGCGGCGCCGTCCCCGGCCGAGGCGCGCACTGCGCTGCTGGCACGCGTCTGGCCACCGGGTGCGGTGACGGGACTGCTGGAGCGCGCCGGCGCCATTTCCACGCGCCCGCAGGCGCTGGCGGCCGAATTCGGGCTCAAGCCCGACGGCTATCACCTCTCGGAGGCGCAGGCGCAGGCGATCCTCGATATGCGCCTGCATCGGCTCACCGGGCTCGAGCAGGACAAGATCATCGCCGAGTACCGTGAGCTCTTGGCGAACATCGCTGATTTCAGCGACATCCTGGCGCGTCCCGAGCGCCTGACGCAGGTTGTGCGCGCCGAGCTGATCGAGGTGCGCGAGGCGTACGGCGATGCGCGCCGCACGGAGATCAACCGCGATCACCTGGATCTGACCACCGAGGATCTGATCGAGCCGCAGGACGTGGTCGTGACGCTGTCACACGCCGGCTACGCGAAGTCGCAGCCGCTCACCGAATACCAGACGCAGCGGCGCGGCGGACGCGGCAAGACCGCGACCGCCGTCAAGGATGAGGATTTCGTCGAGAAGCTGTTCGTCGCCCACACGCACGACACCGTGCTGTGCTTTTCCAACCGCGGCAAGGTGTATTGGCTGAAGGTCTACGAGCTGCCGCAGGCCGGGCGCGGCGCGCGCGGCAAGCCGATGGTGAACCTGCTGCCGCTGGAGGAGGGCGAGAAGATCAACGCGCTGCTGCCCGTAAAGCAGTACGACGAGCAGCATTTTGTATTCATGGCGACCCGCGCCGGCACGGTCAAGAAAACACCGCTCACCTCGTTCTCGCGGCCGCGCTCGACCGGGATCATCGCCGTCGACCTGGTGGACAACGACCAGCTGGTCGGGGTGGCCCTCACCGACGGCGAGCGCGAAGTGGTGCTCGTATCCAGTGGCGGCAAGGCCATCCGCTTCCACGAGAGTGAGGTGCGCCACATGGGCCGCGAGGCCGCCGGGGTGCGAGGCATTCGCTTGGGCGACGGCCAGTCACTGATCGCCCTCATCGTGGTCGGTGACGGCCATGTCCTGACCGCCTCCGCCAGCGGCTACGGCAAGCTGACGCCGCTTGCGGACTTCCCGTCGCACGGGCGCGGAGGCCAGGGCGTAATCGCGCTGCAAACCTCCGATCGCAACGGTGACACCGTCGCCGCGCTGCAGGTCGTGGCGGGCCAGGAAATCATGCTCATCAGCTCCACCGGCACGCTGGTGCGCACGGGCGTGGACGGCATCTCCATCCAGGGACGCAACACCCAGGGGGTCAGGCTCATTCGCCTGGACGAAGGGGAGCGCCTCGTCGGCATCGAGCGGGTCGAGAGCCTGGACGGCAACGGCGACGAAGCCGCGGCCGGTGAAGGCCCCGAAGCCGGCACCGGCGAACCTCCGGCGGTTGAGCCTTAAACCGAAAAGTTCTAACCGCGGCCGGCGCTGGGCCGCTAAGATCCGGGTCATCCCGTGAGTGGTTTTGACCGACCCAAGCAGGTTGCCCGTGCGCGTATTTAATTTCGCTCCGGGGCCGGCCACATTGCCCGCCCCGGTCCTGGAACAGGCCCGAGACGAACTGCTCGACTGGCGCGGCTCCGGCATGTCCGTGATGGAAGTCAGCCATCGCAGCAAGCCGTTCATCGCTGCAGCTGAAGAAGCCGAAGCGCTGCTGCGCGAGCTGCTGAGTGTGCCAGCCAACTACAAGGTGCTGTTCCTGCAGGGCGGCGCGACCGGACAATTTGCCGCCATCCCGCTGAATCTTGCGGCTGCCGATTCCACCGTGGACTATCTCAACACCGGCGCCTGGTCGAAAAAAGCGATCGGTGAGGCGAAGCGGCTCGTGGCGCGAGTCAATGTCGTCGCCGATGAGGCGTCTTCCGGCTACACGACGGTTCCGGAAGCGGCGGCATTGAAGCTCACCGCCGGTGCCGCGTACGTCCACTACACTCCGAACGAAACCATCGGCGGGGTGGAATTCCCCTACGTGCCGGCAACCGGCGCGGTGCCGCTGGTGGCCGACATGTCCTCGACCATCCTGTCGCGCCCGATCGAGGTCTCGAAGTTCGGGCTCATCTACGCCGGCGCACAGAAAAATATCGGCCCGTCCGGGCTTACAGTGGTGATCGTGCGCGATGACCTCATCGGCAAGGCGCGTTCCGGCATCCCGTCCGTATGGGACTACAAGGCGATGGCGGACGAAGGCTCGATGCTCAACACGCCGGCGACCTTCGCCTGGTACTTCGCCGGCCTGGTGTTTCGCTGGATGAAGGCGCAGGGCGGGCTCACCGCGATCGGCGAGCGCAACCGCGCCAAGGCGCAGCTGCTGTACGCAGCAATCGATGGTTCCGGGTTTTATTCCAACCCGGTGGCCGTAACGGCCCGTTCGTGGATGAACGTGCCGTTCACGCTGCGCGATCCGGCGCTCGACAAGACCTTCCTCGCCGAGGCGCAGGCGGCCGGGCTCACCAACCTCGCGGGCCACCGCTCAGCGGGCGGCATGCGGGCGAGTATCTATAACGCCATGCCGCCCGAAGGTGTGGCGGCGCTCGTTGCCTTCATGCAGGAATTCCAGCGCCGCCACGGCTGACACCCATGACCTACCGCATCCTCACCCTGAACAACATCAGTCCTAAGGGACTGGCGCGCCTGCCGCGCGATCGCTACGAAGTCAGCGCCGACATCGCCCAGCCGGATGCCATCCTGCTGCGTTCAGCGGACATGCACGCGCTGGCGGTGGCGCCCAGCGTGCGCGCGGTGGGACGCGCCGGCGCCGGCGTCAACAACATCCCGGTCGCGGACTTCAGCCGCCGCGGCATCCCGGTATTCAACACCCCCGGCGCCAACGCCAACGCCGTCAAGGAACTGGTGCTGGCGGGTCTCCTGCTCGCGGCCCGTAACTTAGGTCCCGCGTGGCTCTTCGCCCGCTCCCTGGGAGGTGATGACGAGGCCATCGATGCGGCGGTGGAGAAGGGCAAGAAGGCCTTCGTCGGTTTCGAGCTGCCGGGGCGCACGCTCGGTGTCGTCGGCCTGGGCGCGATCGGTGTGGAAGTGGCGAATTCGGCGCACGCACTCGGCATGAAGGTCCTGGGCTACGATCCGCAGATCACCGTGCAGCGCGCCTGGCAGCTGTCCTCGAACGTCGAGCAGGCAAACTCCATGGAGGACCTGTTCGCGCGCGCCGATGCGATCACCGTGCACGTGCCGCTCAATGACCACACCCGCAAGCTCGTCAACGCCGCGCGCCTCGCGCTCATGAAGAAGGATGCGACCATCCTCAACTTTGCGCGCGCTGCGATTGTCGATGATGCGGCGGTGCTCGCAGCCCTGGACGCCGGCCGGCTGCACGCCTATGTATGCGATTTCCCGAAGCGGGGACTGAAGGACCACCCGCAGGTCATCACCCTGCCGCACCTGGGCGCCTCTACCGGCGAGGCCGAGGAGAATTGCGCCGTCATGGTCGCAGAACAGGTGCGTGACTTCCTCGAGAACGGCAATATAAGGAACAGCGTAAATTTCCCGGAAGCGGTGCTGCCGCGGGTGCCGAACACGACCCGCATCGCCATCGCCAACAGCAACGTTCCGAACATGGTGGGCCAGATCTCGACCTGCCTTGCGGCGCAGAAAATCAACATCGCGGATCTTCTGAACAAATCACGCGGCGAGGTCGCCTACACTCTGATCGACGCCGACGGAGCGGTGGACGAGAGTCTGCTTACGGCGATCCGCAGGATCGACGGCGTCCAGACGGCACGACTGGTATGAAAGCGAAACGCAGACGGCGAGCACTCAGGCCTCCGGCGCCGGCGGCGGGCGGCAAGGTCGGGCTGCGACCGATGCTCGAGGAGATCCGCCAGCGCATTGACACGGTAGATGAAGAGATCCACACGCTCATCAATGAGCGGGCGCGGCTCGCGCAGCAGGTCGGGATCTCCAAGTCCGGCACCGGCCGCACGGTGGATTTCTACCGCCCCGAGCGCGAGGCCCAGGTGCTGCGTCTCGCGCGCGCGCGCAACTTAGGTCCGCTCAAGGACGATGAGGTGCTGCGCCTGTTCCGCGAGATCATGTCGGCGTGTCTTGCGCAGCAGGAGCCACTCAAGGTCGCGTTTCTCGGTCCCGAAGGCACCTTCACCCAGACCGCGGTGCTCAACCACTTCGGCCATTCCGTGCGTGCCCTGCCGCTCGGTTCCATTGACGAGGTGTTTCACGAGGTCGAGGCCGCCAGCGCCGACTTCGGCGTCGTGCCGATCGAGAATTCCACCGAAGGCACGGTCAATCACACGCTCGACCGGTTTCTCACCTCGCCGCTGAAGATCTGCGGCGAAGTGGAGCTGCGCGTGCGCCATCACCTCATGGGACTGACCGGTTCGCTGTCGCGCATCGAGCGCATCTGTTCCCATCCGCAGTCCCTCGCCCAGTGCCGCGGCTGGCTCGATGCGCATCTGCCGGGAATCGAGCAGGTTCCAGTGTCCAGCAACGCTGAAGGCGCGCGGCGCGCGCGCGATGAGAAGGGCACTGCCGCCATCGCGGGCGACACCGCCGCAGAAGTTTATGGACTCAAGGTCCTGGCGGCGCAGATCGAGGATCGTGCCGACAACACCACACGCTTCCTCGTGCTCGGACGCAAACTCTTCACGCCCAGCGGTGAGGACCGCACCACGCTCCTGATGTCGGTGAGCCGCAGCGATGCACCGGGCGCCTTGTACCGGCTGCTTGAGCCGCTCGCGCGCCACCGCGTGAGCCTGACGCGTATCGAGTCGCGGCCCTCGCACCGGCGCAAATGGGACTACGTGTTCTTCATCGACCTTGAGGGCCACGCGGACGACCCGAAGGTTGCCCGCGCGCTCGTGGCGCTGAAAAAGCGCGCCTCGCTCTATCGCGTCCTGGGATCCTACCCCCGGGCGGTGCAGTGAATCGTGAGCGCGCCGGGTAGCGCGCGCTTGCGGGTGGCTCCGGGCGGGCGGCTTGCCGGAGAGCTCACCGTCCCCGGCGATAAATCGATTTCGCACCGGGCGCTGATGCTTGGCGGTCTCGCGATTGGCGACACCCGCATCACGGGATTTCTGGCCGGTGAGGACTGCCTCGCCACCGCACGTGCGCTCAGCGCGCTCGGTGTTGCGATCGAGCGGCCGCAGGAGACCGAAGTGCTGGTGCACGGGGTCGGCGCACGGGGACTCACGGCACCCAGCGGCAACCTGGATCTGGGCAATGCCGGCACGGCCATGCGCCTCTTCACCGGTTTGCTCGCGCCACAGCGCTTCAATTCAACACTCGTCGGGGACGCGTCGCTGATGCGCCGCCCGATGCAGCGGGTGGTCTTGCCGCTGGAAATGATGGGCGCCCGGATCCGCACCCACGAGGGACGCCCGCCAGTGGAGATCCGCGGCACGCCGCGCTTGCGCGCAATTCACTACAGTCTCCCGGTGGCCAGCGCGCAGGTGAAGTCCGCGGTGCTGCTCGCGGCGCTGAATGCCGCCGGGCGTACCCACCTCACGGAGCCCGCGCCCTCGCGCGATCACACCGAGCGCATGCTCGGCGCATTCGGCGTGAAGCTCGAGCACGAGGGCCGCAGCATCAACCTCGAGGGCGGACAGGTCCTGCGCGGCACGCATGTCGAGGTGCCGGCGGACTTCTCCTCGGCGGCATTTTTTCTGGTGGCGGGGTGCCTGGCCGCCGAGCGCGGTCTGCTGCTCAAGAACGTCGGGGTGAACCCGACACGCACGGGGCTCCTGGAACTCTTGCAGCGCATGGGCGCTGACATTCGCCTTCACCCGCGTGGCAACCCGGGTGCGCTGACGGGTGAACCGGTCGCCGATATCGAGGTGCACAAGAGCGCCCTGCACGGCATCACCGTGCCGGAGTCACTGGTCCCGCTGGCGATCGACGAGTTCCCCGTCTTCTTCATCGCCGCCGCCTGCGCGACCGGCGAGACCCTGGTGCGCGGCGCGCTCGAACTGCGGGTGAAAGAGAGCGACCGACTGGAGGCGGTGGCGACCGGGCTTGCGATCCTGGGCGTTGAGCACGAGCTCCTGCCGGACGGACTGTGGATTCGCGGCGCTGAAAGCTTTGGTGGCGGGACCATCGACAGTCGCGGCGATCACCGGATCGCCATGGCCTTTACAGTCGCGGCGCTGCGCTCGCGCGCCGCCATTGAAATCGAGGACGTTGCCAACGTCGCCACCTCATTTCCGGGTTTTGTGGCGAGCGCCCGCAGCGTTGGCTTGGCGGTCGAGGCGCTTTGACGGACACTGCGCGTCGATGTCCGCGTTGACCGACTGCCCCATCCTCACCATTGACGGTCCGAGCGGCTCGGGCAAAGGCACCATCAGTCGCGCGGTTTCGCTCAAGGTCGGCTGGCACCTGCTCGACAGCGGGGCACTGTACCGGCTGGTCGCGCTCGCGGGTGCACGCGCCGGACTTCCCGCGGACGACCCGTCCGCGCACGCGCAGCTGGCGGCCGCCATGGACGTGCGTTTCGGGGCCGATGCGGCCGGAAACGAGCGGGTGCTGCTCGACGGCGAGGACGTCGGGCGTGAAATCCGCTCTGAGACCGCAGGCCAGGGGGCCTCGCGGGTGGCGGCGTGGCCCGAGGTGCGGGCGGCGCTACTTAAGCGGCAGCGCGCCTTTGCCAGACCCCCGGGACTGGTGGCGGACGGGCGGGACATGGGCACCGTGGTCTTCCCGGAGGCACTCCTTAAGATCTTCCTGACGGCGAGCGCCGAAGAGCGGGCCCTGCGACGCCATAAGCAGTTGAAAGACAAGGGATCCGATGTTAGCCTTGCCGGCCTTTCGCGTGAGATAGCCGAGCGGGACCTGAGGGATGAGACCCGGCAGGTGGCCCCGTTGAAGGCTGCGCCCGACGCGTGCGTGATCGATTCGACTGGTATTGGAGTCGGGGCGGTGGTGCAGCGGGTGCTGGAGCTGGGAGTCACCCGGCGCCTGTGGACGCGCGAACGAATTTGAGGTTGGCAGGTGCAGGACGTGCGTGCCCGTTAGTTTTTCCTGAACCAGAAGGACGTTAGGTTCAGTACATGCACGTTACATGCGTGCGAAGTGAAGGTATGACAGAAAGTTTCGCCCAGCTCTTCGAGCAGAGTCTCGCCAATCAGCGCATCCGTCCGGGAATGATCCTTACCGGACTGATCATCGACGTCACCGACGACGTCGTCATCGTCAATGTAGGCCTCAAGTCCGAGGCCGTGATCCCCCTCGAGCAGTTCAAGAATGAACGCGGCGAGGTCGAGGTCAAGGCCGGCGACTCCGTCGAGGTCGCACTCGACTCGGTCGAGGACGGCACCGGCGAAACGCGCCTGTCGCGCGAGAAGGCCAAGCGCGCGCGCACCTGGACGCGGCTCGAAGAGGCCTTCAACAAGGCCGAGATCGTCATCGGTGTCATCACCGGTCGCGTCAAGGGCGGTTTCACCGTGGAGATCGAGAACGTGCGGGCCTTCCTGCCCGGATCGCTGGTGGACGTGCGCCCGGTGCGCGACACCTCGTACCTCGAGAACAAGCCACTCGAATTCAAAGTCATCAAGCTCGACCAGAAGCGCAATAACGTCGTGGTGTCCCGCCGCGCCGTGGTGGAGCAGGAATTCTCCGCCGAGCGCAGCGCGCTCATGGACAACCTGCAGGAAGGCGCGGTGGTGAAGGGCGCGGTCAAGAACCTCACCGACTACGGTGCGTTCGTCGACCTTGGCGGCATCGATGGCCTGCTGCACATCACCGACATGGCGTGGAAGCGCGTCAAGCACCCGTCGGAAGTGGTGAAGGTGGGCGAAGAGATCGAAGTGCGGATTCTCAAGTTCGACCGCGAGCGTTCGCGCGTGAGCCTGGGGCTCAAGCAGCTGGGCGCGGATCCGTGGGAGAACATTGCGCGCCGCTATCCTGCCGGCACGCGCGTGTTCGGCAAGATCACCAACATCGCTGACTACGGCGCGTTCGTCGAGATCGAGGACGGCGTCGAAGGCCTGGTGCACGTCTCGGAAATGGACTGGACCAACAAGAACGTCAACCCGGCGAAGGTGGTGCACACCGGCCAGGA
>JANWKL010000111.1 GCA_025451375.1 Steroidobacteraceae bacterium
CTGTTTGATAAAGCACCGGACACGCTGCACGACTGGGAAATCTTCGAAGGCCTGTCGGCGCGCATCGCACAGGGTATGGGCGTAACACACCGCCCATCGCCGCGGCCGGACCAGATCATAGACATGGGCCTTCGCAGCGGACCCTACGGCGGCAATCGCCAGCATCCGCTGGATCTGAGCCTGGCGAAGCTCAAAGAGCATCCCAGCGGCATCGATCTCGGGCCACTGCGCCTGAGCCTGCCGCAACGCCTGCAGCACCCCGACAAGCGTATCCGCTGCGCACCGCCAGAAGTCCTGGCGGAATTGGACCGCTTCGGTCGCGACTTGCGCCCGGCACCCGCAGAAGGTTTGCGTCTGATCGGCCGCCGCCACGTGCGCAGCAACAACTCCTGGATGCACAACTCGGAGCGACTGGTGAAGGGACCCGCGCGTCACCAGCTGCTGATGCATCCGCAGGATCTGCAGATGCGCGGCCTTAGTGACGGTGTCCTGGTGCGGGTGCGCTCGCGCACTGGCGAGGTGGTGGTGGTCGTGGCCGCCAGCGACAGCGTGATGCCCGGCGTGGTCAGCCTGCCGCATGGCTGGGGTCACGGCCGTGCGGGCACGCGGTTGGCCGTGGCACAGGCGCATCCCGGGGCGAGTAACAACGACCTGACCGATGAAACGTATCTCGACCGCGTCTCTGGCAACGCCGCTCTCAATGGTGTGCCGGTGACGGTGGAAGCAGCCGCGCCCTGAGTCTTCCCGCCCTCGTTTACGGCGTGCGGCGGGCCTTCGGGAAATCCTCTTCCCAGAACTCCTGGGCACGGCGTGCGGCGCCGGCGGCACGTTGTTGTTCCGCGGTACGCAGCTCCACACGGCGGATCTTTCCGGAGATAGTCTTTGGCAGCGGCGCGAACTCGATCCGCCGGATGCGCTTGTACGCTGACACGCGCGCGCTCACATGCTCGAGGATCGAGCGCGCCGTGTCCCCATCCGGCTGCCTGCCGGCCACGAGCACTACGAACGCCTTGGGCACCGACAGCCGCAGGGGGTCCGGACTCGGTACCACGGCGGCTTCCGCGACCGCCGGGTGTTCGATCAGCACGCTCTCCAGCTCAAACGGACTGATGCGATAGTCGGAGGACTTGAACACATCATCCATGCGTCCGACGTAGGTGAGGTAGCCGTCCGCGTCGCGGCTCGCGACGTCGCCGGTGTGGTAGTAACCGTCGCGCATCGCATCGCTGTTGCGATCCGTATCGCCCAGGTACTCACGCATCAGGCCCAGCGGGCGCCTCGCAAGATCGATGCAGATCTCACCCTCCTCGCTCAGCTTGCCGTCGGCGTTGACGAGCACGATGGGGAAGCCGGGCAGCGCCCGGCCCATTGAACCGACTTTCAGCGTCTGGCCCGGCGGATTGCCGACCTGCGCGGAGGTCTCTGTCTGACCAAAGCCATCGCGGATAGTGATGCCCCAGGCATCGCGCACCCGTTCGATGACTTCCGGATTCAAGGGCTCGCCGGCGCTGGCCGCCTCGCGCAAATGCACGCGCCATTCACTTAAGGGCTGCTGGATCAGCATCCGCCACACGGTTGGCGGGGCACAGAAGGTGGTGACACCGCACTGCACGAGCTGATCGAGCAACTTGCGCGCGTCGAAGCGCTCGTAGTTGTAGGCGCATACGCAGGCCTGCGCGTTCCACGGGGCGAAGAGGCACGACCAGGCGTGCTTGGCCCAGCCCGGGGAGCTCAGATTCAGATGCACATCCCCGGGCTTGAGTCCCAGCCAGTACATGGTGGACAGATGCCCCACCGGGTAACTCACCTGGGTGTGCGCCACGAGCTTCGGCCGCGCGGTGGTGCCGGAGGTGAAGTAGAGAAAGAGCAGGTCGTCGGCGCGCGTCGCCGCGGCAGGTGTGAATACGCCGGAAGCATCAAGCGAGCGAGCGTAGCCAATCCATCCCGACGCCTCACCGACCGCGATGCGCACGGCGGTACCCGCGACGTCTGCGAAGCGCGCGGTGAGCGCCGCGTCAGTCACGATGGCCTTGACGGCGCCGCGTTGCATACGATCCGCGAGATCATCGCGCTCGAGCAAAGTGGTCGCCGGAATAATGACCGCGCCCAACTTGATGGCCGCGAGCATCGTCTCCCACAGCGGCACGACGTTGCCGAGCATGATCAGGATGCGATCTCCGGGGCCAACACCCTGGGACTCGAGGAAATTCGCCACCTCGGATGAGCGGCGCGACAGCTGCGCAAAACTCAAGGTCTCATCGCCACCCGCATCATCGATCACCCGCAAGGCCGGAGCGTCGTTGCCGGCGGCGATCACGTCGAAGTAGTCGCGGACCCAGTTGAAATGCTCGAACGCCGGCCAGCGAAAATCGCGGTAGGCGGCGCCTAAGTCATCGCGCAGCCGCAGCAGCTGGTCACGCGCCGCGACGAACTGGCGGGTCTCGTCCACGGGTCATCAGCCCTGTCCGGAAGGAGCCTTGGTCGCCGCCGTGGCAGGGGCTTTCGCGGCAGGATGATAGCCGGGAAGACCCGCTGCCTCCTTGCTGCCGGCGAGCGGCAAGGCGCGCTGCACGGCGCTATCGAAATCGGCGCGCGTCGGTCCGATGCTCACGCGCGTACGAAAAAAATCCGCCCACAGAAATTCAGCGAATGCGGTGGGGGTCTTTTCGTAGCCACCGGCGTTGCGCACGTAGCCGGCGAGGGAGCGGTACGGATCATCGAGCAGCTGCACCAGGTGACTCGGAATCGCCTCGAAACCGCACGGCTTGCCGTGCTGGTCGATCGGGTGCGCCCACTTGGCGTCGTTCATCTTCGGCCAGAACTGCGCGATCGGCAGCTTGGTGAAGTCGCCCTCGATCCAGAAAAACCCGGTGTCGACGTTGGCCTCGCAGGCCGCGCGCCCGAGGTGATGATGGTCGGTGATATACAGCTTGCCGTCCGGTCCCCAGACGCCCGGGATCGGATGCGCCTCCATAAAATCCCGCTGGTCGTGCTTTTTCAATGACTCGAGCTTGGCGCGCTTGTCGTGGACCTCGATCAAGCCCACCGTGACCTGGGTGGGCCGCAGCTTGCGAACCTCAACTTCGTGCAGGTTTGGCATGCACTGATCCTACACCGATCACCGACCGGGAATCCTCATCCGGGCACGGGTGCGCGCTGCACACCCTCGCGCCGCGCCGATCGCAACATCGTGAATGCGGCGTAGATGACGACAACTACCACGAGCCAGCGCATGTAGGTGAGTGGCAGGTGTTTGACGATGAAAAAGGCCACCAGCACGCCCGCGGCTCCGCCTATCACCAGCCCCAGTGCGGGCCCCTGCGCGAAGCGTCCCGACTTGAAGAACGCCAGGCTCGCCACCGGCTGCAGAATGCCGTCGCTGCCCATCATGATCGGAAAAGCCGCCAGCGGATTCAGACCGAGCAGCGCCAGCAGGATTATCGTCGGGGCGTAGTTGCCAATGCCGATGCACATCAGCGCGCCGAGGAGAAAATTGACCGCGACGGCGAGCCCAAAGCGCCAACCGTGAAGGCCCATGGCCTCGCCCGCTCCGGCAGGAATTGCGCCGAGATTCTTCATCGCGAAAAAGAACGCCGCAGTGAGCAGGGCGACGCCCATGAGAAGCTGGATCGTGCGGCGCGGCAAGCGGCTCACCACGCTCGCCCCCAGGAAGGCGCCGGCGGTGGCGCTGGCAATCATGCACAGCAGGAACACCGGTTCCACCGTCACGGCGGTCACGAACAGCAGGGTTTCAAGAAACGCGGCGGCGTTGTGACCGATGTTCAGGGTGCCCGGAATGAGTTCATCCGCCGGGTTGCCGCGAAACTTGTACAGCGCGGTGGTGGGTGCGTAGGAGCCAATACCGAGCGTATCGAAAAAATCGGTAACGAAACCGATAGCGATGTCGCCCGCGGTCGGCCGCTCGCGCAGGCGCTGGCGCTTCGCGGCCCAGATCCAGCCGATGACAAAGACAATGTTGCCGAGGACCAGCAGGGTGAGAAGCAGTGTCTTGGTCGAGCTCATCGTCCGGCCCGACTGCGCGACCAGCCGTCCACCATGCGCAGGTACTGGATGGTCGCCCGTGCGCCGAGGCCGCTGAGCGCGTGCAATCTGATCGGCCGGACCGGTGTTACCGGAAACCCCAGTTCGATCGCGCTCGCGCCGAGCACCCGCCGCGCCAGCAGCTGCCCCATCATGTTCGCCATGGCAACCCCCCGGCCATTGTAGCCAAGGCCGGCCAGCACGCCCGGCGCGGGCTCATGCAGGTGCGGCAGATGATCGCGCGTGATCGCGACCCAGCCGCCCCAGTGATACTCGAAGGGAATGCCCGCCAGCTGCGGGAAGATCTCGTGCACGGCGCGATATTGGTGGCGCACGGCCCGCAGATCCGGCGTCGCGGCAAACGTTCCGCGCGAGCCCAGGACCAGCCGCCCGCTGGCGTCGGTACGAAAATAGCGCAGCAGATGCCAGGTATCGGATGCGGCCTGCCGTTGCGGCAGGATGTCCTTGCGCAGCTGCGGCGGCAGAGGTTGCGTCGCCACCTGGAAGGACGGCACCCGGACAATCGTGCGGCGCAGTGCCCCGACGAGCCGGTCCGTGTAGGCATTGGTCGCCAGAATGACCGTCGGCGCCGTGACACTCCCCTCCGGGGTGTCGATACGCCATTCATTGGCGACCTGCAGCAGGCGGATTGCAGGGCTGCGCGTGAACACTTCGCCACCTGCCGTGAGCAGCGCTGCGGCGAGGCCCCGTACAAACGCCAGCGGCTGCACCGTCCCGCCGCGCCGATCAATGAGACCACCGCAATAGCGCTGCGAGCCGGTGAGCGCCTGTATCTCCTCGCGCGAGAGCATGTCGACCGCGGCGCCACGCCGACGCCATTGCTGCGCCCGGGCGGCGAGTTGCGCCAGTGCGGACTCGGAGGTTGCCGGCTGGATCCAGCCGGTCCGCGTGCTGTCGCACTGGATGCCATGCCGGGAAATGACCTCAAATACCAGGTCCGCTGCCGCCGCCACGGTCGCCACCAGCGCAGGTCCCAACTGCGGACCAAACATCTCCTCGAGCGTGTCGGGGTCATGCTTGACGCCCGGGATCACCTGGCCGCCGTTCAGCCCCGAAGCGCGCTCGCCAACCTCCGCGGCATCCAATACCACGACGTCACGCCCCGCCAGCGCCAGCTGCAATGCTGCGGACAATCCGGTGTAGCCCGCGCCGACGATGACAGCGTGTGCGCGCCGCGCGGTGGTCAAGGCAGTCAATGCGGGTCCCGCAGACGCGGTCGCGGACCACAAGGATTGCAGCGGCACGGCGGGCATGGTGCGCGAGTATCGATTATCGATGGGCGATATGCGAGACTCCTTCAGGTCTAATCCGAGGGTGGCCGATGCGATCCGCACCTCTCCTTTGCGTTGCGATGTTGGGTGTTGCGTTAAGTGTGCGGGCGCTGGCCGCGTCGGTGGCGTCGCCGCTGCCCGCCGAACATCTGAGTGTTGAGCGGCTGCCCGCGAAGACCCCACACTGGATCTACGTGTTCGATAACGCGTTCAGCAACGAGATCGACTCACGCGTGCACCTGTTCGACGGCGACACCTACCGGCGGCTTGGGCAAATCGACGCGGGCTTCAACGGCTCGGTCACTGAATCCCCGGATGGCGCGACCACGGTCATCGCGACCACTTATTTTTCCCGCGGCAGCCGTGGCGCCCGCACTGATGTCGTCGAGTTCACGGACAATGCGACGCTGGCGACAACGCACGAGATCGTGCTGCCGCCGAAGCGCGCGATGACCGTGCCGAATATCTTCAACGTCGCCTACAGCGCTGACGGGCATTTCGTCTACGTCGCTTACATCACGCCCGCCGCCTCCTTTGGCGTGCTCGACCCGGCGCATGGAACGGTGCTCGGGGAGATTGACACGGCCGGCTGCGCCCTGGTGATCCCTTCCGGGCCGAACCGCGTGTCGTCGCTGTGTGAAAGCGGCCGCCTCCTGACGGTGACACTCGACGCCGCGGGGCATGAAGCTTCCCGCGCCCTGTCCGAACCATTTTTCGATGCCGATGCGGATCCGGTGTTCGTACAGGGCATCCCGACCGCGGCAGGGTTTGCCTTCCTGTCCTTCCTGGGCGAAGTGCACGAGGTCGACTTCACCGGTGCGCAGCCGGCGTTTGCCCCCGCCTGGTCACTCGTCGCGCCAGCCGAAAAAGGCAAATGGCGTCCCGGTGCGATGCAGGTTGGCGCCATTCACCGCGGCCTGAAGCGCCTTTACGTGCCCATGCACGTGGGCGGTGAAGGCACCCACAAGGATGGCGGCACGGAAATCTGGGTATTTGATCTTGTGACCCACCGGCGCCTGGCGCGCTGGCCGATGCACATCGACGGCGCTTCGCCGGTGCTGGCGGTACAGGTGTCGCAGGATGCTGCGCCGCTGCTCTTCGCGGCCACCGACTCCTCGGACGTTGCGGTGCTCGATGCGCTCACGGGGCACGTGAAACACATCGAGAAGCACCTGGGCCAGACGCCCTGGCTGATGCTGAATCCATAAGGCTTACCCGATGCGCTCCCTGGACCACCTTTTCGAAACCTCATCACGCTCGCTGGCCCGGCGTACGTCCCGCCGCAGCCTCATCGCCACACTCGGACAGCTCCTCACTGGAGCGGCGCTGCTGCCGCTTCTGCCCGTGGATCGCGCCTGGGCGGGGGATGCAAAACCCAGGGTCGATGACCCCAACAGCTGCGAATACTGGCGCTACTGCGCGATCGACGGCTTTCTGTGCTCGTGTTGTGGCGGCACCTCGACTTCCTGCCCGCCGGGCACCTCCCCCTCACCCATCACCTGGATCGGCACCTGTCACAACCCGGGTGACGGGCGCGACTACATCGTGTCGTACAACGACTGTTGCGGGAAGACCAGCTGCGGCAACTGCAAGTGCAACCGCAACGAACGCGAGAAGCCGACCTACCGGCCCTCGCGCAACAACGATCTGAACTGGTGCATGGCGAACAGCGATGCGAACTACCACTGTTCGGTGTCAGTGATCCTCGGCGTCGCTGAAAAGAAATGAACCTCCGCCCGGCATTGGCGCCCGCGCTGTGCGCCGGAGTGCTCGCCGGATGCCTGGCAGCCGCCCAGGCGGCGGATGCGCCCGCGCCCGCGTACCCGCAGGGCGCTGCGACTTTCCAGGGAAACTGCGCGGTGTGTCATGGGCCCGCGGGTGCCGGCGTTCCCTCGCTTGCCCCGCCGCTCGTGTCCTACCCCGCCCGCTACGCCGCGCGCGCGGAAGGGCGCGGGCACCTGGCGATGACCGTGCTCTACGGGCTCTTCGGCGACATCGTGGTCGACGACAAGCACTACGACTTCCGGATGCCGGATTTCGCGCGCCTGGACGATGCCACGCTGGCGGCAACCCTCAACTTCATCGTGTTTGATCTTGGGCACGCACCGGCGAGTGTCAAACCAATCGAGGCCGCTGAAATCGCCGCCGAACGCGCCCACGTGGTTGACGGCGCCGCCGTGCGTGAACACCGTAAGAGTGTCGCTCCCTAAGGCACCGTTCGTCACTGCCGCGGTGGCAGTGATGCTGTCCGCGTCAACCGCGAACGCCAGCCCCGCCGAGGACTACATGCTCTACTGCATGGGGTGTCATGGTGCCGAGGCCCGCGGCGTTCCGGGCAAGATTCCGCCGCTCGCCGGCTCGCTCGCACTCTTCATGCGCACCCCCGAGGGCCGCAACTACGTAGTACGTGTGCCGGGGGCTGCGAACTCGGCCCTGTCCGATGCCCAGCTTTCCGCAGTGCTCAACTGGATTGCCGAGCGTTACGGCGCCTCTGACGGAGGACCCGCGCCCGCGGCCTTCACTCCAGCGGAAGTCACGCGCACACGCCACCTGCCGCTGGTGAGCGTGCAGGCAACGCGGCGTGAGCTCGTACGCGCGCTCGCCGCGGCCGGCGGCACTGCACCCCCGACCGACTACTGAACGAGCGCCCGCGAGATCTACTGGCGGAATATTGCGGTGATGCCGATGGTCCGGGGCCGGAACGTGAAGCCCCGTTGCAGCCGGCTGACGCCCGCCACCAGGGGATCGATCGACGTGTTGTAGTCCGTAAGCGCATGGGTATTGGTCAGATTGTCGACGAAAGCCGCGAGCGACCATGGGCCGAACTGCGCACCGCCGCGCATGCTGACAAAGGTCGTGCCCGGCAGCACGAAATTCGCTGAGTCAAATTGCGAGGTGCCCGGATCCTGGCCCGCCGTGGCCCACTTGGCGCGGGCCTGGTACTCGCCATCGAAGCGCACGTATGACTCGTGGGTAAAGGCGCTGAATCGGTATTCCACGCCGACGGAGGCCGTATACGGCGCAGTGCCCTGGCCACCGCCGGTCTCGCTGCTGGCACCCTCGATGGAATCCCCATTGGCGACCAGCGGGCCTTGGTTGAGTCCGACGCTGCTGAACCGGAAGTCCTCGGTGTAACGCGCATCGGTGTAACCGGCGGCGAGTTCCAGGGTCAGGGCGCTGGTCACCTGCACTTCCGCCTGGATATCCGCCCCCTTCGCCACCGCCTGTCCGGTATTCGCGATGAAGGAAATCTGGCAAATCGGTGGGACGACCAACTGCTGAATGTTGTTCCACCGAATGTAATAGATGCTGCTGGCGATGCGCACGCGATTGTCGAAGTTGTTCTTCGCGCCCACCTCGAAGCTGTTCACCGAGTCCGAGCTGAACTTGTTGACCACCCTGCTTCCCGGATGGGCGGCGAGGTCGGACGGATCGATAACCACGCCGAAGTTCGCGAAATCGGACGGGCACGCGGCAAACGGAACGGGGTTGTTTGCGCCGCCCGGACGGAAGCCCTTGGCGTAAGCCGCATAGAAAAGGTTGTCCTGATCCATCTGGAAACTCAGAGTTGCCTTGGGCGTGAAGGCGTTTTCGCTGATGTCGCCGCTGCCGGTCCTCGTGGGAGCGTAGAGCTGCGGCCCGCCGGTGAGCGTGTCGAAGCTGTACTTCATGCGCGAGTAACGCGCGCCGACCGTCGCCTTGAACCGGTCGGTAAGCGCGTACGTCAGCTCGCCGAACAGGGCGACCTGCGTGTCCTTGGAGTTGGTCTTGAGGAAGTACGAGTCATTCGGAAATGCGGGGTCGTAGGCATCCGGCCCCGTGCAGGTTCCGGTGTTGTCGAGATAGCAGAACACATCAGTGTAAGGCAGTCCCAACACGGCCATGGTGAGCTGGTTGAGCATCGGGTCGTGGATCTGCTCCAGATAAGTCTGGCGGTTCTCATTGGCGAACACGCCCGCCGTCCACAAGAGCTTCGCTGCCGGGTCCGTCGATTGCAGGCGGATTTCCTGGGTGAGGTTCTCCTGCCCGTTGTCGATGGTCGAGGGAGAGTGATAGTTCAGCCCGGGGATATGCAGGCCGCTACCGTCGAGGAGTGGGTAGGGGACTTGCCATGGGGTTCCTCCCGCGCAAACCGCTGAGAAATTCGGGTTACAGAATATCGGCGCCGCATTCTGCGTCTGGTAGTAGCCGAGGTTATAGAGCGTGCCCTCGTAGCCGGTCTGGTTTTCGCGATGATAGAACGAGGTATTCGAGATCAGGCGCACCGAGCCCAAGTCGCCTTCCACCTTGATCGAGGGCAGATAGAACTTGTCCGGGGAATTGCGCGCGTCAGGGTCGGCGTTTACGAAACGGTTGCTGCCCGGATTCGAGTACAGCGACCAGTAGGTCGAAATGTCGTGGCGCGAACGGCCCTGGTAGTAAATGCTGGGTGTGATCGCCCATTTTTCCGACACCGCCCACAGACCCGCGAGCCGCACCAGCACGTTATCGTCGTGATTGTCATTGCGGTCCACGGTCGCCAGCGTGTACGGGTCGATACGGTCGATCCAGCCGCCGTCCCGGCGGTACCACACGGACAGGCGCGCGCCGAGAGTACCGTCTATCAGCGGGCCGCCAACTGCGGCCCCCGCTTCGTAGCTCAGATCGCCGCCTTGTGTGGTGGCAACTTCGCTGCGCGCGTAAACGCTGAACTTGCTCAAGCTCGGCTGGGTCGTGATGTAGCGCACCGTGCCGCCCTCTGAGCCAGAGCCGAAGAGGGTGCCCTGTGGTCCGCGTAACACTTCCACGCGGTCGATATCGAAGGACTTGGGTACCGCCTCGTCGGGACTGAAGGCGAGCGCGCGCATCTGGATCGGCGTGTCATCGAGATAGATGCCGGTCGTGCCGGCGCCGCCGGTGCCGGAGATACCGCGGATCGAGATGTTGTTGGTGCCGGAATTGTCAAAATTCACGCCGGGGGTGAAGCGCGCTACTTCGGAGAAGTCCTTGATGCCGCGGTTATCGAGGCTCTCCTGGGTGAGCGCCGTGACGCTGATGGGCACCTTGCTCAAGGACTCCGAGCGGCGGGTCGCGGTCACCACTATCTCAGCCAGAGCCCCGGTTGGGGCTGCGGCTTCCTCCCCGCTTTGCGCCGGCTCGGCGTTGGGCTGGTCGGCCCATGCCGCAACCGGGCCGAGGACGAGTACCGCGAGACTTACCTGGCATGCAGCGCGCATGGCGCCACGCACGAACCACCGGTCGTTCTCTAAGCGCCGCATCTCGCCTCCCAATCCGCTTTATAAGTTATTCAGGACGTACGGAAACCAGGAGCACTCTAAGCTACAACGCGGCGCTTCCTCAACCGGCGAGCGCGCGGCTCACCGGCAGGGTGCGAATGCGCTTGCCGCTGGCGGCGTAGATCGCGTTGCACAGCGCGGCCGCCACGCACGCCGTGCCGGTCTCACCCACCCCGCCCGGACTCTCGGCGCTCGTGACCAGGTGCGCCTCCACGCGCGGCGCGGCCGGCATGCGTAACGAGGGAAAGTCGTGAAAATTGCTCTGCTGTACCCGCCCGTTGGCGATGGTAATTTCATTGCCGAGCGCGGCGCTCAGGCCAAACGTCACGCCGCCCTCGAGTTGCGCCCGCACCGTGTCGGGATTCACCACCTGGCCGCAGTCCAGGGCGCACACGACCCGCTCGACGCGCGGCTGACCATCCCGGCCCATGCTGACCTCGGCCACCTGCGCAAGATAGCTGCCAAAGGCA
>JANWKL010000112.1 GCA_025451375.1 Steroidobacteraceae bacterium
AACGAGCACGCGAGTGCTGGGGAAGCCGCGCCGAGCAGGCCCATCCAGATCACCACAACTGCCGTTAGTCGACGCAGCATCCGCAACAACTCCAATTTCCCCGCCGTATTGACGTTACGCCGCCAGTCAAGTTCTGCGATGTCCAACTCCAAGTCAAGCAACCAGGGCGCACGGTGTCGCGGTTCTTGCCTGTTGAGCTGCTGAGCGCCTGTGACGAACTCCCACCTGCGGCGAGACGCTGGAGTCAATCATCGAGCGCGTGTTCCCAGAGGCATCGCGGCCGACTGATTCCTGAGCAGCAGGCAGGTTCTCGGTAGCACATTGGTAGAATATACGTTGGTATTATTATATAACTAGTTGATTTTATTGGCGCCCCCGGCCGGAGTTGAACCGACGACCTACCGCTTAGGAGGCGGTCGCTCTATCCACTGAGCTACGGGGGCGCGCCGGCGGAGTTTAACGGCTCCGGCGCTCCCGGCCATCCCCTCTCCCTTAGGGCAGGCGTAACATGACCCGGACGCCCAGAGGAGAAGCCCATGACTGCTTCCATCAGCATCGGGACACCGCAGACCCGCGAATTCGAAGTGCGCCGCGTACCGCTGCGCCAGCCCGTCGAGTGGCTGGATCGCGGGTGGGATGATCTGAAGCGGATCGGCATGCCGGGCCTCGCGCACGGTGCGCTCATTGCGATTCTCGGCGGCGTGCTGCTCATGCTCGGCAGTACTCATCTGTATCTGACTGCGGCGGCTGTCACGGGTTATCTGCTCGTCGGTCCCGTCATGACCACCGGTGCGTGCGAGCTCGCGCGGCGATTGGCGGCGGGCGAGCCGCTGGGCTTCGATGAATCACTGCAGGCGCTGACGCGCAACCCGGACGGACTGACGCATTTCGGCGGCGTGCTCGCGGTCATCGCCATCGCCTGGTTCGTGCTGTCGGCGGTCCTGTGGGAGTCGGTGTTTGCCACCTCGCTGCCGAGTCTCGCGGTGGTGCTCTGGGGCAGCGCGGCCAGCGTCAGCCCCGCCCAGATCCTCGGCTACGTGATCTTCGGCGGTGTGCTGGCGACCATCGTGTTTGCGTTGTCCGTCGTAGCGGTGCCACTCATCATCGATCGGCAGGCGCGCGCGTCCGAGGCGATGCGGGCGAGCCTGCGCGCGACGCTCGCCAACCTGCCGGCGATGCTGGTGTGGGCCTTCCTCATCGTGGGACTGACGGTGATCGCCTTCGCCACCCTGCTGGTCGGTATGGTGATCGTGGCGCCGCTACTCGGCTATGCGACCTGGCACGCCTACCGGGATCTCGTGGCCTAGAATCGATAGGGAAAATGGTGGAGCGGAAGGGGATCGAACCCTCGACCTTCGCATTGCGAACGCGACGCTCTCCCAACTGAGCTACCGCCCCACCGCAAGGCGCGCGATTCTAGCATCGGCATCCGGGACGTCCAATGAAACCCGCTGTTTCCGGGGGTACCCCCGCCGCCAGATCCGGCTATCATCAGGCCTGCCGGACGGAACCGACGGGCCTTAATTAAGGAGACAGGCATTGCTGGCGACAGGCGGGCGAGCACCAGAATTCACTTTGCTGGATCAGGACGGCCGCAGCGTGTCGCTGAGCACCCTGCTGCGGGACGGTGCGCTCATCCTGTATTTCTATCCCGCCGATTTCACGCCCGGTTGCACGCGCGAGGCGTGCACCATCCGCGATCTGCATAACGACATCGCGCAGGCCGGGCTCGCGGTTGCGGGGGTGAGTCCGCAGTCCCCGGAAAGCCATCGCAAGTTCAAGGATAAGTACCAGCTGCCGTACACGCTGCTCTCGGATCCCGACAAGCTGGTCATCCGCATGTACGACGTGCAGGGACCGCTCGGAATTGCCGTGCGCCGCGGCACCTATCTTATCGACCAGGCGCGCTACATCCGCGCCGCGGTGCTGGCGGACTTCCGGATCAGCCTGCACGAGGATTTCATCCGCAAAGCGGTTGCCCTGAGCGCCGTCGGCAGCGCCAGGAAACCAGCGAAGCCCTAGTACTTCAGGCGTAGTACGTGGGGATGGCCGAATCTCGGAATGCTCACCATATAAATGATGTCCGCGTCCTCGCCCGCGATGCTCGCGAGGCCCTCCACGCCGAGCTCCCCCAGCACCTGCTGCAGCGTCGCGCCACTGCCCACCATCAGCACCGTGCCACCGGCGTGTTCGCGCACGGCGTGCGCTGCGGCGCTACGGGCGTCGGCCGCGCCGAACACCACGGCAGCGCGATGCAGACGCTCGGCCAGCGGCGCTGCGGTCTGCTGCGCGCGCCGCTCGTCGCTCACGTAAAGACCGTCCACCGCTGCGGCCTGCAGCGACACCGCGAACATCTGCGCCAGGCGCTGGGCACGCTCCTCGCCCTCAGCGGAGAGCGGCGGATCATCGATGGTGCCTGGATCTTTTTCCACGGGGCGCACCAGCACCACCACGGTCGTGGTGGCGCCGTGCCAGGCCCCGTACACGAGGACACCGCCGATGACTACCGCAAGAAAAGTCAGCCACAGCGGGGCCAGAAACGGACCGCGGTAACGCGCAATGCCAGGTCGATCCATGGCGCAATCATAAGATGTTGCGCTCCGTAAAAGGCGCGAATGCGCGCGCTCACTGGTGATTTCGCGTGCAGCTGGCGAAATCGCGCGCACTTTGACGCAAACCATTGGTGGCGCTGCGCGTTTGTCGCCGCCGGGTGCTTCTGTCCACATACTTATGCACAAATTCTGTGGATAAGTTACGTGGGTGGAAACCCTCGGTTTCTTGTGTGAGACTGAGACTCTTTTCGCCTTTGCAGGCCCACGGATGAAGAAGAACGGCAGCGAGCCGACCCCTCCGACAGAACCCCTCGAGCGTGCCCGGCTCCAGGCGGATGTCGCCAAGCAGCGCGTACGTATCGCGAAGGAAGAGCTGAAACGCGCGCGCCGGCGGCTGAAGGAAGCCAAACGCGAAGCGCGCCGCGCCCGCAAGCAATCCGCCTCCGCGCGCAAGGTGTGGAAGCGCGCTCGCAGGGCGCAGGGAAAAACGCCCGCGGTCCCGAAGCCCAAACCTGCCAGGCGCGCCGCTGCGCGTCCGAAGCCGAAGGCGCGACCGAAGCCGAAAGTGAAGGCGCGCAGCGCCCGCAAGGCACGGGGGGGCGCAAAGACTCGCGCGACCCCGCGCGTCAGCCGGGCTGCCGCGAAACCTGCGCCGAAAACGGTAGCGCTGGCCGCCACTTCGCGCCGCGCCCCAGTGCGCCGGCGGCCGATCGCCCGGCGGGCACTGCCGACCCCGGCCACCGGAGCGGCCACGACGGCTCAGCAGTCGGATGCCGGATCCGCCGCAGTTGATGCGGCACCACCCGTGACACCTGCCGACCAGGCAGCCTGAGAGAGGACCGTGATGCAAGAGCCGCACGTACACCCAGGCGCACCCCGTACTGCCACGCTCCCGCCGGGCCGCCAGCCGCGCGCGATTCCGACTGCCTCGAGGATGTTCGCGAAATACCTGAGCGACCTCGGGCAATTGCTCGATGAGCGACGCTGGGACGCGGCGGCACGTGAGGCGGACGACCTGCCGCGAATCGCCGTCGCCCTTTCGCATCCGCACCTGCACGCCTCGGCCGGGGACCTCGCAAATTGGTGCCAGCTGTGGATCCGTCCGCCGGGGGCGGTTCCGGAATCCGTGGCCCACAGCGACGTCGCTGACTCCGCGTCCCTGACGGCGCGCGCTCTGCGGCGCTTGCGGCTGCGGCGTCACGTGCGCCATCCGCCCCGCGGCTTCTCACCCTCGCGCGCCGACAACCTCGGCGCGCAGGACTCGGCGGTGCTCAAGCGTTGCGAAGCGCTGCTCGAGGCGGCGCGACGGTGGTACGCGCGCAGCGCGGTGCACGACCCCGTTGTGCAGGCCAATCTCGCCAGGCTCGCGATACTGCGCTGACACTGCCCCGGCGCTCAAGGCTCCTGTCCTTGCCGGCCGCATCCCGCGGCTGCGCTACGATGTCGACATGACTAGTGCGGACCTTGCCGCTGAACTGCGTGCCGTGCTGCCCACGGACTGTGTGCTCTCACAGGACGAGGAACTGCGTCCCTACGAGTGCGATGGCCTGCCCGTGTTTCGTCAGCGCCCGGCGCTCGTCGTGCTGCCGCGCGACGCGCAGCAGGTGCGCCAGGTGCTTCTCACCTGCAACCGGCTCAAAGTCCCCGTCGTGGCGCGCGGCTCGGGCACCGGCCTGTCCGGAGGCGCGACACCGCACGCGCACGGCGTGTTGCTCTCGTGCGCGCGGATGAATCGCATCCTCGCGATCGATCCCAAGGGCCGCACCGCGCGGCTTGAACCGGGCGTCCCCAACCTGCGGGTGTCGGAAGCTGCGGCAGTGCATGGGCTTTACTACGCCCCCGATCCGTCCTCGCAGGTCGCCTGCTCTATCGGCGGCAACGTCGCGGAAAACTCCGGTGGCGTGCACTGCCTGAAATACGGTCTGACCGTACACAATGTGCTGGGGGTGCGCGGCTTCACCATGGACGGGGCGGCGCTCGAACTCGGCGGCTGCGTTGCCGATGGCCCGGGCCTCGACCTCCTGGCGCTCACTATCGGCTCCGAGGGCCTCCTCATGGTGGTCACCGAAGTCACGGTGAAACTCTTGCCCCGCCCGCCGTGCGTGCGCCTCGTCATGGCGTCGTTTGCCGAAGTGCACCACGCCGCAGATGCGGTGGCCGCGGTGATCGCCGCGGGGATCATTCCGGCGGCCATGGAAATGATGGACCGCAAGGCGACCGCCGCGGTCGAACCGTTTGTGCAAGCCGGTTACGACCTGTCCGCCGCGGCAATCCTGCTGGTGGAAGCGGACGGCACCGATGAGGAAGTCGCAGAACAGGTCGCCGAGATCGAAGCGGTGTTGCGCAAGTGCGGTGCCAGCACGCTTCGCGTCGCCTCCTCAGCTGCTGAGCGCGCGCTCTTCTGGTCGGGCCGCAAGAACGCGTTTCCCGCCGCCGGACGCCTGGCGCCGGACTACTACTGCATGGACGGCACCATTCCGCGGCGCCACGTTGGCAAGGTGCTGGACGCGATCGCTGCCATGGAACTGCGTTACGGCTTGAGCTGCATGAACGTGTTTCACGCCGGCGATGGCAACCTCCACCCGGTGATCCTGTTCGATGCGAATGAAACAGGATCCTGGGAGCGCGCCGATCGCTTCGGCGCCGAAATTCTCGAGCTGTGCGTGCAACTCGGCGGTACCATCACCGGCGAACACGGCGTCGGGGTCGAAAAACTCAACTCCATGTGCGTGCAGTTCTCGAGCGCGGAGCGGGCGGCGTTCGAGGCGGTCAAGGAGGCGTTCGATCCGGCGGGTCTGCTCAACCCCGGCAAGGTGATTCCGACGCTGGCGCGTTGTGCGGAATATGGCCGCATGCGGGTGCACGGCGGCGCCCTCCCCCACGCGGATCTGCCACGCTTTTAGCGCCCGCGCTCATGACCGCTCCTCTTAATGCAGTGCCGGCAGACTTGCGCGAGCGGGTGCTGGCAGCAAACGCGCAACGACAGCCGTTGCGCCTGCGCGGCGCGGGTACCAAGGACTTCTACGGCGAAGCCCTCGATGGGGAGATTCTCGACGTCACGGCCTGGCGCGGCCTCATTACGTATGACCCCTCTGAGCTCGTTATCACAGCGCGCTGCGGCACCGCGCTGTCTGAAATCGAAGGTGCGCTCGCGGATTGCGGACAATTCCTGGCGTTCGAGCCGCCGCGCTTTGGCGCCGACGCGAGCATCGGTGGCGTGATCGCCGCGGGGCTCTCCGGACCGCGCCGCCCCTACGCGGGTGCCGCCCGTGACTTCGTGCTGGGAGCAACGCTGCTCGATGCGTCGGGGAACCTGCTGCGCTTTGGCGGCCAGGTGATGAAGAACGTCGCCGGCTTCGATGTCTCGCGCCTCCTGTGTGGTTCGCTCGGGATCCTCGGCATCATCACCGAGGTTTCCCTCAAGGTGCTGCCGCTGCCGCGCGCGCAAAGCACCCTGCGGCTCGAGTTGTCGGCGGCGGATGCCATCGAGGCGTTCAATCGCTGGGCTGGTTCACCGGTACCACTCTCGGGCGCGGCATGGTCGCAAGGCTGCGCCTGGGTGCGCCTCTCAGGTGCTCCGGCTGCGGTGCGCGCCGCGCGTGAACGTCTTGGCGGTGAGGCGATCGAAGCCGCAGATGCGAATGCGTTCTGGAACGGTTTGAGAGACTGCCGCTTGCCGCTCCTGCAGCGCGACGTAGTATGGCGCCTGTCGATCCCGAGTGCGACGCCGCCACTGGATCTTCCGGGTGAATCTGTGATCGACTGGGGCGGCGCCCTGCGCTGGTACGCAGACCCGCCACGCGATCATGACCTGCGCGCATTGGCCGTAGTGGCGGGCGGCACGGCCATGTGTTGGCGTGGTGCCGCGCCCGCCGGTCGGTTTCACCCGTTACCGTCCGCGGTTGCCACCTTGCACGCGCGTCTGAAGCAGCGTTTCGATCCGCATGGAATTTTCAATCCCAGTAGGCTCATCGTGGGACTCTAGGCCAGGGCAGTGGCAATAGTGCCGCGCGGACGACAACTTAGATGAGCGGGACAATCTTATTCGTTGAGCTCGCAGGTCATGTGGGACTCCTTCTGTGGGGGACGCACATGGTCGGCACCGGGGTACAACGCGGTTTCGGCAATGTCCTGCGGCGTTGGCTCGGCCGGAATCTCGGCGGCCGATTGCGGGCGTTTTCCACGGGTCTCGGGGTTACGGCGCTGCTCCAGAGCAGCACGGCGACGGGCCTGCTCGCGACCTCGTTCACGGCGACCGGCGTTATGACGCTCGCCCCGGCGCTCGCCGTGATGCTCGGAGCCAATGTCGGCACCGCGCTCCTGACCCAGGTGCTGTCCTTCAACATGGGTCTGGTCGGTCCGCCCCTGGTACTCATCGGCGTGCTGGTGTTTCGCTGGGCTGCCGGCGGCCGCGCGAAGAACATCGGTCGGATCGGCATCGGCCTTGGACTCATGCTCATGGCGCTCGCCGGACTCCTGCATACGCTCGGTCCTATCGAGAACACGCCGTTGCTGCGGCCCGTGGTGGGCGCGCTCGCCCGCGACCCGCTGCTCGCGGCGTTGGTTGCGGCCGCACTCACCTGGGCCTGCCACTCGAGCGTCGCCATCGTGCTGCTGGTGGCCTCCTTCGCGGCTACCCATGTCGTCGATCCCACCGGTGCGCTGGCACTCGTGCTCGGCGCCAATCTCGGCGGCGCACTGCCGCCGCTCATGCACGCATCGACTCCGGCCGCCCGGCGCCTGCCGCTCGGCAACCTCCTGGTCCGCACAGTCGGCGTGGCGCTCGCGTTGCCGTTCCTGCCCATGATTGCCCACGCGCTGCAACAGGTGGAACCTGCGCCCGGGCGCCTCGTCGTCAACTTTCACCTGATATTCAATCTCACGCTCGCCGCGGTCTTCCTGGGGTGCGTTGGCGCGCTCGCGCGCCTGCTCACCCGCTGGCTGCCGGACCCGCCGGTACCGGCAGATCCCGGCCGTCCCGTCCATCTCGACGGCGCGGCGCTCGATTCAGCGACGGTCGCGCTGTCGAACGCCGCGCGGGAAACGCTGCGTATTGCCGATATGGTTGAGTCCATGCTGCGCGATGCACTCGAGGTCCTCAAACACAACGATCGCGCCCGGGCCGCGGCGGTCACCGCGCAGAACCGCTACGTCGATCAGCTGGGGGGCGCGATTCGCCGCTATCTTGCCGACGTGGGCGGCGAGCAGACTCTCGACAACCGGCGCGAGGGCGCGCGGGGCCAGGATATCCTGTCGGCGGTCATCAATCTCGAGCACATCGCCGACATCGTCGCCAACAGCCTGGTCGAGTTCGCGGTGCGCAGCGTCAAGCGGGGCTGGGCGCTCTCGCCGGAGGAGCTTGAGACTGTGGACGCAATGCACCGTGAACTGCTCGAGAGTCTAAGGCTCGCGCTCGCCGTGTTCCTGCAGGCCGAGCCCCGCGACGCCAAGCGACTGGCTGCCCGCAAGACACAGTTTCGCGAATTCGAAGCGGCCGCGACCGCGCTGAGCCTGCGCCTGCTGCGCTCTGCGGCCGCCACGAGCCGGCTTGCCGAGGCCGACGGAGCCGAGCGCCTCGCGGAGGAGAGTGATCTGTTTCTGCGCACCGTGCGGGATCTGAGGCGTGTCCACTCGCATCTGGCGAGCTTCGCTTACCCGATCATCCACCGAGTCCGTGGCCGCAGCCAACGCGGCGCCGCCGGCCCAGACGCCGTTGGCGTCACTGCCTCCGCTGCAACGCCTGCCGTGTCGCCGCTCAGCTCTACCGGGGGAAAAGAGGAAGAGTTGGGATAACCCTGGAGCACAAGATGTATTTCACCAACACCAAGCCCTACTGCGTGCCGTGGCTGCCATAGACGCGGCAGCGGTGGCGGTGGCCGCGGCCGCGGCCGCGGCCGCACCACCGCGCTCACCTGCCTTGGCGCTGGCCCAGGCCCGCACGGTGCTGCTGCTGTTCCTCGGCTACGCGTCCTGCTATTTCTGCCGCGCGAATCTTCC
>JANWKL010000113.1 GCA_025451375.1 Steroidobacteraceae bacterium
ACAACCTCGGTGCACAGGTGGGGCGCGACGGCTACGACCTGGTCGAGTGGATCGCCCGGCAACCGTGGAGCAACGGCCAGGTCGTGATGTACGGCGGTTCGTTCGTCGGGATGACGCAGTGGCGCACTGCGGCACAGCGTCCGCCGCACCTGGCGGCGATAGCGCCGTACGTGCCGATCTATCCGGGCTGGGACGTACCCAACACCAACGGCATCCCGCAGGCATGGACGGCGGTGATCCTCAGCTACACCGCCGGCCGCACACTCAACACCGGCATCATCGGTAACCAGGGTTACTGGATGGGAAAGATGCTCGAACAGTACGCCGCCCAACGGCCGTTCATCGAGCTCGACCAGGCGGTGGGCGTCGCCGCGCTGGATGACTGGTGGATGCCCGATGAGCAGGGCCGCCGCGTACCGATGATGACCGCCTGGCTCAATCACGTCGGCGATGAGGCCTTCAATCTCGCCGCTGAACCGAGGCCCGAGGATTACGCCGCAATGCGCTTTCCGGTGCTCACGGCGACCGGGTTCTTCGACGACGATCAGCCGGGTGCACTGCGCTACTACCGCAACCACGTAGCACATGCTCCGGCGGCCGTGGCGGCCCAGCACTATCTGGTGATTGGTCCGTGGGATCACGGCGGCACGCAGGAGCCCGCCAAAGACATCGAGGGCCTCACGATCCCAGAGGCCGCGGTGCTCGACATGAAGCGGCTGCACTGGGAGTGGTACGACTGGGCCCTGGGCCACGGTCCGCTGCCCCCGTTCTTCAAGGACCGGGTCGCGTATTTCATGATGGGCAGTGATGAATGGCGCTACGCGCACACCCTCGAGGAGGCCTCCTCCGGCGAGACGCTTTCGCTATATCTGTCGGAGCCGCGCGGAACCCCTGCCGGCGTCTTTCATTCGGGGCGCCTGAGCGGGAAATCCCCAGGCGCCGAGCCGGCCGCCACCCTGGTCAGCGATCCGCACGAGCTTCCCGAGCTTGATGTGGCCAGGTATCTCCCCGACGAAGGGCTGCGCAGTCAGTTCCGGTCGTTCCAGGCACGCGCACTGGTCTTTCATTCGGACGTGTTAGAGAAGGATCGGGAAATCGCCGGACACATGCGCCTGACGCTGGCGTGTGCATCTGACACCCCGGATTTTGATCTTTGGGCGCAGGTCATGCTGGTGCTGCCGGACGGATCGGCAGTTCAGCTTGGTCAGCCCGATGTCCGTCGGGCGCGATTCCGGAATGGCTTCTTCAGGCAGCAGCTGCTCAAGGCGGGAGAGATCGTCGAGATTCCTTTCGAGTTTTCCTGGACTGCGTGGCGCATCCCGGCCGGAGCACGTCTGCGCCTGGTGCTCATGCCACTAAACTCACCTGTCTATCAGAAGAATTACAACACGGGCGGCCGAATCGGCTACGAGGATCCGCTGCATGCGCGCATCGCCCACATCAGGATCTTTCACGACGACCGCCACGCCAGCGTACTGCAGCTGCCGCTGGCAGCCGCACCCCCGTTGATTCACTAAAGGCTGGTGGGCATGAGTATTCCCCTATCGCGCCGCGCTTTTCTGCGCGGCACCGTCTCGGCAGCGCTGGCAGCGTCCTGCGTACTGCGTGCCCGGCGCGCCGGGAGCGCAGCACTCGAGAGCCGCTATCCACGGCGGGTCGTGCGTCTGATGGAGGAGTGCACGGTCGTCGACATGCTGAATCAATTTCTCTACCGCACGGACAAGGAAAGCACGCTGAACGATTGGCTGTCGAAGCCGAATGCTTTTACGGCGTCCGATTTCCGCCAGTTCGCCGACTCCGGTGTAAGTGCCATCAACTTTGGGTTGGGAGCCGGCTCACTGCATGAGGCCACCGAACTGTTTGCGCACTGGAACGCATTTGTTCTGCAGTATCCGCGGTGGCTGGTACGGATCGACAAGGCAGCCGACCTCGCGCGCTGTAAAGCTTCGGGGCGCTTCGGCATCATCTTCGGCCTGCAATCCGCTGCCCAGTTCGAAAGCCTGGACGCGGTCGACACCTGCTACGCGGCGGGCCAGCGGATATCACAGTTGTGCCATAACTTCCGCTCCGTAGCGGCCGACGGCGCGTTCGAACCACGCGACGCCGGTGTCAGCGAGTTCGGTGCCAAGGTCATCGAGCGCATGAACAGTCTGGGGATGGTCGTCGACCTGGGGCATGCCAGCGACCGCACCAAGCTCGAGGCCTGCGAGCTGTCCAAGGCGCCGCTCATCCTGTCGCACGGTAACTGTCGGGCTCTCAATCCAGGTTCGCTGCGCGCGTGCACGGATGAAGCGATCCGCGCGCTGGCAAAACGCGGCGGTGTCATGGGAATCACCTGTATCGCATTCATGGTAAAGGGCAGCGAGCCGGTGACGGTCGATGACGTCATTGACCACGTCGACCACGTGCGGGATCTGGTGGGCATCGAGCACGTCGGGATCGGCTCGGATGCGGGTGTCGAGAGCAACGACCGCGGGTCACCGCAGCGTCTGCAAGACATGCTGACGAAAGCGGATCCGCGCTATCACGTGCACGGTACGCATGAGGTCGTAGCCGGCCTGGAGGGGCCCAATCGCTTTTTCGAGCTCACCGCGGCAATGGTCCGCAGAGGTTATACCAACGAGCACGTCAGGCTGGTGCTCGGCGGGAATTGGCAGCGCGTGCTGGGGGAGATTTGGCGGGGTTGATTGACCCCGGCGTGTTGCCTACATCAGCGGCTCGCCGCCACCGATGAGCCCTCCGCCATCTACGACCAGCACCTGACCGGTGATGAAATTGCCGGCGCGCGAGGCCAGCAGCACCGCCGCGCCCGCCACGTCATCCGGTTCGCCCAGCCGCCGCAGCGGATTGGCGCGCGCGAAGGCGGCCTCACGCTTCGGGTCCGCCCACAGCGCCTTGGAAAAGTTGGTGCGAATGATTCCCGGCGCGATGCAGTTGACGCGGATGTTATGCGGACCCCATTCCACGGCGAGATTGCGCGCCAGCTGCATATCCGCGGCCTTGGAAATGCAATAGGCGCCGAGATAGGCACTGCCGACGAAACCCCCGACCGAGGACACGATGATCACGACCCCGTCCTTGCGCTCGCCCATCGCCGGCAGCGTCATGTTGCACAGCCACACGTTGCTGTGCAGGTTGGTGTGAATGACCTTGTCGAACATTTCGTCCGATGTACTGATCGAAGGGCCGAAGTGCGGATTGGCGGCGGCGTTGCAAACCACGATGTCGATCTGGCCCCACTTGGCGATCGTGGCGTCGACCAGGCCTTGCAGCTCGGCCTTCTGACCGACATTGCAGGCATGGACCCAGGCGGTGCCACCGGCGGCGGTGATTTCCGCAGCGGCAGCCGCGCAGCTCTCGGGTTTGCGGCTGGAGACCACCACGCGCGCGCCGTGCAGCGCCAGCTGCATGGCGATTGCCTTGCCGATGCCGCGGCTCGAGCCGGTGACGAGAGCAACTTTACCGGAGAGGTCGAAGAGGTTCATGTGCGAACGACCTTAGGATGAGGCGTATGTGGCCGCATTCTAGCGCCGGCGTCGCAAGGATCGTTGGTAGAATCCGTCGCATCGCGCCCGTAGCTCAGTTGGATAGAGCATCAGGCTTCGAACCTGAGGGTCGGCGGTTCGAATCCGTCCGGGCGCGCGAAACTTGGAATTGGGGAATGAGTTCGGGAATCAGCGGCTATGGCCAAAGACATCGACCAGGAGCTTGACGCCATCCTGGGTCAACACAAGGCTCGTGTGGCCCAGGCCCGCAACGAAGCGGCCGCCAAGCCTGAGGCCGAGGAGAATTTCAGCCAGACTGCCGCGGCTTGCCTGGCGAGTGTAGTTACACCCGCCCTTCAACAGATGGCGCAGGCACTAAACGAGCGAGGGGTGGCGGCGAGAGTGCCAACTGACGGCAGCGGTGCGCGGATTGATATCCCCGTCAGCAGACACGCGCGCCTTGGCCACGGGCACGGGGGTTACCCGTACCTCCGGGCGAGGCCAGATCGCCAGACTCGGCGGATCCACTTTGAGCGCAATACCTCTGACAGTCGCGGCGCCAGCGCGCTGGGTGACTATGCGATCGCGGAGGTCAATGCGGAGTTGGTCAAGGCCATGGTGTTGAATCTGGTCCGGGAACTGTACGGGACTTTCTGAGCGGCCCATGGCGGCGATTACCAGGAAGCCCAAAGCATCGGCGGCCGCCGCGCGCCTCGCCGACAAGCCGCGCTGCCGCTGGGCAGATTCCTCCGACCCCAACTACATCCGCTACCACGACGAGGAATGGGGCCGGCCGGTGCATGACGATCGGTTGCTCTTCGAAATGCTAACCCTTGAAGGGGCGCAGGCGGGACTGTCGTGGGCGATCGTGCTGCGCAAGCGCGCCGGCTACCTCCGCGCATTCGCCAACTTCGATCCTGGCCGGGTGGCACGCTTTGACGCCCGCCGCCGTGCCACCCTGCGCCGCGACGCGTCGATCGTGCGCAACCGCCTGAAGATCGATGCCACGGTCAGCAATGCCGTCGCGTTTCTGGCTGTGCAGCGCGAGTTCGGCTCGTTCGATCGCTACCTGTGGTCATTCGTCGGCGGTCGCCCGGTGCTGCGCGGGCGGCGCCTCAGCACCCCCGCCCGCACCGCACTCAGTGACCAGATCTCAAAGGACCTCATCCGACGCGGCTTCCGCTTCGTCGGCAGCACCATCATCTACGCCTACCTGCAGGCGGTCGGGGTCGTTAACGATCATTCACGGGCCTGTTTCCGGTACGCAAGGCCCGTGCGCGGGGTCCGAAAGGCCGGCGCGGCCCGCGGACGGCCTGTCAAAACGCGACTCGAGTAGCCATACCCCGCACGCGCCTCTTAAGATAGCGGCCCGATTCTTTCCTCAATGGATGAAGCTCATGAAGGCATTTCTCGCACTGACAGCGTTAGCGGCACTCGCGGCAGGCCCGGCATACGCCGACTGCAACTACCCTGCCGCTCCAGGCAAAATCCCCGACGGTGCCTCCGCGACCATGGATGACATGATCGCAGGACAGAAGGCGGTCCAGGGATACGACAAGGCCATCGGCGAGTATGTCGCCTGTATCGACAAAGAACTTCAGGACGCCGAAGCCAAAGCCGGCGATAAGCTCAAGCCCGAGCAGAAGGCGGACATGGAAAAGGTCGAGACGCAGAAACACAACGCCGCCATCGACCAGGAGCAGAGCGTCGCCGATCGCTTCAACGAGCAGGTGAAAGTGTTCAAGGCCAGGACGGCCGCCAAGAAGAACTGAGTGCTGACTCCCGCGGAGGCTGACCGGCTGATCGGGCAGCACCTGCAGTGTCTGCCGATCGAGTCCTTGCCGTTGGCGCAGTGTGCGGGCGCCGTGCTGCGCGAGAACATCTACGCCGAGCGTGACCAGCCGCCGTTCGATCGTGTTGCGATGGATGGCATCGCACTGCGCAGCCAATCAGTCGGCGCCGCTTCGCGCACACTCAGGGTCCAGGGCACCCAGGCGGCGGGCGATCCGCCGCTGACGCTCACGGGCGATGACGCCTGCATCGAAGTGATGACCGGTGCGGTGCTGCCCGGCGGCTGCGACAGTGTTGTTCCGGTCGAAGAGATCGCCGTGACTGCCGGGTCGGCGGCGCTCGGCGAACGTGTTAGGGTCGAGCCCTGGCAGAACGTGCACCGCCGCGGCAGCGACACGCGCCAGGGCGCGCTCCTGATATCCGCAGGCGTACGCCTGCACGCCCCGGAAATTGCGGTCGCGGCTGGCGCGGGCATGGCGCGCATCAGGGTGAGCAGCCAGCCCATGCTGGCCGTCATTTCCACCGGCAACGAACTCGTCGAGCCCGGCGAGCCGGTGCTCGCCCACCAGGTGCGCCGCTCCAACGCCTACGGCATCGTGGCGGCGCTGCGCGAGCGCGGCTTCCAGCGCGTGGCCGACGATCACATCGATGACAATCCCGCGGAGCTGAAGGATCGCCTGCACTTCCATCTGCAGACGCACGATGTGCTGGTGCTTTCCGGCGGGGTCTCCATGGGGCGCTACGATCTCGTGCCGCAGGTCATGCAGGAACTCGGCGTGCGCGCGGTCTTTCACAAAGTCGCACAGCGGCCCGGGAGGCCGCTGTGGTTTGGCATGGCCCCCTCGGGGGCGGCCGTGTTTGCCCTCCCCGGCAACCCGGTCTCAACGCTCGTGTGCCTCGCGCGTTATGTGCTGCCGGCGTTAGCCGCCAGCTTGGGCGAGCAGCCGGCGGCGCCGGAGCGCATGGCGCTCGGTGCGCCCGTGACCGTGACGCCGCCGCTGGCCTATTTCATGCCCGTGCGCGTCGAGCAGGATGACTGGGGCCGCGCCTGGGCGATGCCGGCTCCGACCAACGGCTCGGGGGATTTCTCGGCCCTTGCCGGCACGGATGGCTTCATCGAGCTCCCCCCGGGACCCAATACCTACGCCAAGGGGTTCGTCACGCGCCTGTATCGATGGGTCTGAAGCCTCCCCAAGGGGTCAATAGCCATCCGGGGCCTCCCATGCTCATACTTCCACAGGATGTCGGTTCGTGAAGTCATCGTCCCCCTGAAAGCGCTGCCCGCGCCGCGGGACACCCTCGCCCGACCGCTACGCGACCTGCGGATCTCGGTCATGGATCGCTGCAACTTCCGCTGCCCGTACTGCATGCCGCGCGAAACCTATAACGAGAAATACCGCTTTCTCGGCTCACACGAACGGCTGTCGTTCGATGAGATCGTGCGCCTGGCGCGCCTGTTCGTGCAGCTCGGGGTACGAAAGCTGCGTCTCACCGGCGGCGAACCGCTGCTGCGGGCGAACCTCGCCGACCTGATCGGCGATCTGACCGCGATCCCCGGAGTTGAAGACGTCGCGCTCACCACCAACGGCGTGCTGCTGGCGCGTTATGCGAGCGAACTCAAAGCCGCGGGACTCAAACGCATTACCGTCAGTCTCGACAGCCTCGATCGCGATGTGTTCGCGCGCATGAGCGGCGGGTTTGGCGGCGTCGATGAGGTGCTGGACGGCATCGAGCACGCCCGCCGGGCGGAGCTTGCTCCGATCAAGATCAACGCCGTCGTCCAGCGCGGCGTCAACGATCACACGATCCTGGACCTGTTGGAACGCTTCCGCGGCACCGGGGTGATCGTGCGCTTCATCGAGTACATGGATGTCGGCAACCGCAACCATTGGCGCTCGGAGCTCGTGGTGCCCTCGGCTGAGCTGGCCGCGCAGATCGGGCGCCGCTGGCCGCTGGTGGGACTTGAGCCCGAGTACCGCGGTGAGGTTGCCCGGCGTTATGCCTTCGCCGACGGCCAGGGGGAAGTGGGTTTTATTTCCTCGGTGTCGCAACCTTTCTGCGGCGACTGTTCGCGCGTGCGCATGTCCTCGGACGGCGTGGTGTACACGTGTCTGTTCGCCACCCACGGCACGAGCCTGCGCGATGCGCTGCGCGGCGGCGCCAGCGATGACCAGCTGCTGGAGATCATCCGCGCCCTGTGGCTCAAACGCACCGACCGGTACAGCGAGCAGCGCGCGGCCCTGCGCAACGCTGCGCATGATGAGCGCAAGGTTGAAATGTTCTACATCGGTGGCTGATGGCACGCAGCGGACTGACTCATCTCGACGCGCAGCACAAGCCGAAAATGGTCGACGTCGGCGCGAAGGAAGTGACGCTGCGCAGCGCCACCGCGGAGGCGCGCGTGCGGCTGCCGGCCACCGTGGCACGGGCACTGCGCGCCAGCGGGCATCGCACCCGCAAGGGCCCGGTGTTCGACACCGCCATCATTGCCGGCGTCATGGCGGCAAAACGCACCCACGAACTGATCCCGTTCTGCCACCCGCTGGGACTGGACAGTTGCGATGTCGAGGTCGCGCACCCGCGTGGCGGTGACATCGTCGTACGTTGCACGGTGTCGGTACGTCACCGCACGGGCGTGGAGATGGAAGCGCTGACCGGCGCCGCGGTTGCGGCACTCACGATCTACGACATGTGCAAGGCGCTCTCGCACGACCTTGAGATCACGGCCGTCCGTCTTCTGGCGAAGGCCGGCGGTCGCCGACCGTTCAAGCGCGCAGGCGGCGGCAAGAGGCGATGAACGACATCCCGCCACTCTTCGGCCTCGTGCTCGCGGGTGGCCGCAGTACGCGCATGGGCCGCGATAAAGCAGCGCTCCCCTACGGCGATGGTGTGCCGCAGCTCGAGCGGGCCGTGGCGCTGCTCGGCAGACACGCGCAGCGCGTCTACGTCTCCGTACGCGCCGACCAGGCCGCAGATCCCCTGCGGGCGCGGTTTGCGCAGATCAGGGACGTGCTCGAGAACATCGGACCCATGGCCGGCCTCCTCGCTGCCCAGGCGCAACACCCGCAAGTCGCGTGGCTGGTACTCGCGTGCGACCTGCCGCTGCTGGATGACGCCTCACTCGCTCACCTGGTGAGCAAACGCGACGCAACACGCGCCGCGACTGCCTACCGCTCGAGCCACGACGGCCTGCCTGAGCCGTTGTGCGCGATCTACGAGCCCAGGAGCCGCGAGACCCTGTCCGCCTGGGTCGGCGCCGGCAAGCAATGCCCGCGCAAGTTTCTCAGCAGCGCCGACACTGTGCTGCTGGCTGAGCCGAATCCGCGCGCGCTCGACAACATCAATACGCCCACGGAGTACGGCGCGGTGACCACCGCCCGACCCAAGCACATTACCGTGCAGTACTACGCACTGTTGCGCGAGCAGGCCGGCCGGCGTGACGAAGCCATTACCACCACGGCGCCTACGCCACGTGAGCTATATGCCGAGCTCGCCGGCCGCTATCCGTTCTCGCTCGCCACAGACGTCCTGCGGGTCGCGATCAACAGCGAGTTTGGCGACTGGTCGGCGCCGCTCAAGGACGGGGACGCGGTGGTGTTCATTCCGCCCGTTGCCGGCGGTTGACCTGAAGTCGGGGCAGGTAACGCTGTGTCCACATTTCGCTTCAGCCACACGCCCATCGCGAGCCGTGCGCTCAGCGTCGAGCTTGCGGACCCGGCATGTGGCGGCTACGCAGCCTTCGAGGGCTGGGTGCGGGACAGCAATGAGGGTCAACACGTTCGACATCTCGAGTACGAGGCCTACGAGGCGCTCGCGGTCCGGGAAGGCGAGCGCATCATCGCTGAAGCCATCGCACGCTTCGGCGCGACCCATGCCGCGTGCGTGCACCGCGTCGGGGATCTGAAGGTGGGCGAACTTGCCGTCTGGGTAGGCGTCAGCGCGCCGCACCGGGATGAAGCATTTCGCGCCTGCCGCTTCATCATTGATGAGGTGAAGCACCGCGTGCCGATCTGGAAGAAAGAGCACTACGTAACCGGGGATTCAGGCTGGGTGAACTGCGAACGGTGCGCGGCGCCGGCGGCACATACCG
>JANWKL010000114.1 GCA_025451375.1 Steroidobacteraceae bacterium
CCGTCAAATTTCCCTGTTGAGCGGGTATGCTTTAAGGCTATGAATGCTGAGACAGACCTGTCCGTGTATTCCCGCGCGCAAAACGGAACCCGGGTTGAAATCCTGGGCCCGCCGGTCGAGCGTTCCGCGGAAGTGCTGACGCCGCTTGCGCTGCAGCTCCTGGGCAGCCTGCACCGTCGCTTCAATCCGCGGCGTCTGGAACTCCTCGGCGCGCGCGCGGCGCGCCAGAAACTCATCGATGACGGGGCGTTGCCGGAGTTTCTGCCGGCGACGGCGGCGGTGCGTGCCGGGGATTGGCGGGTAGCCCCGGCGCCGGCGGACCTGCTGGATCGGCGCGTCGAGATCACCGGCCCCGTCGATCGCAAGATGATCATCAATGCCCTGAACGCGCCGGTGCGCGCCTTCATGGCCGACTTCGAGGACTCCTGTTCCCCGACCTGGGACAACATAGTCCGCGGGCAAGTGAACCTCACCGACGCGGTCCGGCGCACCATCAGCTTCGATGATCCGGGCACCGGCAAGGTCTACCGCTTAGGCAAAGAGCTCGCGACCCTCATCGTGCGACCGCGCGGCTGGCACTTGCCGGAAAAACACGTGCGCATCAATGGCGAGCCGGTCTCAGGCGCGCTGTTCGATTTCGTCGTGTACCTCGCCAACAACCACGAGGCGCTGGCGCAGCACGGCACCGGCCCGTACTTCTACCTGCCCAAGCTCGAGAGTCACCTGGAAGCGCGCCTGTGGAACGAGGTATTTGTCGCGGCCCAGGAGGCGCTCGGCATTCCCCGCGGCACTATCAAGGCGACGGTACTCATCGAGACCATTCTCGCCGCGTTCGAGATGGATGAGATTCTCTACGAGCTGCGCGAGCATTCGGCGGGCCTGAACTGCGGCCGTTGGGACTACATTTTCAGTTTCATCAAGAAATTCCGGAACCGGCCCGATTTTCTTCTGCCCGATCGCGCCAGCGTCACCATGGAACGGCACTTCCTGAAGTCCTACGTGGATCTTCTGATCAGGACCTGCCATCGACGCGGCGCGCACGCCATGGGAGGCATGGCGGCGCAGATTCCGATTCGCGACGACCCACAGGCGAACGAGGCGGCAATGGCGCGCGTGCGCGCGGACAAGCTGCGCGAGGCGCACGCCGGTCACGACGGCACCTGGATCGCGCATCCGGGCCTCGCCGGCATCGCCCGCGAAGCCTTCGATGCGGTCATGCCCGGTCCGAACCAGCTCGGCGTGCTGCGCGCGGAGGTGAGTGTGGTTCCTCAGGATCTGCTCACCGTGCCGGACGGCAAGATCACGGAAGACGGGTTGCGCGCCTGCATCCGTGTCGGCGTCCAGTACCTGGAATCGTGGTTGCGCGGCAATGGCTGCGTACCCCTGTATCACCTCATGGAGGACGCGGCTACCGCCGAGATCTGCCGCGCCCAGCTATGGCAAGCGCTGCGGCACGGCGCCCGCACCAGCGACGGGCAGGTCATCACCGTTGAGCGCTTCGATCGCCTGATGAGCGCCGAGCTCGATCGCATCCACGCTGAGGTCGGGGCTGCGCGGCTGACGAACGGCGTGTTCCCGAGCGCCGCGCGCCTGTTCGAGCAAATGACCAAGAGCGAGACCTTCGATGAATTTCTGACGCTCCCGGCCTACGAGCTGCTGGGGTAGTTAAATTGGCAGAAATCGCAGGAAGCGATTTCTGCGGACATCGCCCTGGTTGCCGCCGGCAAAACGCGTGGGTTTTGCCGGCTGCGTACGAACCGGATCGTTAACGCATAAAGATCATCGCGAGGATCGACTCATGAATGGCCTGAAGTCCCTGCCCACTGCTGATGAACTGAAGCGCACCTGGAGCGACAGCCCGCGCTGGCGCGGCGTGCAACGCGGCTACGACGCGAAGCAAGTCGTGCGCCTGCGCGGCACCATTGCCGTGGAGCATTCCATCGCCAGACTCACGGCGGAAAAGCTGTGGCGCTACCTGAGTGAAAAGCCGTTCGTGAATGCGCTCGGCGCGCTGACCGGCAACCAGGCCATGCAGCAGGTGAAGGCCGGCCTGGATGCGATCTATCTTTCAGGCTGGCAGGTCGCAGGCGACGCCAATCTCTCCGGCGAGATGTACCCGGATCAATCACTGTACCCGGCCGATTCAGTGCCGGCGGTAGTGCGGCGCATCAACAACACCCTGCGGCGGGCGGATGAGATCTGTCACGCCGAGGGCGATGACTCGATCGACTGGCTGAAGCCAATCGTGGCCGACGCCGAAGCCGGCTTCGGCGGCGTGCTCAACGCCTTTGAGCTCATGAAGCAGATGATCGACGCGGGCGCGGCCGGCGTGCACTTCGAGGACCAGCTGTCTTCGGCCAAGAAGTGCGGCCACATGGGCGGCAAGGTGCTGGTGCCCACCCAGGACGCGATCAACAAGCTCGTCGCCGCGCGCCTGGCGGCAGATGTGTCCAACGTCCCGACGGTCCTCGTGGCGCGTACCGATGCGGAGGCTGCGAACCTTCTGACCTCGGACGTCGACGAGCGCGACCGCCCATTCGTGGATAAGGCGAAGGGCCGCACCTCGGAAGGGTTCTTCAACGTCAAGGCCGGCATGCCGCAGGCGATCGCGCGCGGCTGCGCTTACGCCCCGTATGTTGACCTGGTGTGGTGCGAGACCGGCAAGCCCGATCTTGCGCAGGCCAAGGAATTCGCGGAAGGGCTCCACAAGCAGTTCCCCGGCAAGCTCCTGGCCTACAACTGCTCACCGTCTTTCAACTGGAAGCGCAACCTCGATGACGCGACCATCGCGAAGTTCCAGCGCGAGCTGGCCGCCATGGGCTACCGCTTCCAGTTCATCACGCTCGCCGGCTTCCACGCTCTCAACTACTCGATGTTTGATCTCGCGCGCGGCTACAAGGCGAATCAGATGAGCGCCTACGTGAAGCTGCAGGAGGCGGAGTTCGCGGCCGAGTCGGCCGGCTACACCGCCACCAAGCACCAGCGCGAAGTCGGCGCCGGCTACTTCGATGCGGTGACGCAGGCAGTCAGCGGCGGAACCTCGTCGCTGTCGGCGCTCACCGGCAGCACCGAGGAGGAGCAGTTCGAGAAAAAAGCTTCCTGAAGCAGCGGGCGAGTCGGATTATTTCGCCGTGGGCATCGCGAACTCAGCGCCCTTGCCGGTGCTCTCCGGCCAGCGCTGCATGATGGACTTCTGCCGGGTGTAGAAGCGCACGCCTTCCTCGCCGTAGGCGTGCGTATCACCGAACAGGCTCGATTTCCAGCCGCCGAAGCCGTGCCAGGCCATGGGCACGGGAATCGGGATGTTGATTCCGACCATGCCCACTTCGATCCGGCGCCCGAATTCGCGGGCGACGTGCCCGTCGCGCGTGTAGCAGGCGACGCCATTGGCGAGCGGGTGGGCGTTGACGAGTTCAACCGCAGCGGCGAAATCCGGCACCCGCACGCACGCCAGCACCGGACCGAAAATCTCCTCCCGGTAGATGCGCATCTTCGGGGTGACGTGGTCGAACAGCGTGCCGCCCAGCCAGAAGCCGTCCTCGTGGCCGGCAACGGTGAACGCCGCGCCGCTGCTGGGATCGCGGCGCCCATCCACCAGCAGCTGCGCGCCGCTCGCGGCGCCGTCCTCGATGTAGCCACGGATGCGCTCGAGCGCCGCCCGGTTGATGACGGGTCCCATCTGCGCGTCCCGCTCCATGCCGTTGGCCACACGCAGCTGCCGCACGCGCGCGGCGAGTGCGGGCATGATGCGATCGGCGCTGTCGCCCACCAGCACCGCCACTGAAATCGCCATGCAGCGCTCGCCGGCAGAGCCGTAGGCCGCGCCGATCAGGGCGTCGACCGCCTGCTCGAGGTCCGCGTCCGGCATCACCACCATATGGTTCTTGGCGCCACCGAGCGCCTGCACTCGTTTGCCGGCCTGCGCGCCGCGCTGGTAGATGGACTGCGCGATGGGTGTGGAGCCGACGAAGCTCACCGCCTTCACATCCGGATGCTCAAGCAGGGCATCGACCGCCGTCTTGTCGCCCTGCACGACGTTGAACGCGCCCGCCGGCAGTCCCGCCTCGGTGAGCAGGCGCGCCATGAAGAGCGCCGCCGAAGGATCACGCTCGCTCGGCTTCAGCACGAAGGTGTTGCCGCAGGCGATGGCGATCGGGAACATCCAGCAAGGCACCATGCACGGGAAGTTGAAGGGCGTGACGCCGGCAACGACCCCTAAGGGCTGGCGCAGCGTCCAGTTGTCGATCCCGGTCGACACCTGGTCGGTGAAGTCCCCCTTCAGCAGCTGCGGAATTCCGCAGGCAAACTCGACGATCTCGATGCCGCGTGTGACCTCGCCCTGCGCATCGCTGAACACCTTGCCGTGCTCGGACGTGATGAGCCCAGCCAGCGCATCGCGCTCCTCGTTCAGACGCGCGAGGAAACGAGTCAGTACCCGCGCGCGACGCACCGGCGGGGTGTTCGCCCAGGCGGGAAACGCTTCGCGCGCACTGCCGACGGCACTGGCCACGTCCGCCGCGCTGGCGAGCAGCACCTGGCGTGCGACCTGTCCGGTAGCGGGGTTGAAAACATCCTGGCGAGCGCCGGCGGTTCCGACGGCGCGACCGCCGATCCAGTGCTGAATGAGTTCGGTCATAAGACCTGCGATCATACCGCTCATGACCCTGCGGGCGCTCTTTCCGACCCTCATTTACACCGACCGCCTGCGCGCACGCGGCTGGCAGGCGCTCAACGCACGGCTGCTGCGCGAATGCCGGCAGCTCAAGGAGGACGACGCTGCTGGCAGGCGCTGGTCAGCACGCAATTACGCCGGCGGCTACACCTCCTACGCTTCCGCCAATCGCATGCACGAGAACTCGCCCACGTTTGCGGCGCTGGCGCGCGAACTCGACCGCCACGTGGCGCGTTTTGCACGCTCGCTGCGATTCGATCTTACGGGCCGGCCGCTGGCCATGACGGACTGCTGGGTGAATCTGATGGGCACCGGCGCCGTACACGGGCTGCACCTGCATCCGCTGTCCACCTTGAGCGGCACTTACTACGTCGCGACGCCGACAGGTTCCCCGGGGCTGAAGCTTGAAGATCCACGCCTCGAGCGGTTCATGGCCGCGCCGCCGCGCAGCGGCGCGCGTCAGGGCAGCGCCTGGGTCACGCTGCGCGCCCGGCCCGGACAGCTGGTGCTGTTTGAAAGCTGGCTGCGGCACGAAGTGCCGGTGAATCGCGTCGCAGCTGAGCGCGTGAGCATCAGTTTCAACTACAGTTGGTTCTAGTCGATGGGAAAAAGTCGCCTGCGGCGCTTTTTGCGCCGGCTGGTCCCTGGCCGGCGCCCTGCGGGCCGACCTTCGGTCGGCCAAATTCGCTCCTGCGAATTTGTCGGACCGCGGCTGCTCATTGCCAGATTTTCGGGTCGGCTCAGTCAGACAGACTAGATCCGCGCTGCGGTGGCCGCCCCCGTCAACCCGCATTCCCGGCGCGCGTTGCCAACAGTAACCGCAGCGTTGCCTGAAGCGTCTGGTGGGGCAGACAGTTTGCAGATTCAGACGCCGTTCAGTATTCGTGGCTCAAGGTCGTAGCCGTAAGGAGATCATTCACATGCGCAAGCTCATCCAGGGCATCACTGCGACACTGCTCCTCGCGGCACTCCCGCTGGTCTCGCAGGCCGCCGTGTTCGTCGGTCTCTCCGTGAACATTGCGCCCCCGGCGCTGCCGGTCTACGTACAGCCGCCTTGTCCGGCGCCCGGCTACATGTGGATCCCCGGCTACTGGGGCTGGGCGGGCGAGGACGAGGGTTACTACTGGGTGCCCGGCACCTGGGCCCTGGCGCCGGTGGTCGGGTTTCTGTGGACACCCGGGTATTGGGGCTGGGGGGAGGGCGCGTACTTCTGGCACGGCGGCTACTGGGGCCGGCATGTCGGCTTTTACGGCGGCATCAACTACGGCTTCGGTTACGGCGGCGTCGGCTACCAGGGCGGCTACTGGCGCGGTCGTGAGTTCTACTACAACCGTTCGGTAACCAACATCAACCGCACCAACATAACCAACGTCTACAACCGTACGGTCGTCAACAACGTCAACGTCAACCGCGTGAGCTTCAACGGCGGCACGGGCGGTGTCGCGGCGCGTCCGGATGCGGCCCAGCTGGCGGCGGGCCGCGAGCGTCACGTCGGCTTCACGCCCATGCAAAGACAGCACGAGCAACTGGCGCGCGGCAACCAGACGCTGCGCGCTTCCGTGAACGGCGGCCGGCCGCCGATCGCGGCGACCTCGAGGGCTGGGAGCTTTTCCGCACGCGGGACGGACCGTTCCGCCCAGTATCGCCCGCAGCACGGCAACGCCGGGGCGCGTCCGCCGCAGCCGGCTCGTGCCCAGTCTCCCGCCGGCGGCCAGCGACCGCCGAGTGCTCCGCAGCGGTCTGCCCGCAACGAGTCCACATACCGCTCGCCGCCAGCCGGATCGCCGATCCAGCGCGCGCAGGGTCAATACCAGCATGGCGCGCCTGCCTCCCCGCAGGGGCGCGCACCCGGTGGCGGCTATGAGCGCCAGGGCGGGCAGGGCGGTGCCCAGCACCAGGGCGGTGCCCAGCACCAGGGCGGTGCCCAGCACCAGGGCGGTGCCCAGCACCAGGGCGGTGCCCAGCACCAGGGCGGCGGCGAGGCTCGCGGGGGCCAGGGTCGCAGCGAGGAGCACGGCCGCGGCTGAGGGAACGGGTTGGACTTCACAACACGCGGCGTAACCAAGCTGCGATGTCGGTGATCTCCTGAGGGCATACCGAGTGAGGCATGCTGTAGGCGTGCCACTCAACCGCATAGCCGTGTTGTGCCAGGAACTGTCGGGTCTGCTCACCGAGCGCGGGGGCGACCACCGGATCCTGCGTGCCGTGTGCCAGGAAAATCGGCGTCGCCTGGTTTGCGTCCGTCCGCTCCGCTGCGAAGCTCGCGGCGAGCAACATGTCACACGCCAGTCCCATGATGCCGGCGAGTTTGTCGGCGTGACGCGTGCCAGCGTACAACGCCAGCGCGCCACCC
>JANWKL010000115.1 GCA_025451375.1 Steroidobacteraceae bacterium
CGAGATCGGCTCCTTGGCGATCTTCAGCACCTTGCGCACCTTGTCCTCGGGCATTTCCATGCGCACGGCCAGTTCTTCCGGCGTCGGCTCCCGGCCCATTTCCTGGAGCATCTGCCTGGAGATGCGATTCAACTTGTTGATGGTCTCGATCATGTGCACCGGGATGCGGATCGTGCGCGCCTGGTCGGCGATCGAACGGGTGATGGCCTGCCGGATCCACCAGGTGGCGTAGGTGCTGAACTTGTAGCCGCGGCGGTATTCGAACTTGTCGACCGCCTTCATGAGGCCAATGTTGCCCTCCTGGATGAGATCCAGGAACTGCAGGCCGCGGTTGGTGTATTTCTTGGCGATGGAGATGACGAGACGCAGGTTGGCCTCGACCATTTCCTTCTTGGCGCGGCGCGCCTTGGCCTCGCCGATCGAGACCTCGCGATTGACCTCTTTGATGTCGTTGATCGTGAGGTGATAGACGCCCTCGAGCTGCTCGAGTTTCTTCTGCCGCCGCTCGATCTCGTCCTTGAACTTCGCCAGCGGCGCGGAGTACTTCTTGCCGCCCTTGACGTGCTTGGTGAGCCAGCGCGTGTTGGTTTCGTTCTTGGGGAACGAGCCAATGAAGTCCTTGCGCGGCATGCCGGCGTCGCGCACGGCAATGACCATGATTTCCTTCTCGAGCTGGCGCACTTCGGAGACGTGCGTGCGCAGGTTCTGAATCAGCGCCTCGAACATGCGCGGCGCCAGGCGCAGCTCCATGAACTCGTCCTGCAGCTTCTTGCGCTGGCGCAGGGTCTTCACGTCCTTGGCGCCGAGCTTGGCGATCGAACCGAGCACCTGGGTGTGGATCTTGGCGATCGAGGCGAAACGTGCCGCGGCCTCGAGGGGATCCGGACCGGTGTCGACGACTTCCTCTTCGGTGTCGGCCGCCGCTTCGTCGCCTTCTTCCTCGTCCTGCGCCTTGACCGGCGCCGCCACCACTTCGACCACCTTGGTGGGGTTCTGCGGCTGCGCGATGACATCCGGCGCGTTCGGATCGATGAAGCCCACGATCACATCCGCCAGACGCCCTTGTCCGGCTTTCACCGGCTCGTAGGCGCGCAGCAGGAAGTCGTAGGTCGGCGGGTACAGGGCGAGTGAGCGGCGCACGGTATCCAGGCCTTCCTCGATGCGCTTGGCGATGCGGATCTCGCCCTCGCGCGTCAGGAGTTCCACCGTGCCCATCTCGCGCATGTACATGCGCACCGGATCCGTGGTGCGCCCGAGCTCGGCGTCGAGCGCCGCGAGCGCCGCGGCGGCTTCCTCGATGGCCTCCTCGTCGGCCGGAGCCGTGGGCTCGGCGAGCAGCGACTCGGCATCCGGTGCCTTCTCGTACACCGGAATGCCCATGTCGTTAATGGTGTTGACGATATCTTCGATCTGTTCCGGATCGACGATCTCGGAGGGCAGGTGATCGTTGACCTGCGCGTAGGTGAGATAGCCCTGGCCCTTGCCGCGCGCGATCAGGAGCTTCAGCTGCGACTGCCGGTCCTCCGGCATGACGGGCGCACGGCCGATGCCGAGCGGTCGCTTGTCGAGTGCGGCCTTCGCGGCAGCTGCCGCGGCCTTCGCCACAGCCTTTGGATCGGCGGGACGCGCGGGCTCGGCAGTCTTGCCGTGAGCCGGCTTTTTCGCGGCCGTGTGTTTGGCGCGCTCCTTGTCGCGCAGGCTCGCGGCGGTGGCGGGTTTCTCGGCGACAGCCGCCTTCACCGTCTTACCGGCGTGAGCTGCAGGGCGCTTTTTTTGGATCGGCTGGGGCTTGTGCTTGCGTGTCATGTTTCGCGGCGGGCTTAGGAGGTGATGCTCCCTATGTGATGCCCAGATGGGGCTCACTCAAGGGTGCCAAAGGCAAAGCGCGCAATTCTATTTCAGCAGGTTCGAAACACCAAACCGAACTTAGCCCCTGCGCGCGTCCCGGGAGCCTAGTTTTGCGATAAGTTGTTTAAATTCAACAAGTTCACTCGGTTCAAGATTCCCGGTGCGGCTCTTTGTTTCCAGCGCCTCAAGGCGCTTTCCGGCAGCCTGCTCGGCAAGCTTCACCAGCGCAGCCCGCAGCTCCTGCGCCGCTGCCGGGGCATCCGTAATGACCTCCTCGCGCTCGAGGAGTTTCGGCAGCACTTCTGCGCCCTCGCGCCCGTCCCATCTCTGGATGACCTGGGCCGGAATCTGCGCCGGTCGCGCCTGCAGGTCATCAATGAGGTCACGAAGGAGCGGCACGCCGGCTTCCTCGCTGCCATCAAGGCCCGCACGCTCGGCCGCCGTGATTTGCGCGGCGATGGCCGGATAGTGCAGGAGGCGCACGATCGCCTGGCGCACGAGGCCGCCGCGGCCGGCGCTCAAGCGCACGCGCGCGGGTGTCCGGGGCGCGGGCGCTGCGGCGCTGGGCGCTGCCGCTGTGCGTCCCGCCGTCCACAGCTCCTGCAGCCGCGACGCACTCAGGCCGACCACCTGCGCGAGACGCTCGAGCAACAGCTCGCGGTAAACCCCCTCGGGCAGCTTCGCGAACAGGGGCCGCGCGCTTTCTGCAAAACTCGCCCGGCCGTCGGCATGCGTCAGGTCTGACTGCGCCGACAGTTCCCGCACCAGGTATTCCGACAGCGGCAACGCTCCCGACAGGCGCGCCTCAAACGCCTCGCGGCCTTCCTCCGCGACCAGCGTGTCCGGGTCGTGCCCCTCGGGCAGGAACAAAAAGCGGATTTCGCGTCCTTCGCGCGCCTCGGGGAGTGCCTGCTGCAGCGCCCGCCAGGCGGCGGCGCGACCGGCGCGATCGCCGTCAAACGCGAACACCACATCACTCACCAGGCGGAAAATCCGCTTCAGGTGCTCCGGCGTGGTCGCGGTGCCAAGCGTCGCCACGGCGTAGTCGATGCCTGCCTGATGCAGGCGAACCGCGTCCATATAGCCTTCGACAATCAGCAGCCGCTTGAGGTTGGAACGCGCCCGGCGTGTTTCGTGCAAGCCGTAGAGCTCGCGTCCCTTGTGAAACAACACCGTTTCCGGGGAGTTGAGGTACTTCGGCTCGCCGGCGTCGATGATGCGGCCGCCGAAAGCGATGACCCGCCCGCGGGTATCGCGGATCGGGAACATGATGCGATCGCGAAAACGATCGTAGTGGCGCTCGCCGTCGCGGATCTGGCCACGCTCGCGCTCGACAATGAGGCCCGCATCCAGCAGCCGCTTGCGGTCGGCTTCCTGGGCGCCAAAGCGCCGCAGCACGTCGTTCCAGGAATTCGCCGCGTAACCCAAGCTGAAACGCTCGATGGTTTCGCGGCTAAGGCCGCGTTTCTCGAGGTAGGCGCGCGCGCGTTCATGGCCCGCGAGCGAACTCGCGTAGTACGCCGCGACACGGGTCATGAGCTCGTACAGTGGCTCATCCGCGCGCCGTGCGCTGGTGTCGATACCGGCTTCCTGCGGTACTTCCAGTCCCAAGCGCGCCGCGAGTTCCTCGACCGCCTCGGGAAAAGCCAGATGATCGTGGTCCATGAGAAAGCCCAGCGCGGTGCCGTGCTTGCCGCAGCCAAAGCAGTGATAGAACTGCTTGTCCGGGCTCACCCAGAAGGACGGGGTCTTCTCGTTGTGGAACGGGCAGCACGCCTTGTACTCGCGGCCGGCTTTTTTCAGCTGCACGCGCGCACCGATGATCTCCACGATGTCCGCGCGGGCGATCAGTTCGTCGATGAAGTTTTTTGGAATGCGTCCCACGGTGCGCACCAGTACACGTAGAACCGCTAGCGGCCCCCTAACGTGCCGTCCGCCAGGGTGAAAGAATCAGCCGAGCTTCGCTTTGATGCGCGCGCTGACCGCTCCCATGTCCGCGCGACCCTGGGCCTTAGGCTTCACTGCCGCCATCACTTTGCCCATGTCCTTGATGGAGGCGGCGCCGGTCGCGGTGATCGCCTCGCTGATGAGCGTGTCGAGTTCGGCGGCGCTCATTTGCTCGGGCAGATATCCCTGCAGCACGGCAATTTCGGCGGTTTCCTTCGCCACCAGGTCGGCGCGGCCGCCGCTTGCAAACTGGGTGATGGCTTCGCGACGCTGTTTGACCATCTTCTCGAGCACACTCAGGACCTGGGTGTCGTCGAGCGTGATGCGCTCGTCCACTTCGCGCTGCTTGATGGCGGCCAGTGCCAGGCGGATCGTTGCGAGCCGCTCTTTTTCGCCGGCCCGCATCGCGCTCTTCATATCCTCAGTGATGCGTTCCCTGAGCGCCATTGTGCGCGGGCGCTCCTTAGCGGGCGGTGCGCATGCCGTCGCGGGAAATGCGCTTCAGGTGCCGTTTGACGGCGGCAGCCTTCTTGCGCTTGCGCTCCTGCGTGGGCTTTTCGTAGAACTCGCGCCGGCGCAGCTCGGTCAGAATGCCGGCCTTCTCGCAGGCACGCTTGAAGCGCCGCAGGGCGGCGTCGAAGTACTCGTTCTCGCGAATGCGAACGCTCGGCATCGAAACCTCAAATCATTGACCGGTAAGGGAATCTCGCCCCGCCTCACAGCCTTACCACGCAGGCAGGCCGATCGGGGGCCGGGGATTCTAAAGGAGCGTCGTGGCAAAGGCAAAGCGGGCGCAGCCGTCCCGAGTCCTCGACCGCACCAAGGCCTCCCTGGGCGTGCTGCCCACTCGCTGGGAGTACTCTCCGCATCCACTAACAGTCAATCGTAGGTAGAGACAACCATGCGCCGAACCTTGTACTTCCTGCCCGCAGCGCTCTTTCTCCTACCGCCCACGCTCATGGCGGCGCAGCAGGACCCGATCTACCTTCAGGAAATCAAGATTCGCACCGCCATCCACGCCCATGACCTCGCCACCGTCGAGTCCCTCCTCGCTCCTGGCTTTCTTGAGGTCGAGGACACTATCTCCACCCGCGACCAGGTCCTCGGCTTTCTCAAATCCTGCACGGTGAACAGTTTCGCCATTCACAGCCACCAGACTCGGATGCTTACTCCTGACATTGCCATCATCGTCTACCCCGTACAAACGGACGTGACCTGCGGCTCCGACAAAGTGAGCGGTGAGTTCAACGACTCCACCACTTGGGTCCGACACTCCGGAAAGTGGCAGGCCGTCCTGCACACTAATGCCGTCGCCGCCAAACCTTGACTACACCCATTACCGAGTCTCAATCCCAAAGCCGCAGGTTCCTGGGCATCTGAGCCCCACTGCGGGCATCCGGATCCAGGCGCCCGGCCGTCACGCTACCGCCGTGGCCCGCCGCGCCGTCGTCATCAAACGCAGTCGGTGCCGGCACGGTCAGGCCGCGCGCGCCCTGGCTGCCCAAGGCCTTGTTGAGCGTCGGTAACTCTGTCCCGGTCAGCTTTTCGAACACCCCGGACACGTCGTTGAGTTCAGCGCGCAGCCCGTCGACGTTATCGAGCTGGTAGCGCGAGGGTGGCCCATCCCAGGCGGTGATCGCGCCATAGAGCTGGTCGGTGTGCTCACGCAGACGTTCCTCGCCGGTGATGGCGCCGCCTTCCGTGGTCGCCACGATGCGTTTGCGCAGGGCGTCGAGCTTGCCGTCGAAGTCCTTGAGCTGGTGATTCAGCGGGTCCTTGTCCGGCCGGCCGGTGTTCGCCTGCGTGACCTGCTCGCGCAGGCCGGCAATACGCTTGAACAGCGCGGTTTCGTCGTTGAAGAGCGCATAGACCTTCATCGCGGCATCGTACTGGGCCTGGCGGTCGGCCAGCGTCCACGTGACGCGCCGGTCGAGGCCGACGGTGACCTGGGTGTCGTAGGTCTTGTCGCCCTTGTGCATGCGGATGGTGTAGGTCCCCGGCGGCACGCGCGGACCCTGGGTGCCGGCGCCCGCCAGTTGCACGGCGGGCGGCACATGCGGGGCCGAGCGGTGCATCGACCACAGCACGCGATTCAAGCCGCGGCGGCTGCTGGCCGGCAGTTCATCGATCACCGCGCCCGTTGAGTCCAGCACCTGGATCTGAAGCTTGCCGAAGAGCTGTCGGGTCCGCTGGTAGTAGGTAATCACCGCACCTGGCAGCGGGTTGTCGCCCACGAAGGCGGCGGCGCCGTTGACCCAGCCGCCATTCGCCTCGATGCGCTGCTCCACGGGCCGCGCGGACACGAAGGCGGCGTCCTGCGCGGTCAACTGCGGGGTCAGATGCCGCAGCGGCGTGATGTCGTCGACGATCCAGATGCCGCGCCCGTGCGTGGCGATCACCAGATCACTGTCGCGCGGCTGGACCACAAGGTCACGTACCGCCACGGCCGGCAAATGCCCACCCTTGAACTGCGCCCAATGAGCGCCGCCGTCAACGGAGATCCACAACCCGAATTCCGTTCCCAGGAACAGCAGCTGCGCGTCGACCGGGTCCTCCTTGATGACGTGTACGTAACCGCGCACTCCCTTGGGGTTCTTCGAGTCCAACAACGGCGCCCAGGTCTTGCCGTAGTCGGCAGTCATGTAGACGTACGGGGTGAGGTCCCCGAAGGTGTGGCGGTCGAAAGCCGCGTACGCCGTACCGGGCGCAAACCCGCCGGCCTGCACCCAGCTGACCCAGCTGTTCTTCGGCAGGCCGTGAACGTTGGCAATGAGGTTGTTCCAATGCTGCCCGCCGTCGCGGGTCAGCTGCAGGTTGCCATCGTCGGTGCCCACCCAGATGAGTCCCGCGCTGACCGGCGACTCACTGATGGAGTAGACGGTCGTGTGCATTTCCGCCGCCGAGTTGTCCACGGTGACGCCGCCGGACTCTTCCTGCTTCTGCTTTTGCGGGTCATTGGTGGTGAGGTCGGGCGAAATACGCTCCCAACTCTGGCCATGATCGCGGGAGCGGAACAGGAATTGCGCGCCGATGTAGACGGTGGACGCATCGTGCGGCGAGAGCGCGATGGGCGCGTTCCAGTTGAAGCGCAGTTTCTTGTAGCGCTGCAGATCCTCCGCGCCGAGCCGCGGCTGGATGTCGCGCGTCTCGTGCGTGCGCTTGTTAACCCGCCCGACGTAGCCGCCCTGGGTTTCGGCATACAGATAGTCCGCATCAGTCGGGTCGGCGAACATCCAGAAACCATCGCCGCCGCACATGTTCTCCCAGCGTGAGCTTGTGATACCGCCCGGGTAGGCTGAATCCCCGACCCAACAGGCGTTGTCCTGCAGGCCGCCGTAGACATGGTACGGATCGTGGTTATCGACACTGACGTGGTAGAACTGTGAGACGGGGAGGTTGTCGGTCTTCCACCACTTGTTCGCGCCGTCGTAGGAAATCCACAGGCCGCCGTCATCACCGGCGAACACGTGCTGTGAATTGTTTGGGTCGACGAACACGTCGTGGACGTCGCCGTGCATGCCGTTGAACCCGCCGATGCTGCTGAAGCTCTTGCCGCCATCCTCGCTGAGGATGAGCGCGCCGTCGGTCTTGAAGACGCGCCTGGCATCCTTGGGATCGACGATGAGATTCGCGAAGTAAAACGGCCGCCACACCATCCACTGGCTCTTGTCGCCGCGCTCCCAGCTCGCGCCGCCGTCGTGCGAGATGAACAGCCCCGAGTCGGTTGACTCGATGAAGGCGTACACCGTCCTGGGATCACTCGGCGCGAAGGTTAGCGCGATACGTCCATAAGGCTTCGCGGGCAGGCCTCTGGCGGAGGCCGCGGTCAGCTCCGTCCAGGTCTTGCCGCCATCGGCGCTACGGTACACACCGCTGGCCGATGCGGCCTTGGGGCTGTTGCCGCCGGAGCGATAAATCCAGCCCTGGCGGCGGAAGTCCCACAGTGACGCCAGCATCATCCCGGGGGTGCCGGGCTGGATCGCGACATCCGCGCAACCGGTCGACACATTCGCGCCCTTGAGGACGAGCTGCCAGCTCTTGCCGCCGTCCACCGTGCGATACAGACCGCGCTCGGTGGAGTCGCTCCACAGCCTGCCGGGCACGCAGGCAAAAACGGTGTCGGAGGCTCGGGGGTCGACGACGATGCGGGAGATGCGCTCGGAGTTTGGCAGACCGGCGAAAGTCCAGGTCTCACCGCCATCGGTGGACTTATAAATGCCGTTACCGACTGAAACGCTGTTGCGGGTCCAGGACTCGCCGGTGCCAACCCAGACGTTCTTGTGATTGCTCGGATCGACCGTGATGGCGCCTATCGACTGCACCGGCTGGTCATCGAATACCGGTTTGAAGGTGGTCGCGCCATCGGTGGACTTCCAGACACCGCCACTCGCCGCACCGACGAACAGCGTCACCCTGCCGGAAGGATCGGCGTAGCCGGCGAGCGCTGCAATGCGTCCGCTCATGGCCGCCGAGCCGATGTTGCGGGCGCCCAGTCCCGAAATGACGCCGGAGTCGATTACAACTTCGGGCGCCTGTGCAAAACCCGTGACAGTGAGCGCGCAGAACAACGCACCGACCGATGCTGCGGACATCAATCGCATCACACTCTCCCCAAACTGTTATTTGACTGGCGCGGCGGCGGGGTGTGCCGCTGGCAGCGCGAACACGCCGTCATCCGCGGCGACGTTTGCTTGCACCTTGTCGTACTGGACTTTCTGGTGGTTGCTTGCGCCCTTCGGCCAGGACTCGCGCGCCAGCGCCACGTAAACCCCGTTCACCTTCTCGTAGTCGCCATAGTCGGTGATGGTCTCGTTGGGTACGCCATGCTCGATGCGCCGGTTCACGGTACGGATCTCCAGGAACGCGTCGGGATCCAGATAGACGTAGGTGACATCGCCATTGGTGCGGGTCACGCGCAGTTTGTGTGCGTCGGTGCCGTCGATGTCCTCGGTGCCGAGGTAATCCAGCGTGTAACCTTTCTTCTGGTAGTCGACCAGCGCGCCATTGAAATCCGCCGCGTCCTCCGCCAACCCTTTGGCGTCATCGGCTGACAGCTTCTCGGGATCTTTCCGGCCCTGGAAGGGGTTGATCTGCCACGCCTGCTTGCCGTCGTAGGCCTGCACCTGCGTGAGGTCCTGCAGCAGGGCTTCGTAGCGGATTGAATCGGGACGCCTGACCAGGGTGACCAGCCCGAGTTCGAGCGTGTCGGCGTTGACGCGCAGCTTTCCGGAGAGGCGCAATGAGTGGATCGCATTGAGCTTGTCGATGCCGCCCTTGGCCTCGACATTCCTGGCGGCGAGCTCCGCGGCGGTGTAGGCGAAGGCCGCGGGCGCCGCCAACAGCATCAGGATGACTGCGATTCGATGCATGCGACTCCCCCGATCAACACCAAAGCGCAATATCATGCTCTCGCGAGCTTCACGAGCCAACGTTCCCGTATGCGTGTCCTGGCCATTGAGTCCTCCTGTGACGAGAGTGCGGCGGCGGTGCTGGATACCGACGCGGGCCTGCTCGCGCACGAGCTTTTCAGCCAGGTGGAGCTGCACCGCGTGTACGGCGGGGTGGTCCCGGAGCTGGCGTCGCGCGATCACGTGCAGCGCCTGCTGCCCCTCATCAGCAGCGCTCTCGCGCGCGCGCAGACCTCCGGGGCGCAGCTGCATGGGGTTGCCTACACGGCCGGTCCGGGGCTGATCGGGGCGCTTCTCACCGGGGCGGCGCTCGCGCGCAGCCTCGCTTATGCATGGGGAGTCCCTGCGATCGGCGTGCATCACCTGGAGGGGCACCTGCTCGCGCCGCTGCTGGAGAAGGACGCGCCGCCATTCCCGCACGTGGCGCTGCTGGTGTCAGGCGGACATACCATGCTCATCGAGGTGGCCGCGATCGGTAGCTACCGGGTACTCGGTGCGAGTCGCGATGATGCGGCCGGTGAGGCGTTCGACAAGACCGCCAAGCTCTTGGGATTGCCCTACCCGGGCGGCCCGCAACTGGCGCAAATGGCGGTGCACGGCGCCGCGGGCGCTTTTTCTTTCCCGCGACCGATGCTGGATCGCGCCGGCCTCGAGTTCAGTTTCTCGGGTCTGAAGACGGCCGTGCTGCACGCCGTGCGCGGACGCGTGCTCACCGACCAACTGCGGGCCGACGTGGCGCGCGGCGTCGAGGAGGCGATTGTCGCAACCCTGACCGCAAAGGCGTTGCGCGCGCTCGAATTCACCGGGCTCGACGTGCTGGTGGTGTCCGGCGGCGTCAGTGCCAACCGCGCCCTGCGCGAGGGTCTGGCGGCGGCCCTTGCGCAGCGCGGCGGTCGCGTCTATTTTCCGCGCCTCGAATTCTGCACCGACAACGCGGCCATGATCGCGGTCGCGGGCCTGAAGCGGCTTGAGGCCGGGCAGCACGACGGGCTCGCCATCGAGGCGCGCGCGCAATGGCCACTCGAGTCCCTGCCGCCCGTGACGGCTTAAAGAGAGCTTATGACCCAGGTACCCGCCAGCGGCGATCGCATCTTTCTGCACGGACTCACCACCGAGTGCGTCATCGGCTTCATCGACTGGGAGCGCCGCGTCAAGCAGACCGTGGTCATGGACATCGAACTGCCGGTTGATTGCCGGCGCGCGGCGCGCTCTGACGCCGTGGCCGACACGCTCGATTACAAGTCGGTCGCCAAGCGCGTGCAGGCGTTCGTGTCGGCATCCGAGTGCCACCTGGTGGAGACACTGGCCCACCGTCTCGCGCTGGTGATTCTCGAGGAGTTCGGCATCGAGTGGGTGCGCATCACGCTCAACAAGCCCGGCGCCATCCGCAACTCCCGCGACGTCGGGGTCATGATCGAACGCACGCGCGCCGATCTCGCGCCGTGACCGAGGTCTACGTCGCCGCCGGCAGCAATGTCGCGCCTGAGCACAACGTCAGGCTCGCCGTTGCGGCGCTGGCGCGTGAATTTCCCGGCAGCCGCTTTTCGCCCTGGTATCGCAACCGCGCTGCCGGTTTCGACGGCGACGACTTCATCAACCTGGTCGCCGGTTTCGACACCACCC
>JANWKL010000116.1 GCA_025451375.1 Steroidobacteraceae bacterium
ACAATCCGTTCCATGTGAGCTCCTGGCGTCTAGTGACGTCCGCGGAACAGCCACTCGACCGCGCGCGGAAACTCGGCGCGCCATGCGGCCTCGTTGTGCCGGCCAACCGGATTCACATGCACTTCGAGGTTATGCGCCGGCAATCCGCTGCGCCTGAGAAGCGCAACCATGCGCTTCATGCCCGGCACCATGGTCTCGTCCTCACTGCCGCCGGCATAGAAGTAGATCCGCTCCCCGTGCGGCGGGGGGTGTGATTCGGTGTCGGTGAATGCCTGCGGCGCGAGCCAGTACGCCGGCGAGAAGATGCCGGCGGCGCCGAACACCTCGGGGTAGCGGCTGATGGCGTAGCTCGAGATGAGTCCGCCCATGGAGCTGCCCATGATAGCGGTGTGGCGGCGATCTGGGCGGGTGCGGAAGTGCTGATCCACCCACGGCTTCAGCACCTCAACCATGAATGTCATGTATGCAGCGCCTTCGCCTTTGCCGAACTCGGGGTTGTCCCAGGCGTTGAGCTCGTGGATACGCTCGGCGCCGCCGTTGTCGATGCCGACGACGATTAACTTGAGTCCTTGCGAGGTGGCGAGCGCGTTGAGCGTCTCATCGACCGCCCACTCCCCTGCGTACGCGGTGGCGTCATCGAACAGGTTCTGCCCATCGTGCATGTAGAGCACCGGGTAACGCTGCCGCGAGGTCTCGTAGCCCGGCGGCAGATAGATCCGCACCGTGCGCTGCCGGTTCAGGCTCGGGATCTGAAACGGCGTCGGGAGCACGTGCACGTTGGGTTGCGCGGTGCTCACCCTCGGGCCAGCGGTGGGCACCGCCGCGTCGGGATCCGCGGCAGCGCTCACTGCCGCCAGGAGCCAATACCCGGCAACCGCGCACACAATGCCACGCGGGCCGGGTATGCCGTGGCCTGGACTCATTTGCTTATTCTAAGCCACCGCTGCGTCAGCGCATGCCGCCACCCGCATACAGCCTCTCGCCGGTCAGCCAGTGCGAGTCATCGGAGGCCAGGAACACGGCGATCGAGGCAATGTCCTCCGGAACGCCGATGCGTCCCAATGGCGTTTGCGCGACGGCGCTGGCCTGAAACTCCGAACCGATGAAACCGGCCGCATGCGTGCCTTCGGTCTCGACCATGCCGGGACTCAGGGCGTTGACGCGGATCTTGCGCGGCCCGAGTTCGCGCGACAGCACGCCGGTAATGGCGTCCACCGCACCCTTGGTCGCCGAATAGACGGCACTGCCGGGCGGCACGATACGCGTGACCAGTGAGCTGATGTTGATAATGCTGCCGCCCTCGCCGAGTTGGCCGGCTGCCGCCTGGGTCGTCAGCAGCAACCCGCGCACGTTCACGTTGAACTGCTTGTCGAAGTGCTCAGCTGTGATGGCTTCCAGCGGGGCGAATTCGTAGACCCCCGAGTTGTTGACCAGGATATCGAGGCGGCCGAACTGCCGGACGGTCTCGGCGACAATGCCTTCGGCATCGGCTGCCTTGGACACGTCGCCCCGCACGGCCACGGCCTTGCCGCCAGCCTTGCCGATAGCGGCGACCACGGCGTCTGCGCCGGCCTTGCTGGACGCGTAGTTTACGGCTACGGCCGCGCCCTGCGCGGCCAGCGCCTTGGCGATGGCTGCGCCGATGCCTTTCGATGCCCCGGTAACCAGGGCGACTTTGCCTTTGAGCTTGCTCATGATGATTCCTATTTGGGCTTGAGGGGGGCTCTACAGTTCGTAAGTCCCGTAGTTCGTAACTTACGAACTATAGAACTAATTGTCAAGAGACGATAAAATGCCCGCATGAGACCCCTGATCCACCCCTCGATCGAGGACATCACCGTGGAGGGCATCCTCCATGCGTTGTCCGATCCGGTGCGCGCCGCGATCTACGCCGGGCTGGCGGGCCGCAACGGCGCCATCTGCTCGAACTTCCTGACCATCAGCGACCGCAGTGTCCCCAAGTCCACACTCTCGCAGCACTTCCGGGCATTGCGGGAAGCGGGATTGGTCCGCAGCGAGCGACGCGGCGTGGAGATGCACAACACCACGCGCTGCACCGAAATCGAGCAGCGTTTCCCCGGCTTGATACCCGGCATCCTGAATGCCCACAAGGTGCAGGCGACGGGACAGCCGCGCATGGCGAAGCGGAAACAGACAAGATCGAAAGCCGCCTGAGACCTATGCCGCTTTCCCAGCGCAGCGGGAAGCGTTGAATGTCCGCCTGCGGCACAGACGCGGGCGACTCAGTAACCTTCGCGGTCGAGGGCGCAGGTACCGTGTCGGCCCTGCTGCAGCTGCCGGCCACGGCGCGCGCCTGTTACGTACTCGCCCACGGCGCCGGCGCCGGGATGGACCACCCCTTCATGAGCGCCGCGGCTTTTGAGCTCAGTACGCTCGGGATCGCGACCTTGCGCTATCAGTTTCCGTACATGGAGCGGCGCTCACGCCGGCCTGACGCGCCGGCCCTGTGCCACGCGACGGTACGCGCGGCGGTGCGCGAAGCCGCGCGCCGCGCGCCCGGCTTGCCGCTGTTTGCGGGCGGCCGCTCCTTTGGCGGACGGATGACGTCCCAGGCGCAGGCCAGCGGGGCGCTGCCCGGCGTCCGGGGACTGGCGTTCCTCGGCTTCCCACTGCATCCGGCCGGGCGCCCCGCCGACACGCGCGCCGACCACCTCTCGCGGGTACAGATCCCCATGCTGTTCCTGCAAGGCACGCGCGACGGGCTGGCGGAGCCAGCGCTGCTCGAGTCGCTCGTGGCGCGGCTGGGGGATCGCGCGAGTCTCGTGTGGGCGCAGGACGCGGACCACTCGTTTCATGTGCCCGCACGCACCGGTCGCACGGAGCGCCAAGTTCGCGGCGAGTTGCTACAGGCGCTGAGCCGCTGGGTGGACAGATTATTGTGAGCAAGCGGCCGCTCGATCGCTACGCCGCCAAGCGCTCCTTCACGCGCACGCCCGAGCCCCCCGCGAGTGTGCCCGCGGCACGCCCGGGTCCTTTGATGTTCGTGGTGCAGAAGCACGCGGCGCGACAGCTGCACTACGACTTTCGTCTCGAGCTCGACGGGGTGTTGAAGTCCTGGGCGGTGCCCAAAGGCCCATCGCTGGATGTTGGCGACAAGCGCATGGCCGTCGAGGTTGAGGATCACCCGTTCGACTACGCCTCCTTCGAGGGCGTGATTCCGCCAAAGCAGTACGGCGCGGGCAACGTGATCGTGTGGGATTGCGGCGTGTACTCCCCGGACGAGGGGCAGCAGTACGCGTTTGCGGACCGCGCGGCCGCCGAATCGCGCGTGCGTGCGGAACTCGCCGCCGGCAAGCTGAGCTTCATACTGTGCGGTGAGAAGCTCAAGGGCTCGTTTGCGCTGGTGAAGACCCGGACCGGTAACCAGTGGCTCCTCATCAAGCACCGTGATCGCTTTGCACGGCCCAACGACATCCTCGCCAACAAGATCTCGGTGCTGTCGGGGATGAGCCTCGATGACATCTCGCCGCTGAACGTACCGGCGCGGCTCGACGCCGCGCAGCTCGCGCCGCGGGGAGCTGCTGAGAAGCTGCCGAACCAACTCAAGCCCATGCTGGCCGAAACCGGCGACGGCGCCGAATCCGATCCCCAGTGGCGCTACGAACCGAAGCTCGACGGTTACCGGGTCATCGCCTTCGTGGACGGCGCGCAGGTGCGGTTGCAGTCGCGCCGCGGGATCGATCTGACTCCTTTCTTTCCGGAACTCGCCGAAGAGCTCGCGGCACAGCCTGGCGGGCCGATGATGCTCGACGGCGAGATTGTCGCCCTGGATGCCGCCGGGCGCCCCTCGTTCCACGCGCTGCAGAACCGCGCGCAACTGAAGACGGCGGCCGAGATCGCAGTCGCACGACGCGAAACACCCGTGGTGCTGGTGTGCTTTGATCTTCTGCACTTCGCGGGCCTCAACCTGCGGGCCGCGCCCTACTCCGACCGGCATCGCTATCTGTCGCAGTGCCTGCTGCCGTCCGCGCACCTGCAGCTCGTACACTCGAGCGCCAACGCCGAAGAACTGTATGCAGCAGCGCTCAAGTCCGGCTTTGAGGGCATTGTGGCCAAGCGCCTCGACAGCCCGTATTACGCGGGCCAGCGCTCCCGGGCGTGGCTGAAGATCAAGGCGCAACAGACCGCTGAGCTTCTGGTCGGTGGGTTCACGCGCGGCAAGGGCGCGCGTGAGCCACTGGGCGCATTGCTGTTGGGTTACTGGGAAGGCAAGGAACTGCACTACGCCGGGCATGTGGGCTCGGGGCTGGACGATGCGGTGATTGCCTCGCTGCTGAAGAAGGCGCCAACGCTCAAGCGGACGGCCTCCCCGTTCGTTGAGAAGCCGCCGCTGCATCGCCCCACGACCTGGCTGAAACCGGAACTGGTGGTCGAAGTCACGTTCAGTGAATGGACACCAGCGGGCGCACTGCGTGCTCCGGTATTCGTCCGGGTGCGCGAGGACATCGCGCCCAGGAGCGTACGCAAAGCGAGGCGCACGCAGGACCGGGCAGTTGCCCGCACCTCGCAAGCCACCGGATTGGCGGCGGCGCGCACTCCCGCCGGCAGCCACCCGGAACGCACCGAAGTGGACGAGGCCGAGGCGGCGCTGGAGCAACTCAAGAATCCCGCCAAAGCCATGCAGCTTACGATCGGCGGCGCGCGCATCGCGCTCACCAACCTCGATCGCATCTACTGGCCGAAAGATCCGCACACCCGGCGCAACGCCGTCAACAAGCGAGACTTCATCGCGTATCTGGCGAAGGTGGGGCGTTTCATGCTGCCGCATCTGAAGGATCGGCCGCTCACCATGATCCGCATGCCCGCCGGCATCAACGGCGAGCGCTTTTTCCAGAAGCACTGGGAGCAGACGCTGCCGGACTTCGTCGAGACCGTAACGGTGTTCTCGGAACACAAAGACGGGCGACACCGCTATCTCCTCGCCAACAACCTGCCCACGCTCTTGTGGTTAGGCCAGGTTGGCACGCTCGAATTCCACGTGTGGCACTCGCGCGCGCAGCTCGCACCTGAGGCCGCCGGCGCGAGCACCGAGTACGCCGGTTCGCTCGCGGCGCTCGAAGCCTCAATCCTCAACTACCCCGACTACCTGGTGTTCGACATCGATCCCTACATCTATTCGGGCAAGGAGGCCAAGGGTGAGGAGCCGGAGCTCAACAAGAAGGGCTTCGCCGTGGGCAAGCGCGTCGCGTTCTGGATCCGCGCGCTGCTGAAGGAGATGTCGCTCGAGGCGGTGGTGAAGACCTCGGGCAAGACCGGCCTGCATGTGTTTGTTCCCATCGAGCGCACGGTCACGTTTGATGAGGCGCGCCACATCTGCGAAACCGTGGGGCGTCACGTCATGCGCGCGCACCCAAAAGACATCACCATGGAATGGGCGGTCGAGAAGCGCACCGGCAAGATCTTCATCGACTACAACATGAATGTGCGCGGCAAGACCCTGAATGTTGCCTATTCGCCACGCGGCGTTCCCGGAGCCCCCGTTTCCATGCCCCTGACCTGGGAAGAGCTGGAAGGGGCGGAGCCCATGGACTTCTCTATAGAGAATGTGATCCCGCGGTTGGAAAAGAACGGTGACAGGTGGCATGATGTACTTGAGACAAAACAGAGTCTTACGCGGGCTTTCGGTGTCAAGGCATAAGGTGTAGTCATGGCGGCACGTTCCATCGGGTCCCTCACGGTGTCTTTCGGACTGGTTGCGATCCCGGTGAAGCTCTACACCGCGACCCAGTCCGGGAATGCCATCTCCTTCAATCTGCTGCACAAGACCTGCGGCTCACGCCTGAAGCAGCAGTACCTGTGTCAGAAGGAAGGCGTGGCGGTCGAGCGCGACGAGATGGTCAAGGGCTACGAATTTGCCAAGGACCAGTACGTGCGCTTCACGCCCGAGGAGATCAAAGCGCTGGAGGAAGTTGGTACCCACTCAGTGGATATCTCCGAGTTCGTGCCGATCGAATCCGTTGACCCGGTGTACTTCGACAAGACCTACTACCTCGCGCCTGACAAGGGCGCCGGCAAGCCCTACGCACTCCTCACCGAAGCGCTCAAGCAGGCCGGACGCTGCGGCGTTGGTCACTGGGCGGCACGCGGCAAGGGGTACCTCGTCATTCTGCGCCCCATCGGCGATGTGCTCGCCATGCAGCAACTGCACTACGCCGCCGACGTACGCCGTGCGAGCGAGGTCGATGTGCCGAAGCCGGAAGTGAAGGCAGCGGAACTGAAGCTCGCGCATCAGCTCATCGACCAGCAGACCGCCGAGAAGTTTGATCCGGAAGCGCATCGCGACGAACTGCGTGCGCGCATTGAGGCGCAGATCCAGAAGAAAGTCGAAGGCCAGGAAATCTCCGTCGCCGAAGCCGCCCCGGCAGGCGAAGGCAAGGTCATCGACCTCATGGAAGCGCTGCGTGCGAGCCTCGAGAAGAGTGAAAAGGCACGCGCCCAGGTCAGCACCCTGGGGCCACGCAAGGCGCCCAAGCGGGTTGAAGAGCCGGCGAAAATCACGCGCAAAGCGGGCAAACGCAACGCCTGAGCGGCAGCGCCGCTTACGACAAGCACGATGCCTTCATATAGTGTGCGGGACGTGGAACGGGTCCTGCGGCTCGCGCCTGACACCACGCGCAAGTTCATCCGCTTAGGGTTCGTCCACCCGGCACGCGGCCCGCGACGCGAATACCGCTTTTCCTTTCAGGACCTGATCGTGCTGCGCACCGCGCGCGCGCTCATCGACGCGAAGGTCCCGACCAAGCGCATCCATCGCTCGCTGGAAAGCCTGCGGCGCGACCTGCCCGAGTCCATGCCGCTTTCGGGCCTGTCCATCAGCGCGATCGGCGAGCACGTGGTGGTACGCGATGGCACGGCGCATCGCCAGGTCGAGAGCGGGCAGTACCTTCTGGGCCTGGATGTCTCGCTCGAGAACGGTGAGTTGCACGTGGTCGCACGCGGTGAGGAACCGCCGGCCGAGTTGCCGCCGCCGGCAGCACCCGATGCGCCGGCCGCTAATGACTGGTTCTCCCGGGGACTCACCCTCGAGGACACGGATCCGGACGAAGCGCTGTCGGCGTATCGGCACGCCGCTGAAGCTGAACCGGAAACTGCCGCACCGTGGATCAACTGGGGACGCCTGCTGCACGCGCAGGGCAAGACCGGCGAAGCTGCGCAGGTGTACCGCAAGGCGCTGCAGCACTTGGGACCCGAGCCGCTGCTGCTCTTTAACCAGGGCGTGCTGCTGGAGGATCTGGGCGAGACGCGCGCGGCGCTTGAAGCCTACCAGGGCGCCATTGCCGAGGATCCACAGCTCGCAGACTGTCACTTCAACCTCGCCCGCCTCTACGAGGCGCTCGGCAAGTCGCAGCACGCCATCCGCCATCTCGGCCAGTACCGTCGGCTCGTCAACAGCGACGGTCGCTAACCGGACTCCACCATGCGAATCTGGGTTGGAACCTCCGGATACAACTATCCTGAATGGAAGGGCAGCTTCTACCCGGCAAAGTTCCCGGCGGCGAAGATGCTGTCGTACTACGCGGAACGTCTCGATACCGTCGAGATCAACTACACCTTCTACCGTACGCCGAACGAAAAAATCCTCGCTGGCTGGAATGCCGAAACGCCGGCGAATTTCAAACTCACCCTCAAGGCGCCCAAGCGCATCACCCACATCGCGCGCCTCAAGGACTGCAATGATCTCCTGCAGTATTTCCTGAAAACCGCCGCCACCCTGGGACCGAAGCTCGGCGCCATCCTCTTCCAGCTGCCGCCGTACTTCCGTAAGGATCTGGCGGTCCTGGACGCTTTTCTGCCGCTCCTGCCCCAAGGGACCTGCGCCGCATTCGAGTTCCGGCATGCCTCATGGATGGATGCGGAAGTGTTTGCTCGCCTCAAGGCGCGCGATCTTGCGCTGTGCATCGCCGACAGCGAGAAATTCTCGACTCCGGTTGAGATCACTGCGGGTTACGCCTACTTCCGGCTGCGGGATGAGGGCTACACACCCGAGGATCTCAAGCGCTGGGCCGGCGTCATCCGCGCCAGCACTAACGCCTGCCGCGAGATATTCGTGTACTTCAAGCACGAGGAAGCCGGCAAGGGCCCGCAGTTCGCGCGCATCTTGCTCGACGCCCTCGCCCACACGCCGCCGTAGCGGCGGCGCCCGCCGCGCCGCGCCGCGGGAACGCTGATCGGCGGGCCTTTCAGAACCGCGCGGCCTCACCACGCTACCTACCGCCGACGAGCCTGCGCGCGAACGCTCGCGCGACTAACAAGGAGAATTCGCATGAACGTTCTTTCCATGCAAGGGCGCGGTGTGTGCTGCGCGCTCGCTACCCTCGCGGCGCTGCTGTGCGCGGCACCCGCTTACGCTGATGACCATCACGCAGTACTGCCGCGACTGAAAACCGTCAGCGTCATCGCCTCCACCGTACCCGGCATCGGGGACGTAAATCCCTACGGCATGGCACAGGTCAAACGCACCACCGGCAACCTGCGCGCCGGACACATCCTGATCAGCAACTTCAACAACGGCTCGAACCTGCAAGGGACGGGCACGACCATTATGGATGTCGGTCCCGACGGCAGCGTCGGCCTGTTTGCCCAGCTCAACACCAGCACACTGCCCGGCAGCTGTCCTGGCGGCCTGGGCCTCACCACCGCGCTCGTGGTCCTCGAGCAGGGCTGGGTAATTGTGGGGAGCCTGCCGACCACCGACGGCACTTCGGCCACCGCGCAGGCTGGCTGCCTGATCGTGCTCGACAGCCTGGGCAATGCGGTGGAAACCTTCTTCGGCTCGCTGATCAATGGCCCGTGGGACATGACGGCATCCGACGGCGAGCACAGCGCGGCACTGTTCGTTACCAACGTGCTGAACGGCACCGTGGCGGCCAACGGGCAGGTGGTTCATGGCGGCACGGTCACGCGCCTTGACCTTAAGGTGTCAGCGTCCGCGATGCCGGTGCTGGACTCCATCACGGTCATCGGCTCCGGTTTCGCGGAGCGAACCGATCCGGCGGCGCTGGTCATCGGGCCCACCGGCGTGGCCTTGAGCGTGCACTGCGATCGCGACCGGGACGACTGCGAGCACGGTGAGGATCGGGACGGCGATCTGCTGTATGTCGCGGACACGCTTAACAACCGGATCACGGTAATTGATCACGCCCTGGTTCGAACGAGCTCGGGTGGCACCGGTCGCACCGTAACCTCCGGCGGGACGCTCAACGCTCCTCTGGGTCTGATCACGATCCCGGACGGCGACCTGCTGACGGTCAACGGCGCTGATGGCAACATCACCGAAATCAGCCCCGGCGGCGCACAACGCGCTCACCTCCTGATCGACAGCACCGGCTCACCGCCGGGCAACGGCACGCTGTTCGGGCTGGTGTTCGATCCTGCCCACGGCATCTATTTCGTCGATGACGGCAGCAACACCCTGAATCTGCTGCACTAGACGATGGGAAAAAGTCGCCTGCGGCGCTTTTTCCGAACCGCGGCTGCGTTCCCGCCGGCAAAGGGCGGGGCTCGAAGCGCGCGCTGCAATCACCTCTGCAGCCGAGCACTTCGTGGCAACGTTGGCCGCACGGGCTTTTGCCGGCTGCTCATCGCCAGGTTTTTGGGCCCAATGATGCGGCGGCGGGGTTTAGCCCTGCCGCTGCTGCCGCGTGCTGAACAGATCGGCGACGCAGGCCGCGCCCTCGAGCGTGAGCAGGGAGTGCTTGATTCCGAGGCCGCCGCCAAAGCCGGTCAGCGATCCGTCCGCACCGATGACGCGATGACACGGGATGATGATGGGCAACGGATTGGCGCCGTTGGCCAGCCCCACCGCGCGTGCACCGCCCTGGCCAACCTGAAGCGCCAGCTGTGAGTAGCTGCGCGTCTCCCCGTACGGGATCAAACGCAGTGCCTGCCATACGAGCAACTGGAACGGCGTGCCCGCGGGCGCCAGCGGCAGGTCGAACGTGCGCCGCCCGGCGGTGAAATACTCGTGCAGCTGTTGGATCACGTGCGCGAATGGCGCCGGATCGTGATGCCACTGCGCCAGCGGCTGCAGCGGTCTCGGGCCGGTCTGAAAATGCACGCGCGCGAGTGCCGCGGTGTTGCCGGCAAGCAGCAGCGTGCCGACCGGCGTGGCCAGTTCGCACCAATACTCACGTTCTGCCGCGTGTTTCAGGCGCCGTCCTTCGCCATCGCCCGGGCAAAGGCGGGGCGGGTCGTCACGCGTTTCGCGTAGTCCTCGATCAACGGTGACTTCGGCAAGAGAGCGCTCTGGCCGAACATCGCGAAGGTCGTGCCGTAGAGCACGTCCAGCGCCGAGAATTTCGCACCCAGGAAATAAGGCCCCTGAGACAGGCGACCGATGATCGCCGTCATGGCCTCCTCCACCGCCACCCAGCCCGCCGTCCCCCGCGGCACCTCGACGTTCATGAACTTCGACGTGAACGCCGGCTCCAGCACGCCGGCGTAGTAGGCGAGCCAGGAAAGGTAAGGACCGCGGTTGGCATCTCCCACGAGCGGACCGATTGCATTCTTGGGAAACCGATCCGTGAGGTAAAGCGCAATCGCGGGCGACTCGAATACCACCACGCCGTCGTCCGAGATCGCCGGAACCTTGCCGTGTGGATGAGGATTCGCGGCATCGATTGCCCCGCCGCCGTCGCGCTGGCGCACCGTCACCGGATGAATCGTGTAGGGCGCTTCAAGTTCCTCCAGCAGGAAAATGAAACGCGTCGAGCGGGTCTTGGGGTGGTGGTACAACGTGATCATGCGACCCTCGCGCCGTTGATTCGAGTGTGTAGTTTAATTTATTTTGTGCCTGTATTCTGCGTTGCGTGCCGCTCGCCATTCCCGTGAAGCGCAGGCGCAGGAGCGCTGCGACCAGTGAAGACGCCGAACCGGGCGCCTTCAGCTCCCCGGCGTGCTACCTGCATGAGTTCGAGTCGACCGGCACGGCAGCCCCGGGCGTGCAGATCAAGCGAATCCATGACGAGCGCTGCAGCGATGACGGGCTACGCATACTGGTGGACCGGTTATGGCCGCGGGGCATCAGTAAGGAACGCGCTGCTCTTGATGAGTGGCGCCCCGATCTTGCACCGAGTACCGCGCTGCGAAAGTGGTACGCGCATGATCCAGCGAACTGGCCGGAATTTCGCCGCCGCTATGGCGTGGAATTGCGCGCCATAGCGCCGTTGCTGCAGGCACTGCGGGAGCGCGCCACGGCGCAGCGGGTCACTCTCTTGTATGCCGCCCGCGATCGGCGCTTCAATCACGCGATCGTCCTGCGCGATGCGCTGCTCAAGCGCTCGCTGGCGCCGAAGCGCGCGCGCAAGACTTAACCGCACCTGAACTACCCCAGCCGCGCGCAAGTCCGTTGAGCGCATGTCAGCGGCTCCTCCCGCCGCGCGTTTTCAGTGCCAGGTGAACTGAAACCGAGGATGCAATCATGCGTGGCATTGTCAAACTGTTGATCGCTCTTGCCTTCGGTGCGGCGCTGTCCGGCTGCATCGTCGCTCCGGTGGGACCGCCGCGCCGGGCGTATGTCGGCGTGGGCGTGGTAGCTCCCGCTCCCGTGGTAGTCGTGCGCGGCGGATACTACGTCCGCTGATAATAGATTCCGGGGCCCTCCCCTCACTCATCCAGGTGCGGGGCGGTCCCGCGTGCGCTGGCACCCGATGTATATTGAACTCTCCGCCAGCGGATGCCCCGGCGGGTTGTTTGCCATCAGGAGCTCACTCGATGAAGCCTATCGCCATTGTTCCGGCCCTCCTGGGCGCCCTTCTCAGCGCCGCCGCTTCAGCCGAAGAGCCGGTGATGAGCGCGGGCGATCTGCAGCAGCTGTGCGTGGGCGCCGATCACGTGAGCGTGAACGTCTGCCGTGTCTACATCCTGGGGGTGACCGAGGGAATATCCCTCGGGATGAACATGGCTTCCGGCAAGGGTGGCCGACCATGTGTGCCCAAGGACATTTCAGGTGACGCGCTCGAGCTCACCGTCAAGAAGAAACTCGAGGCCTTAAGCTCCGCGGCTGACCGTGATGGGGATGCCTCGCGGTTCATCGGTGCGGCGCTCGCCGCAGCGTACCCGTGCCGGAGTGCGCAACCCTAGGCGCGTGGGTGCAGCCATGAGGGCAGGAACGAATACGCGTCAACTCGCACGTTGCGATTGTAGGCGACGTGATGTTTCTCGAGCAGCGCGTCCAGCCGGCCGTCCTTGTGGGCATTGAACACGTCCGTGCAGCCGCCGATGAACTCGCCGCCAATGAAGATCTGCGGAATAGTGCTGACCGCCGTGCGGGCGCTCAACGCGGCGCGGATGTCGGCGCCGCGGTTGTCCTTCTGATACTCGACCGAATCCAGATCGACTGAGCGGTACGCGATTTCGTGCTTGGCGAACATCCTGCGGACCGACCAGCAGAACTCGCACCATTCAAGGGCAAACATTACCACGGGCTGGCCGGGGTCCGTGATGGTGCGCTTCACAAACGCGTCAGCGTCGGGCGCGATAGCCTGTGGTGCGTCGGGAGGCGGCGGTGATGGCGCCGCGGCCGGCGCGTCGAAGCGATAGTTGGGCGTCGAGCGCGCGATCGCCAACTCCTCCTCGGTCATGTCGACGGGAATCTCGCTGAACAGCGGCGTGCTCAGATAGCGCTCGCCGGTATCCGGCAACATGCACAGCACGGTCGCGCCCGGCCGCGCCTGCTCGCACACTGTGAGCGCGCCGCTCAAAGTCGCGCCCGCCGAAATGCCCACAAAGATTCCCTCTTGCTGTGCCAGTTCACGCGACAGTTTCAAAGACTGCGCACCGTTCACGGGCACGATGCGGTCGATAAGTTTTAACGCGACCGCATCCTCGGTGAGCCTGGGAATGAAATCCGGGCTCCAGCCCTGCATGAGATGCGGGCGAAAGTTGGGATGGCTGCCTGCCGGTGAGCGATCGGCATGACGCGGCTGCGGAATACCGCTGCCCAGGAGCTGCGAGTTGTCGGGCTCGCACACGATGATCTGGGTTTCGGGGCGCTGCGCGCGCAACACCCTCGCGACGCCCTTGAGCGTGCCGCCGGTACCGAAACCGGTGACAAAGTAGTCGAGTCGTTCGCCGGCGAAGGCCGCCAGGATCTCCTGCGCAGTGGTGCGTGAATGCGCATCGGGGTTCGCCTCGTTTTCGAACTGCCGGCACAGGAACCAGCCGTGGGTCTGCGCCAGCTCGACCGCCTTGGCGAGCATGCCGCTGCCCTTGAGCGCTGCTGGCGTAAGCACGACCCGGGCGCCCAGGAAGCGCATGAGCTTGCGGCGTTCGATGCTGAAGTTCTCGGCCATGGTCACCACCAGCGGATAACCTTTCACCGCACACACCATCGCAAGTCCAATGCCAGTATTGCCGCTGGTCGCTTCCACAACCGTCTGCCCGGGCTTCAGATCACCGCGACGCTCGGCGTCTTCGATGACCCCGAGCGCCAGGCGATCCTTGACCGACCCCATGGGATTGAAGGCCTCGATCTTGACGTACAGGCTCACGTGCCGCGGCGCGAGCTTGTTGAGCCTGACGATTGGCGTGTCGCCGATCGTGCCGAGGATGTCGTTGAACTTCTGTGTGGCGCGATTCATCCGCGACTCCTGGTTCGAAGCACGGGCCGACTTATGATGTCACACCCGCCGCGATCATGCAGTTGCCGCCGGAATTAAGCGTCGGCGTGGGCGTTCGGCGCCCCCGGAATCAGCGCAGGGCCTTGAGCGTCGACAGGGAGGCCTCGCGCAGCTTGCCGATGGCGTCATCGATCCGCTGCGCCGCGTTCTCGTCGCTCTTGCCAAGATCCTCCCAATCCGCGGCCCAGGTGCTCTGCAGCTGCGTCGCTTGCGCCGACACCGGCCCGGGAACCACGCTCGCGAGATCCCGAATTACGAGCACGTAGGTCCAACCGGTGCGCGGATTTCCGCCGCTGGCGTCATGGTCGTATTGCGCCAGGAACACGACCCGCTCGAGTTCAGCCAGCTTGGTCAGCAGTTCGAAGGTCGCAGTGCGGATGTTGCGATTGTGTTCCGTACGCTCGTTGCGCCAGGTGTTGTAGCCGAGGCTGCCGAGCGCTATCACCAGGCTGATGAGCGCCACGGCATTGTCGCGCAGCTGCTGGCGCATGGTCGTCATGATGAGACAGCATGATACGCCGTCGACGGCGAACCTCTGCGCGTTTCCGCACGAGATAACGCCGGTGACGGCCACCGTTCGGGGCTACACGCGGCCGGCGCGCATCAGCACTTCAGTGGTGCGCCTTGAGAACTTCTGCTACGCCTTCCAGATGCGGGGTCGCAGCCGCCTGATCGCCCCGTCGACGGCGAAGAACCGCATCGCTCCGGGTTTCTCGACGCGCAGTGAATCGACGATCCGCTCCGCGCGCACGATTCCGTCGCGGAGGGAAAAACCAAATGCCGTTAAGAAAATACCGCCGCGGCAACCGGCTCACGAACCGAGGAACATCCGGTACGCAGGGTTACCGGTCTCTTCGACGTAGGGGTAGTGCAGCTCGTTCAGATGCCGCAGGAACTCCGGCCGTGCGGCGGGCGGCACCTGGATGCCGGCGAGCACGCGGCCGTAGTCCGAGCCGTGATTGCGGTAGTGGAACAGGCTGATGTTCCAGTTTGAGCCGATCGCCTGCAGGAACTTCAGCAGGGCTCCCGGGCGCTCGGGAAATTCGAAGCGGTACAGCACCTCGTCGCCGATACCCCGCGCATGGCCGCCGACCATGTAGCGCACGTGCAGCTTCGCCATCTCATCGTCGGTCATATCGGTAACGCCAAAGGCGGCCGCGCGCAGGCTCGCCACCAGCGCATCCTTCTCCATCCGCCCCTGGGAGAGCGCGATGCCAGCGAAGATCTGCGCACTATCCGTACCGGCGTAGCGGTAGTTGAATTCGGGGACGCTGCGCCTGCCCAGCACCTCGCAGAAATGCAGAAAGCTCCCCGGCCGCTCGGGAATTTCCACCGCCAGCAGCGCCTCACGCTCGCCCCCCAGGTCCGCGCGCTCGGCCACGTGCCGCAGCCGGTCGAAGTTCATGTTGGCGCCGCTGTTGATTGCCACCAGGCGCTTGGCCTTCCAGCCTTCACGCGCCACGTATTTTTTAGCTCCTGCGACAGCGAGCGCGCCCGCCGGCTCGACGATGGAGCGCGTGTCTTCGAACACGTCCTGGATTGCGGCGCAGATTTCGTCGGTGTCGAGCAGCAGGATCTCATCGACATGCTCGCGGCACAGGGCGAAGGTTTCCTCGCCGACACGCCGCACGGCCACGCCGTCGGCGAAAATCCCAACCCGCTCGAGGGTGACGCGGTGTCCGGCCCTGAGCGAGTCGTGCATGCTGGCGGCGTCCCGCGGTTCGACGCCGATGACTTTCACGCCGGGATACAGGTACTTGACGTACACGGCAATGCCCGCGAGCAATCCGCCTCCGCCGACCGGCACAAAAATCGCGTCCAGCTTGCCGCCGGTCTGGCGCAGGATCTCCACCGCGATCGTTCCCTGGCCGGCGATGACATCGGGGTCATCAAACGGATGCACGAACACCATGTTGCGCTCGCGCGCCAGCGTGAGCGCGCGCTCAAAGGCGCTGTCGTAGTCATCGCCGTGCATCACGACTTCCGCACCCAGATCGATCACCGCCTGCACCTTGATATGCGGAGTGGTCTGCGGCATGACGATGAGCGCCGCGATGCCCCGCCGGCGCGCAGCCAGTGCGACTCCCTGGGCGTGGTTGCCCGCCGAAGCACATACGACTCCGCGCTGTGCGCTGGCCGGTGACAGATGTGCGATGCGATTGTAAGCGCCGCGCAGCTTGAACGAGAACACCGGCTGCAGATCCTCGCGTTTGAGCAACAGCTGGTTTCCCAAGCGCCGCGACAGGCGGGTCGCCTCCTCCAGCGGGGATTCGATCGCGACGTCGTAGACGAGCGCCTTGAGGATTCTCTCGATATAGGGACTGGCCACCCTGACAGCATAGCGTCGGCGGTAGCGGTTTGCGCCAGCATTGCCGCGCGGACGGCCCTCCGCTTCGCGACCGGCCGGGCTCCTCCGACTCTGAGGCAGACGGAGGAGTTTTTGCGACGCGCCACGGCGAGCCCGGGCAAGCCCGGGATTCCCTGAGGGGCCGGACCAGTTCATGCTGACGGTCGACTCACAAGCGGGACAAGGTGATGGCCGCCGAAAAAATGACAATAACCTCCGGCTGGCGCGTCTACGGCTTAGGGCTAGTGGCGTTGGGTCTCGTGTCTCTGGCATTACGGAACTTCCACCCGGGGCAGCCGGTACCCGAGGACTTTCCGTACCGCACCGCCCTGGCCTTGGCCGCCGCGGTGTTCATGCTGGTCGCGGGCGCGGCCCTGCAGTGGCGCCGGACCGTGGCCGGGTCCGCTGCGGCGCTCACCGCCTACTTCGGGCTCGTTGTGGTCATGGTGATGAACGGCCGCGAAGTGCTCGCCCACTACGCCGAGTACGGTCCCTACGAAAGCAGCGCCATTGAGCTTGCGATCGCAGCCGGCGGGCTCATTGTCTATGCCGCCAGCGCCAGGATCGATGCGACCCTGGCCGTACGCCTCACGCGCTTCGGACAACTGGCATTCGGGGTTTGCGCGCTGATATTCGGCGGGGCACATTTTGTCTATATGAATCTCACTGCCCCGTTGGTCCCCAAGTGGCTGCCACCTGGGCAGGAGTTCTGGGGGTATGCGACCGGGGTTGCCCACATCGCTGCCGGACTTGCAATCCTGACGGGCGTGCAGGCCCGCCTCGCGGCGGTCCTGCTCACCGTCATGTTCGCGGCCTTCACCCCGCTCGTGCACGTGCGGATGTTGCTCGCTGATCCCGGCAACCATTGGATCTGGAACGAGAACGCCGTCAATCTCGCCCTGATTGGTGCCGCCTGGGTCGTGGCAGACTCGCTGGCGCGGCCGAGGCGTTGACTGTCAGGGACGTTGCGCGCGCGTTGTCCGTCCCAGCGTCATCCCCCAGTGCCACGCAGAACCAGCCAGCGCGGGTGAGCTCAGCCAACGCAGCCCCGCCTTCTCGGCCCAGGACCGGCACTGCCCCGGATCTGGACGCAGTTCAAGCGGAGGTCCTCGTGGGGTTTCAATGTCCCGGCGCCAGTGAATCACGCCGACAACGCCACGGCTGTGCAGAACTCGATGCGCTTCGCGCAGCAGGCTGATCGGATCTTCAATGTGCAGAATATTGAACAGCATGACGAAGCCGACCGAACCGTCTGGCCTGCCGCACCCCTCGGATACAAAGTCGCGTGCTTCCACGACGACATTTTGCAGTCCTGATTGTGTTGCGCGGTCGATCGTCGCGCGCACCATCATCGGGTCGATGTCAGATGCGTAAACGGTGCCAGAGACCCGCCGAGCTGCCGCGGTCGTGAATGTGCCGTAGCCGCAGCCAAGCTCGACGACATCGCCCGGCAAGGCGCCGCACCCGAGCGCCTCGAGCACACCATCCGGGTCAAAGAACCTCTCCCACAGTTCGCGCGGCGGCATGCCGCTTTCCCGGACCTTAGGCACTCGTCATTATGGGCTCGGTAAGCAGATTCCACCCTAATCGGCCGCGACCGTCCGATCTTTCGCCCACTCCCGGAGTGCGGCAACGCTCTCTGCCATGATCACCGCCAGCGGCCGCGTGGCGGCGATCTCAGCACGCAGCAGCCCCGCATCAGGTGCGATGTGCTTGGCGTGCGCGCTGTAGAGCGCGGCGACAATCGCTTGCTCGATCTCCGCGCCGGAAAAACCCTCGCACTCGCCGGCGAGTGTGCTGAGGTTCGCATCATCGAGCGCGATCCCGCGCCTGGCGGCGTGGATACGCAGGATCTGCGTACGCGCGGTCAAATTCGGCAGATCGACAAAGAAGATCTCGTCGAATCGACCCTTGCGGATCAGCTCCGGAGGCAGCTCAGCGATGTCGTTGGCGGTGGCCACCACGAACACCCGGCTGTTCTTCTCAGCCAGCCAGGTGAGGAACGCTCCCAGCACCCGCCGCGTCGCTCCACCATCGGAATCCCCCGAGGCAAAGCCCTTCTCGATCTCATCGATCCACAGTACGCAGGGCGCGAGCACGTCCGCCGATGCCAGTGACTCCCGCAGATTCCGCTCGGATTCCCCGATGTACTTGTCGTAGAGCGCTGCGCAGTCGAGTCGCAGCAGCGGCACCTGGAAGATGCCGGCACTTGCGCGCGCGGCGAGACTCTTGCCGCAGCCCTGCACCCCAAGCAGTAACACACCCTTGGGAGCATCAAGCTGCGGCGCCGAGCCGTCGAAAGCCGCGCGGCGCTTCTCCAGCCAAGCCTTGAAATTCACGAGGCCGCCGACGTCGGCAAGCTGTGCCGTATCATGCTCGTAGCGCAATACGCCAGCGTGATTGAGCAATTCGTATTTCGCCTGCATGACCAGCGGCACGTCCGAGAGCTGGATCGCGCCGTGATCGTAGATCGCCTTGCGGGCCAGACGCTGCGTATCCGCCGCTGAGAGTCCACTCATGTTCTCGACCAGCAGGTCGAAAGCGCGAGGATCGATTTTCACGGCCTGGCGGGGATTGGCGCGCATCCACTGGCGCGCCACCTCCTCAACCAATTGGCGCCGCTCATCGCGATCAGGTAAAGCCAGCGCCACGCGTGCCGACAGATGCTCCAACTCATGCGGAATCTCAGTCTCGTATCCGATCAGCACGACGGTACGCGCGCAGCGCTCGTAGTCCTGGGCAATATCCTTCAGCAGGCGAACGATGGTCGGTTCCTGCAGGTACGGATGAAAGTCGAGCAGCGCATAGACCCCGGCAAGTGTGGTCGCGCGGATGTGTTTCAGAATATCCGGTGGTTGCGCCAACATGCGCTGCGGCGGCCCCATCTCCAGGTCCCGGCGCTTCAGCCCGTCGGTCACGGTCCACTGGAATAGCGGCAGTCCGGAGCGTGTCAGGACCGTGCCGGCACCCGCGGAAGGCGGCGCATGGAGCTGCCTGCAAGCGGCGCTGAGTGCGTTGAGGACCTGGGCTTCATCGCGCGAGTCAACGACGATGATCGGCACCCGAGAGCGTAGTAGTACTTCCAGGTCGTTCGCCTGCATGGCGGAAGCTTAGCAGAGGAGCTGCGCGGTAACTCAAGACGCGCGCCGGATGGTCCGCCGTGAAGGCAGTGCGGCATTGGCGTTAGAATCAAGCATCGGAACCCGATGTGCGCTTTGGGGGTATTTCATGCTGGTCGTCACAACCGAAAACGTTCCGGGCTACCGGGTGCGCGAGGTCAAGGGTCAGGTATTTGGTGTGGTCGTGCGAAGCCGCGGCCTCGGCGGCAACATCATGGCCGGCCTGCGCTCGATTGTTGGGGGCGAGATCACCGAGTACACACAGCTGCTCGAAGAGGCGCGCCGGCACGCCGTGGATCGGTTGGTGAAGAACGCGACACTCATGCAGGCGAATGCAGTTGTGATGATGCGATTCGATTCCGCCGAGATCGGTCAAACGATGAGCGAGATCGTGGCGTACGGTACGGCGGTCGTGCTCGATAAGGTGGACTGAATGCTGCGCGCGTTGCTGCTGGTATTCGCGGCCGGGCTGGCAATCACCGGTGTGGGCCTCCTCATCCACGGTCCCGCAGGCCCCGGAGCGTATGCGCTCGGGCTCGGGGGGCTCATCGTGCTCGGAACCGTATTCGAGCGCTGGCGTTATCGCCCGAGCAGTATTCGAACGACGGCCGCCTGGGAGCCGACCGGCGAGCGCTTCGAGGATCCGGAAACCGGCAAGACCGTGCGGGTGTACTACGATCCGCGAAGCGGACAGCGACGGTACGTCAGCGGCTCTGAGCCGGCGCCTTGAAGCGCACAGTCAACCTTTAGATCCCGCATTGCGTTTTTGGAAGGTGGCCTCTTTGGCCTCGGAAACCTCCACCCACTTTGCATCAGGCGCAGCTCCGGCCTCGTAGCTGTCGTGCCAGTTCCACCACTTGTAGGGGGGTGTCTGGGGGTAACCCGCTGGCGAATCCTCCCAGATCTCCTGACGTCCGAGTGCCGTCATATCGAGGTAGCTCCAGGTCGTCCCCATCGCCTCATCGCCCCGCTCATTGATGAAGTACGTGCGGAACACCTTGCCGCCGTCGCGGATGAAGGCATTGTGGCCGTGCCACTCGCTCACACCGAAGTCCACATCGAAGCTGTCCGCAATCGTGTACCACGGCATCTCCCAACCCATCCGTGCCTTCACTCGCTCGATATCCGACTGCGGCGCGCGCGAGGCGTAGGCAAGCGTCGTGTCGCGGGCGTTCAGATGCGCCAGGTGGGCGACCTGATCGGCGCCCAGCGAACAACCCCGGCACGCGTGCTCGGGCCAACCGAAGACCCCGGGCTCGAAGAACGCTCTATAGACAATCAACTGCCGGCGGCCCTCGAACAGGTCGATCAGGCCAACCCTGCCCTTGGGCCCTTCAAATTCGTACGCTTTCTCAACGGCCATCCAGGGCATCCGCCTGCGTTCGGCAGTGAGGGTGTCACGGGCCCTCATCAAGGCCTTTTCCTTCACGAGCATCTGCTCCCGCGCAGCAGCCCAAGCTTCGGGCGACACGATCGGAGGTGTTCTGAATGCCCGCGGAACGTCTTTCTTCGCGTCCATGTGTCTCTCCTGCTGCTATCTGGGTAGGCGTACGTCGGGGTCAGCGCCGGGGGCAAGAACGCCAGCGCAAGTTCCGCTGCGCCGGCTGCTGATCAAGTTCAGCCAAGGCGATGCATGGAAGAGGCTCATGAGCAGGTACATCGCTGTCATTCCGGTCAACGGCAAAATTCCGTGCGTCGCGGAGCAAGGACCATCTCTCGGGCTGCTCGCGACACCGGTCAGCAACGCCATCATCGCGAAGCTTGGGGCAGCCGCCAGGCGTAGAAAATTTGACAGACTCAAGGAGCGGTCGTGGCGACCAATGCTTTGAATATCGATCATCGCTGCCGCTCCATTGCGTGGTCCCCGACCGAGGCTGGTGCCCTCGCCTATAGAACCGACTTGCTAGCGCAAACTCATCGCTACGCGATCAAATGTCCGCGCGCGCGATAGAACCTTAGCGTCGCCGTAGTCACCCCCGGGGATAAGAGCCTTGTAAGCCAATGGGTTAGCAGGCTCTGAAGATCGCACGTGCAGACATCGAGCCCGGAGCCGTCGCCAGTGTCGCCGCCGCGCCGGTCCGGTGAGTCTTCATGGCGACTCCCAGTTGGCTCTCCTACGGTCCGTCAGGATCGTCTCATTGCGCACGAGGGGTCGCGCCCAGAAGCAAACGCTCAATATGTATCCGAGCGTCGCGAACACGCTCAGCAGGCCGACTCGCAGG
>JANWKL010000117.1 GCA_025451375.1 Steroidobacteraceae bacterium
TGGCCCCGGCGGCGGCCAGCGCGTCGATCCGCAGCAGCTGGTCGCCACTCTGCACGCCCTCCACCGTCGGCCTGCCGGCGCGCGTGACCACCGCGGCCACGAAGTACCGCCCGTGCTCCCTGGCGAGGGTCAGCCCGACCTGCTCAAGTGCGCGCGCTTCGGCGCGGCTCTGGCGCTGCCAGTAGGTCATGCGGTTCGGGTAGTCGATCGTAAGGCGGAACGCCTGCAGGACGTTGCCTCCGAGCCAGCCGATCACCGGGCGCGCGTTCTTCTTCGAGTACCAGTCCATGAAGTCGCCGATCTCCCTGCTCGCTCCGACTGCGAGGGCGCCCATGTCGCGCAGGGTCAGCGACCCGAGGCGGACTTCCGGAATGCGCAGCAGGAGGCCCGCCGACTCGATCCCGTCGTCCGCCATGCGCATGTTACTGGCGCCAACCGCACCGATGCCGCGCTGCCAGTCGGGGTGAGCCGCGAGCCAGCCCTCGGCGCTCGAGCGTGAGAGCCAGGTGTATGCGGATCCGGCATCGAGCGTGACGGCGTAACGGTGGCCGTCGATACTCACAGCGACTGCGGCAAGGCCCGTGGCCGTATCGACCGTCGCGGGAATCGCCACGCCTGTCAGCCTGAGGGTGCCGGGCTGCGCGACCGTCAGCGTACGCTGCCGGTAGTCGATCACGATCTGGAAGCTCTGCAGCACGGCGGCCGGCAGAACCGCTTCGACCTTGCGGTGTGCGCCGACGAAGTATGGCAGCCCCGGGTCGCCGGAGATGGCCCGCGGCTCGACCTGCACCGGCATGCCGACCTCGAGTGTCACAGGCCGCCGATCCAGCTGCAGCTCACTCATGAGTTCCGCGGACACGTCCAGCGACGGCCCACCCAGGTCGACGAACGCCAGGGTCTCGTGCCGCGTTCCGTCAGGGCGCACGAAGGAAACCTGCGCGTAGATGCGCTCGCCATCGAGCAGCAGCGGCACCGTGCCCGAGGCCGGCGCGGCAGCCACGGTGCCCGGCGCAGCGCACATGCACAACGCCAGCGCGGCCAAGCCGTGTTCGAGGAGGCGCGCACGCAAGTGCCGGGCGGCAGTTGAGCCACGCTGACAACTATTGGTCTGCACAGCGGGATGTTACGCCGCCGACACCACCCGGGCGGCGAAGGGAACGGCGCCTGCGGCAAGCCGACTGCCCGATGACTGCCTGACCGGTTCCGCAGGCGCTAGCATCGTCCCGAGCACGGTGATTATCACAAATGACGGCCGTTCCCACCCTGACAACCTTCGTCTTCGTGCTGCACATCACCGCTGGCACCGTGGGTCTTGTCTCCGGCGTTGTCGCGGTGTCGGTGCGCAAGGGCGCGCATGTACACCGCGTCGCGGGCACCGCCTTCGTCATATCCATGCTGGTGATGGCGGCCTGTGCCGACTATCTTGCCGTGGCGATGCCCGGCCAGATCCCGAATCTGTTCATCGGGACCTTCACGCTTTATCTGCTGGTCACGGCGTGGATCACGGTGCGTCGTCCGGAGCGCACCATCGGCGGCATCGAAAAGGGCGCACTGCTGGTGGCCCTGGCGCTGTGCCTGCCGTTCGCGATCCTGAGCACGCAGCTCGCCCTCGGCCTGCCGCCGTCCTTCAAGAGCAGCGTGCCGCTCGAGGGGCCGGTGCGCATTGCGATCTACAGCTTCACGCTCTTGGTTGCGCTCGCAGCGATCGGTGACGCGCGCGTGGTGCTGGCCGGCGGCATCGGCGGCGCGCGCCGGATTGCACGACACCTGTGGCGCATGTGCCTGGGCCTGGCACTCGCGGCCGGATCGGCCTTCACCAACGGCCTGCCGCGCCTGCTGCCCCACGGCGTGCACGTGCCGCTCCTCCTGCTGTTCCTGCCGCAGCTGGCGGTGCTCGCACTCTTGATCTTCTGGCTGATCCGGGTGCGATTCACGGACTGGTACCGGGCCCCGGAACTCGCCCGCATCCGGCTGGGCGTCAGCCCTCCCTAGCGCCCCGCGACCGGCGGGCGGCAGTCGCTGAGCCGCGCCTGCGCCGTCTGCGGGTTGCCGCTCGGGTACTGGTCCGGGCTGAAGAGCGCAGGCTCGGTGATCTGGCCCCAGGTGCGGGCACTGTCGGCGTAGTAGCCACACGCCCGGGAGAGGTACTGCGCGCGTGTGCCCGCATCCTTGAGCTCCCCGGCCTGCGCCATCAGCACATCGCCGATGCCGGACTGTGCACCCGCCACGGCGTACAGCGCCGCCTCATCGCCGCGTGCCACGGCGTCCTGCGCATTGGCCGAGCCGAGCACGGCGTCGTAGGCGGCGCGGGCGGCAACGTAGTCGCGCCGCCTCAGCTGCGCGTCACCGATCATCCTCTGGTCCTCGGCCAGTCCACTACGCCCGTCAGCATACGAGGGCCCGCCCTGCAGACCCTTGATCGACTCGTGCAGTGCCTGCAACGCCTCGGCATAGCGGCCAGCGCGAAAGTGGCCCTGTGCCAGCCACGCCTGCAGCGCCCCGACGCCGGGTCCGCTGTCGTCCTCCGTGTCGCGCGCATACTGGTCGAGTACGGGCTGAAAGTCGGCCGCTGCCCCAGCGACGCGTCCTGCCACGGTCTGCATCCGGCCGCGCTCGAACGACAGCGAGATCACGTCCCAGGTCAGCATCGAGTTGCCGGGATCAAGCCTCAGCAGGCGTGCCGCCCCGTCGGCGGCTGCGGCGAAGTTCGCGGCGGCATCGGTGACGTGGCCACGCATGAGGCTCACGCGGCCGAGGAGCATCTGCGCATGCGCCGCGTTGCGCGTCAGCTGCAGGTTATCGCTGTGCTCGCGCAGGGTCGCGTACTGCCGCACTCCATCCTGCAGCGTGCTCTCAGCCTCACGCAGCGAGCCGCTGCGGCTGAGCTGGTCGCCCAGGTGCACGGTGGTCTGTGCCACGGTCTGGGCGATGCCCTTCAGGTCCGGCTGCTTATGCTGCAGGGCCTGCACGAGTGCCAGCGCCCGGCGGACCGACGCCACCGACTGCAGGCGCTCGCCGCGGATGTCCTGCGAGTACCCGAGCATGTCGTAGACGCGCGCACGCTCCTGCTCGATGCGGTCGTTGCCGGGATGCAGGGCGGACAGCTGGTCGATGATCACCACGGCGCGCTCGATCTCCGGCCGGCCGTTCGGGTAGTAGACGTCCGAGGCGCCCATCAGGCGGTGGCTCATGGCGAGGTTCAGACCGTCCTCGACGCTGCCGGGATTGGCGGCGTACACGGACTCAAACAGCGCGATGGCCTTGTGCAGGCTGACGTCGGCAGCGCTGATCTCACCCACGTTCGACTCCGTGGTGTTGCCTTGCACGGCTGCCAGCTTCTGGTAGCCCCAGGCGAGCTCGCGCTGCAGATTGCTGTCGCCCGCGGCGTCCTGCGACAGCTTGTCGAGATAGGCCACGGCGCGGTCCAGCAGCAGCTTGCGCGCCGCGGTGTTGCCGGGCGTGTCTGCCATGGCATTGTTCACGTCGAAGACGAGTGCGTTGGCCAGCTTGCGCACGTCGTCGAAGCGCATGTCGGCACGCAGGCGTGCCGCACGTGCGATATGTGCCTGGTATGTGGTGGCCGTCAGCCCGGCTGCCAGCGCGGTCACGGTGACAACGCCGGCCGCGACCGCGACCTTGTTGCGACTGACGAACCTGCCCAGGCGGTACCGCCACGAGCCCCGGTGCGCGACCACCGCCTCGCCGTGCAGGTGGCGCTCGATATCCTCGGCCAGCTGCTGCACCGAGGCATAGCGGCGCTCCGGCTCGCTGCGCAGCGCCTTCATCACAATGGCGTCGAGGTCGCCGCTCAGCTGGCGGCGCAGCCGCTTGGGCGTGGTGCGGCGCTGCGCGCTGATCTGCTCGAGGCCAGCCGGCGGCAAGGCGGTGCTCGGGCGGCGCGGCTCGTGGGCCGCGGCGGCGTCCGCCGCGCCGGGTAACGCCGTGCGCGCACGGAAGGGCGAATGGCCGCTCAGCAGCTCGTACAGGACGACGCCGAGAGAATAGACGTCGCTCGCCGTCGTCAGCGGCTCGCCACGCAGCTGCTCCGGGCTTGCGTAGGCTGGCGTGAGCGGGTTCAGCAGCGTGTGCTCGGTCGCGGCGTCGGCTGCCTTCAGCAGCTTGGCGACACCGAAGTCGAGCAGCTTGGCAACCCCGTCGGCCGTCACCAGCATGTTGCCGGTCTTGAGGTCACGGTGGATGACCAGTCGTTGGTGCGCGAATTGCACCGCCTCGCACACGCGCAGGAACAGGGACAGACGCCCGTCCACGGTCAGCTGCTGGCGGTCGCAGTACCTGTCGATGGGCTCGCCCTCGACCAGTTCCATGACCAGGTACGGCAGGCCCTCCGCGGTGGCGCCACCGTCGAGCAGCCGCGCAATGTTCGGATGATCGAGGTTCGCCAGTATCTGGCGTTCGGCGCGGAACCGCTCGAGCACGTAGCGTGTGTCGTAGCCGGCCCTGACGAGCTTGATCGCGACTTCCTTCTCGTACTGCGCATCGGCGCGGCGTGCCCGGTACACCTCCCCCATGCCACCGCGCCCGAGCAGGGCCGTGATGACGTAGGCCCCGATGCGCCGGCCGACCCAGCGCTCCTCGGGCTCTGCAAAGGATTCGGGCGCGGCGTAGTCGGCGGCCATGCCATCGAGCACTGCGTTGGACTGCGCATGCGCCGCGAGCAGCGATGCCACTTCGCGCCACAGATCCGGATCCTCAGCCTTGAGCCGCTCGAGCCACGCCTCACGGTCGTGCGCGTCCCGCTCGGTGGCCTCGAGGAACTTGTCTTTGATCTGCTGCCAGCGATCGGCGCCGCCTTGCATATGTAACCAATTATGTGCTCAGTGCGCACGCGCCTAGAAGGGCGGCGAGAATTGTCGGTCCAGCCCTTGTAGAAAGCCGACATGCAGCCGCCCGCTGCGAGCCTGTACGATGCGCGCCCGACGAGCACGAATCACCGCCGAGGAAGCACGATGAATCGAGCCCCCTTCTGCCGGGCACTGCTCGGGCTGACCCTGCTCGCGGCGAGTTCGGCTTACGCGGAGATCGACCCGGCCTGGACTACCGCGATTGCGCCGTTTCGCATCGCCGGCAATCTCTACTACGTCGGCAGCAAGGAGCTGGCCTCCTACCTGATCGTCACCCCCAAGGGTGACATCCTCATCGACTCGAATCTCGAGACCTCCGTCCCGCAGATCAGGCAGGCCGTGGAACAGCTCGGCCAGCGATTCACCGACATCCGCATTCTCCTGATCAGCCACGCCCACTGGGACCACGCCTCCGGCAGCGCGGCGATCAAGCGCGCAACGGGTGCCAAGTACATGGTCATGGATGGCGACGTCGCGGTGGTCGAATCGGGTGGCAAGACCGACTTCTACTATCCCGATACTCACTACCCCCCGGCCCGCGTCGACCGCACCCTGCACGACGGCGACCAGGTGCGCCTCGGCGATACCGTACTGGTGGCACACAAGACCCCGGGCCATACCCGCGGCTGCACCACCTGGACGCTGCAGGTTTCCGATCACGGGCGGGTGCTGAACGTCGTGATAGTGGGGGGCTGGAACGTCAACGCGGGGTATCGGCTGGTCGACCGACCTGGACAGCCGGCGGCGTACCGCGGCATTGCCGCGGACTACCGGCACACGTTTGCGGTCCTGAAGCAGCTGCCGTGCGACGTGTTCCTTGGAGCGCACGCCTCCTACTTCAGCATGCTCGATAAGCTGCAGCAGATTACTCCCGAGACCGCCGTCACGACCTGGATCGACCCGCAGGGCTACCGCGAACAGGTGGACGACCGCGAGCAGGCCTTCCTGGCCGAACTGGCACGACAGAGCAAGTAACCCCGCGCCGGCAGGCGCTCCTTCAGAGCCTCGCGCCCGGCCTCACGCGCAACTCGCGCGGCACGCCTAAGATGTTGCCCTTGGGGTTGTAGGCCGCCGCGGTGTTGGTCAGTACGCCGTTGGAGCCGAAGAGCGCCGCAACCACGTTGTTCGCCACCTCGATACCCAAGCCCCAGCTCGAGACGAGATGCGCCGATTACTTACCTGGCTTCACGAACTTCAGCGTCATCCGGTCCGACTCCCCGATCTCCAGGTACTTGGCGCGATCCTTGTCGCCCAGTGTGAGTGTCGGAGGCAGCGTCCATACCCCCTTGGGATAGTCCTTGGTGTCCTTGGGGTTATTGTTGATCGGGGATTCGGCCTCCAGGCGAAAGCCGGCGTTGGCGGCCAGTTTCTTGAGATAGGCCTCGTCCATATAGCCGGACTTGCTCATCTGCTCGAGGCTGATGCCCGGTGCGCCGCGGTGCTCCACCACGCCCAGCACGCCGCCGGGCTTCAGGGCCTTGAAGAAGGCGTCGAACTGCGCCTGCTGGGTTCCGGACTCAATCCAGTTGTGGACGTTGCGGAACGTCAGGACGACATCGGCGGTGCCGGGCGGGCAGATCTGCGTGAGCTGCGGTGGGTGCAGCTCGGTGACGATCACCTTGCCAAAATCGGCCGGGTCATCCGCGATGCGCTTGCGCAGGAAGGCTGCGTTGTCCTTCGCCTCCTTGGGCGCACCGGCGACGTCAGAGGCCTCGATGGCTGCGTAGTAGCGGCCATGGTCGCGCAGGTACGGGGCGAGGATCTCCATGTACCAGCCGCGACCCGGCCAGATCTCGACCACGGTCTGATCCGGCCGCAGGCCGAAGAATTTGAGGGTTTCAAGCGGATGACGGTACTTGTCGCGGACCGTGTTTTTCGCCGTGCGTGCGGGGCCGGCGATCGCGGCGGCGAGCGGATCTGCAGCGCTCTCCGCGGCGGCCGCGGTGGTTGCGATGACCGTCGCGATAGCCAGTAACAGCACTTTCACCGTTTGCATTCGCATTCCTGAGGACACGGTCACTCCTTAACTATGTGCGGTCGGGGATTCTCACTCACCGAATCTATACTACGCCGCGCGCGGTACGGCGGCTTGTCTGCCGGGTCATGAGATCCGCTCGCAGCCGGTGTCCGACGACCGGGTCATGCCCCGAACCGTACTGGCGGCATGTCGGAAGTGCCTGCGACGCGATATATGATGCCTGCCATCCGCTGACATACCCCGCAAGAAGCCACCGCTCGTGAATCCGCTCCGTGCAACATGGCCGCTACTGCTCGGCATGGGCATCCTCATGCTCGGCGCCGGGCTGCAGAGCACGCTGCTCGGCGTGCGCGCGACGATCGAGGCATTCCCGACGATCGTCATCGGCATCATCATGTCGTGCTACTACGTGGGTTATCTCATCGGCACGCGCCTGGCGCCGCAGTTCCTGCGGCGCGTGGGGCCGGTGCGGGTCTTCGCCACCCTCGCCGCCCTCGCCTCAGTGGCCGTGCTGGTGCATGGCTTGTGGGTGCATCCCGGTCCGTGGGCGTTGATGCGCATGCTCTCGGGCGTCTGTTTCGCGGGCATCTATGTCGTTGCGGAGAGCTGGCTCAACCATCGGGCCTCGAGCGCCAATCGCGGCCAGCTGCTCGCCATCTACATGCTCGTCCTGTACGTCGGGCTGGGCAGCGCGCAGTTCCTGCTGGTGCTCTCGGGCCCGCAGTCCACCACCCCGTTCATGCTGGTCTCGGCGCTGATTTCAGCGGCGATGGTGCCGATCGTTGCCTCGGCCCAGGAAGTCGCCGGACCCGCCGTGCCGCAGCGGGTGCGCTTCCGCGATCTATACCGCAACTCCCCGCTCGGAGTGGTAGCAGTGGCCATGTCGGGCATGATCTCTTCGATCATCTTCTCCATGGGACCGGTCTATGCGCGGCTGTCCGACTTCGGCACCCGTGGCGTCGCCGAATTCATGGCGATCAGCATCTTTGCCGCGGTAGTCACACAGTACCCGGTCGGCCGGCTGTCCGATCGCATGGACCGGCGAACCGTGATCGCCAGCGTGTGTCTGCTGGCCACCGCGGTGGCTGTTGCGATCGAGGTGCTGGGTCCGCTGCCGCGCATCGCATTCCTGGCGCTGGCGGCGCTGTTCTCGGGATCGGCGCTGACGCTCTATTCGCTCTCGGTCTCGCACGTCAACGACAAGCTGGACCCTTCGCAGATGGTCGCGGCGAGCAGCGCACTGCTGCTCATCAACGGTACCGCAGCGGCCTTCGGCCCGGCGCTCGCCGGCGCACTGATGGCGGCATTCGGCACGCGCGCCTATTTTGGGGTCCTCGGCGCGCTCACCGGGGCACTCACCCTCTTCGACCTGTGGCGGAAATTGCGGCGTGGGCCGGTGCCGCAGAGCCAGAAGGGTCCCTTCATCAATACACGTGAGTTCGTCGCTTCCTCGGGCCTGGATCCGTCGGCCACCCCTGCCGTCGAGTCACTCGAAGCCCGCCCGCGCGAGACGCGGCGCTAGGCGTAGCGCATCAGTTCGTCGGTGCGCCTACCTCAATGTGGAGGACGCACGGCCAGGGACGCCCCCGCGAGCCGGCCGATCGCACCGAGCGTGGTCTGCGCGGCATTGAGGCCCAGGCGGAAGTCCGCATCACTGAAAGTTGCGTAAACATCCGTAGGTTGGTGCCAGTGGGGATCCCACCCGGCCCCGATCTGGGTGCCACGCTCGTTTTCGCGCACGCTGATGGCCGGGATCAGGTCCATGAAGGGCGTGCTGTCGGTATTGGTCATGTGCGGTCCGACGCTGGCCGGATAGTCCGTTGCGTACGCCTCGTTGGCCGCGTAGAAGTCCCACGCCAGCTTCTGCGCCCCCTCCGCCTGCTTCGCCTGTGATTGGAACTCGATGTTGACGTCAGCCTCGGGTCGCTGTGTGGGGCTCAGCGTGCCATCCGGCCGCGGCATGCCATGATCGAACAACACCATGTCGTGCTGCACCATACCCAGCCAGCGTGGTTCCGGATAGCGACGAGAACCGGGCGGCGACTCGACCCCCTGCAGGCGCGCCCGTTGCTCGACATAGGCGTACGCGCCGTTTAGACCGGTCTCTTCGTTGTTCCACAGGACGAAACGGATGGAGCGCTCGGTCTGCACGTCGGAGCTGGCGAAGATCCGCGCCAGCTCCATGACCAGCGCCGTGCCCGAGCCGTCGTCGTTAGCTGCCTCCCCCCACCCGATGCCATCCATGTGGGCGCCGACGATGTACATCTCATCGGGATGCGTGCTGCCTACCTTGGTGCAGTACACCTCTTCCCGTTCCCCGGGTGCGCTGGCCTGCGAATCCAGGGCTCGCAGCTTGGTATCCGGCTGGCGCTGCGGGTCGTCGTTCACCCCGGTCGGGGCCCGCGGCCCGCGGAAACGACCGCCTCCCTGCGGCGCGCCGCGTGCCACCTGTGGTCCGCTGCGACTGCGCTTTTGTTCCGGCGAGTAGGTGTAGTGCAGTCTCGTTACGTCGGCGCAGCCGTAAGCGCGCAGCTGTGCCTCGATCCACTCGATGGCGTCCCGATTGCGGTCGGTACCCTGACGTCGGTCACCAAAGCGCGTGAGCCCCTTGATGGTTGCCTTGTAGCGCTCGAGGTCCAGGCGCGCGACGAGCTGAGATGTGGGGCCGTCCAGACCGGCGTCGGCTGCGGCTGGCTCAGCCGCCGCCACCGAAGACAGTCTCACCATGGCGCTCAGTGCACACCCAAGCAAAACTCTCGACAGTACCTTTGAGCTCACGGAATGCTCCTGTCTGCTTCTGCGCCGCCGCCCATTGGCCACCCGGGCGAAATTCGAACTCCAGAGTAGCAAACATCCGGGTGGGCCTCTTGCGCCAGGCCGTTCGCATCTGCAGTCTCAGGCAACCGACCTCGCAATCTGCAACATCAGCGGTCGGCCTGACGGAACGCGCTGGCGTCCGGACAATGACCGGTGCGTGCCCGATGCAGCTTGGTGTCGTGGCAGGCTGAGGCGCCTCGATGCTATAGTTTTCCGTGACAACAACAAGGCACCGAGCAAGGTACTGTATGCGGCCACAAGTCATCCTGGCCTTGAGCCTGCTCAGCGTCGCCCCTGATGTTCCCGCGGCCCCGGCACCTGCAAGCCCGCCCGCGGCGGCACAAAGCCCGCTGCAGAATCTGCCCTACACGCCGAGCCTCGACGTGACGGCAATGGATCGTTCCGCGAATGCCTGCGCCGACTTCTACCAGTACTCCTGTGGGGGCTGGCTGGCGCGCAACCCGATTCCCGCCGATCAGGCAAGTTGGAGCGTCTACGGCAAGCTCTACCAGGACAATCAGCGCTTCCTGTGGGGCATTCTGGACAGCCTGGCACGCAATAGCGCCGGCCGTTCCGCTAATCAGCAGAAGATCGGTGATTATTTCGCCTCGTGTATGGATGAGACCGCGATCGAGCAGCGCGGCCGCACGCCGCTCGCCCCGACGCTCGCCGCGATTGACGCCATGACGAGCGCGCGGGAGCTCCCGGCGCTGCTGGCCCGGCTGCAGCTCGACAACGGCGGTGACGAGTTCCTGTTTGGTTTCACCTCTGCACAGGACTTTGCCGACTCGAAGGCGGTGATTGCCTTCGCCAATGCCGGCGGCCTCGGCATGCCGGATCGCGACTATTACACCGACAGCGACAAACGCGCGCTTACACTGCGGCAGGAGTATCGCCGGCATGTCGCGCGCAGCTTCGCACTGCTGGGTGACTCCGCGGCCGCGGCGGCGCAGCACGCCGACACCGTCCTGCGCCTCGAAACGCAACTCGCGCAGGCCTCGCTCACGCGAGTGGAGTTGCGCGACCCGTATAACTTGTTTCACAAGATGGACCGCGCCGGGCTCGAGCACCTGACGCCGCACTTCGTGTGGGACCCGTTCCTCAATGCCCTGGGGCTGTCCGGCGTCAATACGCTGAACGTGTCGCAACCGAAGTTCTACGCCGCACTCGATCAGCTACTCGCGTCCACCACACTCGACGATCTGAAGACCTACCTGCGCTGGCATGCCGTTCACGCGGCCTCCCCGTTCCTGGCGCGCCGCTTCGAGGCCGAGCGCTTCGCGTTCTTCGACCACACACTGCGGGGCGTGCCGCAGCAGCAGCCGCGCTGGAAGCGCTGCGTGCGGCAGGTCGACGCGCTGCTCGGCGAGGCCCTGGGTCAGGAATTCGTCGCTCGCACCTTCGGACCAAAACTCAAGGGCGCGACTCTGCTGATGACCCGACAGATCGAACAGGCGATGCACGACGATATCGAGGCGCTTCCGTGGATGAGCGCCGCAACCAAGCAGCAGGCGCTCGCAAAACTGGCCGCGGTGGTCAACAAGATTGGCTATCCGGATCGCTGGCGCGACTACGGCAGCGTCGCGATTGCGCGCGGCGACTATTTCCAGAATGCAGTGCATGCCATCGCCTTTGAATCGCACCGGCAGCTCAACAAGATCGGCAAGCCGCTCGACAGAGCCGAGTGGCAGATGACGCCGCAGACGGTGAACGCCTACTACGACCCGCAGATGAATGACATCAACTTTCCAGCCGGAGTGCTGCAGCCGCCGCTGTATGACCCGCGCATGGACGATGCCCCGAACTACGGCAATACCGGCGGCACCATCGGTCATGAGCTGACGCACGGCTTTGACGATCAGGGGCGCAAGTTCGATGCGGCAGGGAATCTGAAAGACTGGTGGAGCGATAAGGACGCCAAGCAGTTCAACGAACGCACCCAGTGCATCGTCGACCAGTACGCGAAATACGTGGTCGTTGACGACGTCCACATCAACAGCCGTCTCACCCTGGGTGAGGACGTCGCCGATCTCGGCGGCCTGATCCTGGCCCACATGGCCTGGCGTGTGCAGACCGCGCACGAGACGCTAACCGGGCGCGACGGCCTCACGCCCGAGCAGCGCTTCTTCGTGGGCTATGCGCAATGGGCCTGCGAGAACCAGCGCCCGGAGAACCTGCGCCTGCATGCCAAGACCGACGAGCACTCGCCGGGCCGTTACCGGGTCAACGGCCTGGTCGTCAACATGCCCGAGTTCGCCAAGGCGTTTTCGTGTCCAGTCAACGCGCCCCTGGCAAAGAAGAATCCCTGTCGCGTTTGGTAGGTGCTTGCCGCCCGTCAGATACCCGAGGGGTTCACTTGCAACAACCGCCATACCTCGGCCGCTGCGCGACGAGCCGGTGCGGGACGAAGAACGTGGTCGTGACCGGCTCCGGCACGCATTGCTATGTACCGAAGTTTGCCGATCCGGTCTCAATTAAGGCAGTCGCCTGCGGAGAAGTGGAATGGCGCCTCGATAATCGGCGCTATCTGGTCCGGCCGGACACACTGCTTCTGCTTCCCGACGGCGATGAATACTCCCTGACGATCGACTCGGTTCAGCCGAGCCGTGGCTTCTGCGTCCTGTTCCGTCGGGGCCTGGTTGAAGAATGCTGGCGCGCCGCGGTGAGCAAGGACGAAACGCTCCTGGACGCGCCGGACGATACTCGTCCTCTGCCCTTCCAACGACGTCTGGAATCCAGGAGCGGACCTGTAGGACGAGCACTCGATGCGCTTGCCGCGGCGGTTGCGGCCAGGCCGTCGCCGGACACGGTCAGCTGGCTGTTCGAGGCGCTCGGTGAGCGAGCGGCCGAGTCCGTGTGCGAGCAACGGCGCGAGCGTCGTCGGCTGACTGCCGTGCGACCCGCGACCCGTCTGGAGATCCACCGACGGCTTGATCGGGCACGCGCAGCCGTCGAGGACGACCTGGCGTTGCCCTGGACGCTGGTGACGATGGCGCAGGTGGCCCTGATGGCACCGCACCACTTTCATCGCTGTTTTCGCATGGCCTTCCGCGAAACGCCCCGTGGCTGGCTCGCCCGCCGCCGGGCGGAGCGGGCCATGGCGCTGCTACGCAGCTCCCGCCGTTCAGTCCTCGAGATATGTGTCGCAGTCGGTTACGCGAGCGCCAGCTCGTTCAGCGCATCGTTTGCTGCGCGCTATGGCATTCCGCCGTCGCAGATTGCGCGACCGACCCGAGTCCTGGAATGACTGCCCGGGAGCAGAAGCTACAGGCTCCCGGACCGCTGTGGCTGTGGACGGACCCCTTCGACAATGAGAATGCGGCTCTTCATTGAGCTCTGCCTGATCGGCTTGACCGCTTCGTACGCCGGCGAGTCGTACCAACCGCGCGCTTTCTCCACGCTATCGAAGGCAATCACCACAATGTAGCCTTTGGGCGCTTCGCCCTCGAGCGCCTGTACTGCACCCCCACGCACCACGTATTGACCGCCGAAGGGGACCAAAGACCTCGGCGCAGCTTCCGCGTATCTGCGTGCGGCAGCAGGGTCCTGCGCCTTCGTGGGGTCCTTCTCGACTTCCGCGATGACGTAGGCGGGGGGTGCCTCGACCTGCTGCGCATGGGTTGCCTGCATGATGGCAGCTCCCATCAAGAGGCCGCCCGAGGCCGCGAGGGCGATCCTGAGATTCGTCTGCATTCGCTCATCCTCCTTCGAGGGTTACCGCGCCTCAGCGCATGAATCGCGCTCGAGCCGTAGTGTTGCCCAGACCCCAGGCGCGTTCTTCTTCCCCCTTGCTAATTCTTGACGCGCCGCCGTGGTCCGGCAGGCTGTCGAGAATTCAGCACCCACGCGTTCCCGCCTTCCGGTACTGCTCCAGGATTAGGGTCTCGGGTCGAAGACCGCATGCTTTCCGCTATTTACTACGCTCCAGATAAATGCTACTACATATGCCGTAGATCGACAACCGAGGACGAGATCATGGCGATGGCAAGCGGCGAA
>JANWKL010000118.1 GCA_025451375.1 Steroidobacteraceae bacterium
AGCTCGCAGGCGTCGCTCCAGCGAAAAGCGCGCCCGAGGCCGAAGAATTGTCGTGCGACGCGCTCGGCTACCGCCGGCAGCACCGGCGCGAGCAGCACGGACAGGAGCTTGAAGCCAAACAGCGCGCGCGAGCAGACTTGCTGCAGCTCCAGGGCCTGGGTGGGGTCCCTGGCGAGAACCCACGGCTGGCGCGAATCAAACTCCTGGTTGATGCGATCGGCGGCCGCCATGCAGTCCCGCAGAGCCTTGCCGAACTCGCGCGCATCATAGCCGGCCTGCACGAGCTCGGCTGTGGCGCGGGCTGAGGCGGTGAGCGCGGCGGCATCGTCGCCGAACTTGAGCTCGCCATTGAATTGCCGGGTGATGAAGTTGGCGGCGCGGCTGGCGATGTTGATGTACTTGCCGATAAGGTCGCTATTCACGCGCGCGACGAAATCATCCGGGTTGAAGTCCAGGTCCTCGACACTGCTGTTAAGCCGCGCGGCGATGTAGTAGCGCAGCCACTCGGCATTCATGCCCACTTCCAGGTAGCGCAGCGGGCTGATGCCCGTGCCACGCGACTTGGACATTTTTTCGCCCGACACGGTAATGAAGCCGTGCGCGTAGACGTGATCGGGAACCCGGTATGGGGCGCCGGAGAATTTCAGCATCGCCGGCCAGAACAGGGTGTGGAAGTAAATGATGTCCTTGCCGATGAAGTGAATCTGCTCGGTGTCCGGCGCGGCCAGGAAATCCTCGAAACTGCGCGGCTCGCCGTGCAGGCGCGCTTTGCCGCTGCTGAAGTAGTTCTTGAGCGCGGCGAGGTAGCCGATCGGCGCATCGAGCCAGACGTAGAAGAATTTCCCCGGCGCATCGGGAATCGGGATGCCGAAGTAGGGCGCGTCACGGGAAATGTCCCAGTCACCCAGGGCCTGCTCACCGCTGCCCGCGAGCCACTCCTTCGCCTTGTTAATGACCTGGGGCTGCAGGCGCCCGGGAGCGTTCAGCCACTCCCCGAGGAAGGCCACGCACTGCGGGTCAGACAGACGGAAGAAAAAATGCGCCGAGGTCTTCAATACCGGCCGTGCGCCGGTCAGGGTCGAATACGGATTGATGAGGTCGGTGGGCGCGTACACCGTGCTGCATACCTCGCAGGCATCGCCGTACTGATCCTTTGAATGGCAGTTCGGGCATTCGCCCTTGATGTAGCGGTCGGGGAGGAACATGCCCTTGACCGGATCGTAGAACTGCTCGACATCCTTCTTGTATATGAGTCCGGCGCGTTGCAGCCGCGCGTACACGTCCTGCGAGAGCTGCGTGTTCTCAGGCGAGTCGGTGGAGTACCAGTGATCGAAGCTCAGGAGAAAGCCCTTGAGGTACTGCGGCCGCCCGGCCGCGATCCGTCCGATGAGATCCTGCGGGCTGATGCCTTCGGCTTCCGCCTTGAGCATGATCGGCGCGCCGTGGGCATCGTCGGCACACACGAAATGCAGTTCGTGGCCCTGCATTCTCTGGAAGCGCACCCAGATGTCCGCCTGGATGTATTCCATGATGTGCCCGATATGAAACGGGCCGTTCGCGTAGGGCAGCGCGGTGGTGACGAAAATCTTGCGGGCCATTCGTCCTAGTTTACACAGCTCGCCGCTTGCGGCACTTGCGGTAGGCTTTGCTGATAGTGGAGAAGCAGAATGCTCAGTTACATATCCCTCGGCACCAATGACCTTAAGCGGGCCACGGCGTTCTACGATGCGACGCTGGCGGCGCTCGGTTTAACCCGCTGCGTTACCGGCGACCCGGATTGGGATCGCATTGCGTCGGGTTGGGGGACCTACGAGGACGGCGGCGCTCGCGAGAACGCGTTGTGGGTGGGCACACCATTTGATGGCAAGCCGGCGACAGCCGGCAACGGCACGATGGTGGCGCTCAAGGCGGCGTCCTGGAAAGCGGTCGATGATTTCCATGCCGCGGCTCTTGCCCATGGCGGCGAGTCCGAAGGTGCCCCGGGCCTGCGTCCGCATTACAACCCGGATTTCTACGCGGCGTACGTGCGTGACCCGGACGGCAACAAACTCGCCGCCGTCTGCCGCGGTTTTACCCGGCGTCCTTGAATTCCTCGAAGCGCGACTTGTTAATGGACTTCTTGTAGGCCTCGGCGCCCGAGATCTGGCGCTGATCCAGCAGCTGCTGGATCGCCGAGTCCATGGTGCGCATGCCGAACTGGCCGCCAGACTGCATGGTGTTCTCGAGCTGATCGAGCTTCCCCTGGCGGATGAGGTTCGAGGCCGCGGACGTGTTGACGAGAATCTCAAGCGCCGCGATCCGGCCCTTCTTGTCGGCGCGCTGCAGGAGCTGCTGCGAGACCACGCCCCGCAGCGAGGTCGAGAGCATGGTGCGCACGTGCGACTGCTTGTCGGACGGAAACACGTTCACCATGCGATCGACCGTCGGGGCCGCACCGTTGGTGTGCAGCGTGCCCATGACAAGGATGCCCATCTCGGCCGCGGTCACGGCGATACTCATGGTCTCAAGATCGCGCAACTCACCGACCAGGATCACATCCGGGTCCTCGCGCAGCGCCGAGTGGACCGCGGCAGCGAAGCTCATGCTGTGCACGCCGATCTCGCGTTGGCTGATCAGGCAGTTCTTGCGCTCGTGCACGAACTCGATCGGATCCTCGACGGTGAGGATATGGCCTTTCACGCGGCGGTTGATGTCGTCGATCATCGCCGCGAGCGTGGTGGATTTTCCCGAACCGGTCTTGCCGGTGACCAGAATCAGGCCGTTGTTGGCGCGGCACATCTGCCGCACCGCTTCGGGGAGGTTCAGCTCATCCAGGGTCAGCGCTTTGGAGGGAATGGCGCGGAACACCGCGCCCATGCCGTTCAGCTGCCGCATTACGTTGACGCGGAAGCGGCCGCGCTCGGGCAGCGTGTACGCAAAGTCCGCGCCATCCTTGGATTCGAAGCGATCAAGCGCCGGCTTGGGCATGATCTCGTACAGCGCCTGCTTCACGACCTCGGCGGCGAGCTTTTCGGGCTTGAGTCCCGACAGATCGCCGTGCAGGCGGATGCGCGGCGGATCGCCGGCGATGAAATGCAGGTCGGAGCCGCGTTTTTCCAGCACCTCGATCAACAGCGCGTCGACGTAGGCCACGGCGAGCTCAGGACCCCGAGCCGGACGCCGCGGCAGCGGCAGGTGGGGCGTCAATTTTCGGCAGCATGCTGGTATCAGTGACGTACTTCTGGAACGCACGCTTCTCGGTCGCGTAGTTGTAGGCGTCATCCGGATCGACGGTGCGCGCGCTGATGGCCGCCAGCAACGCCTGGTCGAGGAGCTGCATGCCGAGGTCCTTGCCCATCTGCAGCTGCGTGGGGATCTGGTGCGTCTGCTCGGTCTGGATGAGCTTGGCGATCGCCTTGGTCATCATCAGTACTTCGCAGATCGCCATGCGGCCGTGCGCGTCGGCGGTCTTGACCAGCACCTGCGTGACCACGGCAAGCAGGCTCTGCGCCAGAAAGCTCTTGGTCTGCTCGCGCTCCTCCACCGGCAGCGCATCAATGATGCGGTCGATGGTTTTCACCGCGCTGGTGGTGTGCAGCGTGCCGAGCACGAGATGGCCGGTTTCCGCGGCTGTCATGGCCATGGAAATTGTCTCGGCATCACGCAGCTCGCCCACCAGGATGACATCCGGGTCCTCGCGCATCGCCGCGCGCACGCCTTCGGCGAAGCTCGGAATGTGGGTACCGAGCTCGCGCTGGATAACCTGGCTGTTCTTGCTTGCGTGCACGAACTCGATGGGATCCTCGAGACTGATGATGTTGAGCCGGCGCGTGCGGTTCAGGTGATCGATCATCGCCGCCAGCGTCGTCGACTTGCCGGTGCCGGTGGAGCCGGTGACCAGCACCATGCCCTGGTGGAAGTCACACAGCTTGGTCACGATGGGCGGCAGCTGCAGCTTCTCCAGCGTCGGCACCTCCGAGGGGATGGAGCGGAAAGTGGCCCCTATCCCGGTCTCCTTGCGATAAACGTTGACGCGGAAGCGCCCGCCGTCGCCGGATACATAGGAGAAGTCCAGATCGTGGCCCTTGTTGAACAGATCGTTCTGATTGCGGGTGAGGATCTCGCCGATGTAGCCTTCGAGCTCCGACAGCCGCAGGTCGCGGAATTTGATGGGCAGGAGATCGCCGTGCATGCGCAGCATGGGCGGCACACCTACCGCGAGGTGTACGTCCGAACAGCCCTGCTGTGTGCCGAGCTTCAGGAACGCATCAATGCGTGCCAAGCGACTCCCCTCTCACGACTCACTGCCGGTTGTTTTGCCCTGAAGGGCTTTCCGAATCAACGGCTTGTCGTCGGAAATCTGACGTAACGCACGGAGTTTGGCAAGCCCGCGAGCGCAGCCGGCCTTAGTGCAGGTAGCGCTCCAGCGCCGCACTCAGCTCCACCATGGTCTGGAAGCGCTTGGTCTTATCGACGGCCATTGCCCTGACTACGAGATCCGAAAGACCCGGGGGCAGGGCGGGATTGACGTCCTGGGGCACTTTCGCCTTGCCTTGCACGTGCTGATACATGACCGACATGTGATCGCCCCGGGAATAGGGCGGCACTCCGGTGAGCATCTCGTAGAGCATGACACCCAGGGCGTAGATGTCGGCGCGCTCGTCGACCTTCTTGCCGAGGATCTGCTCCGGGGCCATGTACTTTGGCGAGCCGATGACGTAGCCGGTCTTGGTGAGCTGGGTGTCGCCTTCGCGCTGTGCCGCCGCGACGCCGAAGTCCACGATCTTCAGGAGCCCTTCCTGGTTGATCAGCACGTTCGCCGGCTTCAGGTCGCGGTGCACGATGCCGAGCTGATGGGCGACCGTCATACCGGTACAGATGTCGATGCCGAACTGCATGGCACGCTTGAGTTCCACGGGCTTCTCGTTCACCACCTCACCACCCAGGGTATGCGAGGGGAAGTACTCCATCGAGATCGCGTAACTGCCCTGGATGTAGAGGAAGTCGTAGATGCGGATGACGTTTTTGTGCGTGATCTTGCGCGAATAACGCAGCTCGTGAACGAAGCGCTTCATCACCTCTTCGTCCTGCGAGACGTTGGGATTCAGGAACTTCAGGATCAAGCGCTCATCGACGACTGTGTCCTCCATCAGTATCACTGTGCCGAAGGCGCCGCGGCCGATGCGATCGATGTACTTGTAGCGGCCCTCGATGATGTCGCCGGGCTTGAGCGTGTTGATATCGAGGGCGCTGGCCGCCTGCCCCTGTTTGACGGCATGCGCGAGCGCCTGATCGGAAATCAGCATCGTCTTGGCAGCCTCCGCCTGAGTCGGCTGGGGCGGACGCACACCCGCAGCGGTCGCGGCGGCCGCCGAGGTGCCGCCGGAAGCGAGCGAGGTGATTCCCGCGATGCGGTTGTCGAGTTCGGCCATCGCCGCGGTCGCCATCCGCGAGATGGTCTGATCCGGGGAGGCTGCCTGCGCTGCAAGCTCGGTGCGCACCTGGCCGGCGTGACTCTCGTCCGCCACGCGCGCCAGCGCCTGGATCGCTTCGATGCGGATCTCGCGCTCGGGGCGCGCGACCAGCGGCAGCAGCGTGTCCACCAGCTTGCCGTCGCCGAGCTTGCCGAGCGCGCGCACGACAATGGGCGTGGCCTTGCCGTTTGCCGGGGTGTGCAGCATTTCTATGAGGCGCGGCACCGCGCGTTTGCTGCCGATTTCGGCCAGCGCATCCACGGCGCGCTCGCTCACCCACCAGTCCGCATCGCGGGTGGCCTGGATGAGCGACTCGATCGCACGCTCGTCCTTGGTCTGGTTGAGGATTTCGATGGCGGCGCGCCGGATGTCGTCGTCCTTGTCGCGTACCAGCTGCAACACCGCGTCAATGACCTTCGGTCCGCCGATCTTGCCGAGCGCATCGGCGGCGCGGCTGCGAACCCACCAGTCACTGTCCTTCAGGGCCGCGAGCAGGTCCTTGACCGATTTGGCATCGCCGATCTCGTTCAGGACTTCGACGGCCGCGCGCCGCGCGTTCTCGTTCTCGTCCTTCAGCACGGCGATCAGGTAGCGGATGGTGTCCGGGTGGTTGGCATTGATCACGACGTCGATGGCGCGATTGACCACGTCGATTTCCGGATCGCGCAGGCAGGCGCAGATGCGTTCGATGTCAACCGGGCCGTTGGTGCGCAACAGCGCCGCGAGTGTCGCACTGCGTATCAGCTTGTTGGGATCGCGCAGCAGTCCCTGCAGCGCCGTCTGCACTTCCGGGGTGTTGAAGCGCGCGAGCGTATTGATGATATGCACCCGGGCAATCGCATCCTTGCCCTGCAGGCGGCCGATGAGTTCGGGGATCGAAGCCGGATCCGCGATCTCGCCGATAAGGCGAAACAGCGCCGCTTTCTCGTTGGGTTCCTGGGCGTAGGCGGCGTTCAGGAGTTCGCGCACACCGAAACGGGCCTTGTGTGCGGCGATGACTTCCAGCAGGGCGGACTTGGAGACCCCGGCGGTGCCGAGCGCCTCGAGCAGCAGGTGCGGGGGGTAGTTACGGTTGCTCGCCAGCGCGCGCGATATACCGGAAATGACCCGGGGGCTGCCTTCCACGAGACCGCGCACGTACTGCGGGAAAGTCTTCTGGCTCACGAGGCCGGTTAGCACTTCGATGAAGGAGACGGTCGCGCCCTTGTCCGCGTCGGGGAGGGCTGCGAATACCGCCTCGATGGCCCCCGGTCCGACTTCCTTCAGCCGTTCGACCGCCTTCTGTGTCGCCGGACTCGCCGGATCGTTCGAGGAACGGATCTCGGTGACCAGCTTGTCGGCACGCAGATTCGTGAAAAAACTCATCGAGCCCTTCCGCGTCCGCGGCGACCGTGTTTAGAACGTCCGTTATCCAAAACCCGCGGATTATGCCATAGGGTTCGGTGGGGCCAGCGCATGGCGCTTAGCCGCGGGTGCGCCGCCGTGTGCCGGCAGGCGCGCCAACCTCTACAATGTCACCCCCTTCGTCAGTTCCCTCTGAAATGACTCCCGAAGAATCCTTAAGCGTGGTACGCGCCGCCCTCGGCGCCTACGTGGATCCCTACCTGGGCGAGTCTCTGGGTGCGGCCAACGCCGTGCGCGAGGTGAGCCCCCGGGGAGACGGTTTCGCCGCTCGCATAGCGCTCGGCTTCCCGGTCGGCGGCTACAATTCTGAACTGTCCGCCGCGCTGGTCCGGCAGCTTAGCGCCGCGGGTGTTACGGCGCCGCTCGCCGTCGAAGTCGAATCCGACATCCGGGCCCACGCCGTACAACGCAGCCTGAAGCCGCTCGCGGACATCAAGAACATCGTCGCGGTGGCATCCGGTAAGGGTGGCGTCGGCAAGTCCACCGTGGCGGTGAACCTGGCGCTCGCCTGGGCAGCACAGGGCGCCCGCGTCGGGATCCTGGATGCGGACATCTACGGCCCGAGCCAGCCCCTGATGCTCGGCCTCGCCGGCCAGCGCCCCACGTCCCCCGACGGCAAGCAGCTGCGTCCGCTGGTCAGTCATGGCGTCAGCGCCATGTCGATCGGCTTCCTGGTCGATGCCGAGCAGCCGATGGTGTGGCGCGGGCCGATGGTGACCCAGGCCCTGACGCAACTGCTGTCCGGAACCTTGTGGGGCGAGCTCGACTATCTGGTGGTCGACATGCCCCCGGGCACCGGGGATATCCAACTCACGCTCGCTCAAAGTGTGCCGGTCGCAGGCGCGGTCATCGTGACCACCCCCCAGGACATCGCGCTCGCCGATGCGCGCAAGGGCCTGAAGATGTTCGAGAAGGTTGCGGTGCCGGTGCTCGGCATCGTGGAGAACATGAGCGTCCACGTGTGCTCGAACTGCGGGCACGCGGAGCATATTTTTGGCGTCGGCGGGGGCGCGCGCATGGCGAAGGAATACGGGGTGAAACTCCTCGGCGAGCTGCCGCTCGATGCGCATATTCGCGAGGAAGCCGACGGCGGGCGGCCGACGGTCGCCGCCGCGCCCGATTCGCCGCGCGCCCGGGCGTATTTTGAGATGGCGCGCCGCACGGCGGCGGCGCTGGCGGTGCGCGCGCGCGACCGCAGCAGTTTGTTCCCCAAGATTGTGGTCGAAGAGACCTGACAGGTGCGCACGGCATGAGCATCAAGTCTGACAACTGGATCCGTCGCATGGCGCGCGATCACGGGATGATCGAGCCGTTTGCCGCCGAGCAGGTGCGCGAGGCGAACGGCCACCGCATCGTCTCCTACGGCACCTCCAGCTATGGCTACGACGTGCGTTGTGCGGGTGAGTTCAAGATCTTCACCAACATCAACTCCACCATCGTCGATCCGAAGAATTTCGACGAGAAGAGCTTCGTCGACTTTGGCGGCGATGTCTGCATCATTCCGCCGAACTCGTTCGCGCTGGCGCGTACTGTTGAGTATTTCCGGATTCCACGCAGCGTGCTCACGATATGCTTAGGGAAGTCGACCTACGCACGCTGCTTCCGAGGTGATACCCGTGTAGCGCTAGTCGACGGCACGTCTGCGACGCTCGAGCAGATGGCTCGCGGGCACGACGCCGGCGAGCTCTACTGGGGTTACAGCATCGGTCCTGGCGGCAGAATGATCGTCACTCTGTTGGATGCTCCGCGTTTCATCGGACGCGACTCGCTGCTGGAAGTCACTCTCGACAATGGGGAAATCGTCAACGCCACGCCCGACCACTTGTTCATGCGGCGTGATGGGCGCATGGCGGAAGCTCGTCTGCTGCGGCCGGGCGATACGCTCATGCCTCTCTATCGTGACCTTGCGCGTGGCTATGAGGCGGTCTACCAGCCGATCGACGGATATCTGTACCCGACGCACCGCCTTGCGGACGAGTGGAATCTGCGGTACGAACTCTACGCAGATGCGCCGGGGACGCATCGCCATCATCGGGGCGATGACGGCACCCGGCGGATGCACCAGGCCGAGGTTGCTCGCCGGATCAACATTCGTCCGGAAATTACTCCCGAGCGGGTGCAGCGCGCGCGGCACGTAACTGGATCAATTCGGGGTGCCGCGGACCTGCTGGACTGTGATCGCTCGGTGTTCCGGCGCTTTCCAGAGGTTGTCGCTGAATTTCGCGGACTCGCCCGGTATCGCAACCACAAAGTCGTGGCTGTGCGTGAGCTTCCCGGGGATCACGACGTTTATTGTCTTACAGTCCCCGAGGCGGGCAATTTTGCGCTAGAGGCCGGCGTCTTCGTCCGGAATTGCGGAATTATTGTGAACGTAACGCCTTTGGAACCTGAGTGGGAAGGCCACGTAACGCTCGAGTTTTCCAACACCACGACATTGCCCGCGAAGATCTACGCGAATGAGGGCGTTGCGCAGATGTTGTTCTTCGAGTCCGACGAGGTGTGCTCCACCTCTTACGCAGATCGCGGCGGCAAGTACCAGGGGCAGCGTGGCGTGACGTTGCCGAAGACGTGACACGGAAGTGTTTAGCGCATGGCGAGCGTAGGCACCGTCACTCGCGCTTAAGGCTGCGGATCTCCATGGTCCACTCGACGTCCCGGCCGCGCGTCTGCTCGACGCGCATGGGAATGTAGCCGCGATCCGCGGCGCACCAGAAGCGCGTCACGCGCGGCGAGCCAGCGCGCTCACTCTTGTAGATCACAGTAGCAATGCTGCCGAGGGGGGTCTGCAGCGTCGCCTCACCCTCGCGGGTGTAGCGGTATTCGCGCACCGCATTCTTGTTCAGGAGCTGGAAGCGGTCCGGTGTATGTCCGCGCAGGAGCTCGACCATCATCGCCACCTGGGCTGAGGCGTCATCCTGCACGCCGGCCTTGAGCGGCAGATCCACCGGCGTGTCCTCGTAGACACCGGTAAGACGGCCTTTGTCCCAGTCGTACTTCACATCGATAGCGCGGCGCGTGGAGGCGGTGCCGTCGCTCGCCCGGTAGCTCAAGGGTTGCACGCCGCTGTCGGTGACACGCAGCACGCTCGCCTGGGTCGGCCGCTCCGAAAATGCCCTGCCGATGCCGCGCGGCTCGCTCTTCGAGCGGTAGCTCCACGTGTCTCCCGTCTTCTCCAGAGTCAGTGTTGACACCGCCACGTTCAGCCCGTGCCAGAGCCACGCGTATGAGGCTTCGAAAGGCTTGAGTTCATCGGCACCGGCCATGTTCGAGGCTCCCAGCATCAACACCGCGGCCACGCACCGCACCACCCGATGAGTCTCATGCCGGAGCATTGAAATCCTCCACCACCGGTGTCGCCAGCCGCGTCCCGTCGAGCCACGCCGCGCCATCGCGCCAGGCGAGGCGCCGCTGCGCGAACCACGCGAGCACCTGCGGATAGATAATGTGTTCGGTGGCCTGAACGCGCGCTGACAGCGTGGCTTCGGTGTCAAGAGGGGCGACCGCAACCCGCGATTGCAGTACCACCGGTCCGCCGTCGAGCTCGGGAGTCACGAAGTGAACACTCGCGCCGTGCTGCGGTTCACGGGCGGCGAGTACCCGCCGATGCGTATGCAGGCCACGGTACGCCGGCAGCAGTGAGGGATGAATGTTGAACATCCGGCCGAGAAACCGGTTGACGAATCCGGCCGAGAGGATGCGCATGAACCCCGCCAGTGCGATGACGTCCGGGCGCTGCGCTTCGAGCGTTGCGATGAGCGCGGCTTCAAAGGCGGCGGCATCGCGCGCGGTGCTGCGCTGTACCACCGCGGTCGGAATGCCGAGCTGCGCCGCGCTGGTGACGCCGCCGGCGTCGGCACGATCAGCGATCACCAGCGAAACGCTGGCCGCGATGCTGCCCGTTGTACAGGCGCGGGCGATCGCCAGCATGTTCGAGCCGCGGCCGGAGATGAGGATTGCGAGCCGCAGCGGTGCCGGCACGCTCATCAGCGGATGACGACACCGCGTTCGCCCACGCGCACCTCGCCGATGATCTGCGCGCGCTCACCGCGTGCGCTGAGGTAGGCCACCGCGGCCGTCGCGCGCTCGGCTGCCACCACCGCGACCATGCCGATGCCGCAGTTGAAGGTGCGGTACATCTCGGCCGGCTCGATGCGGCCGGCCTGTTGCAGCCAATCAAACACCGGGTCCGCGTCCCAGCTCGAGCGCTCAAGTACCGCCTTGAGCCCCGCGGGGAGGACTCGCGGGATGTTGTCGCTCAAGCCCCCGCCGGTGATGTGCGCCAGGGCGTGCACCGGCATGTCGCGCAGCAGCGCCAACAACGGCTTTACATAGATGCGCGTCGGTGCGAGCAGGCGGTCAAGCAGCGCGCGTCCCGCCACCTGGGTGGCGGCGGTGGCGCCGGCGTGCTCAATGAGCTTGCGGATGAGCGAGTAGCCATTGGAGTGGGGACCTGAGGAAGTGAGTCCAATCAGCGCGTCCCCGGCGGTGACGCGGCTGCCGTCCACGATCGCCTCCTTCTCCACCACGCCGACACAAAAACCGGCGAGATCGTAATCCTCGCCGTGGTACATGCCGGGCATTTCCGCGGTCTCACCGCCGACCAGCGCGCAACCTGCCTGCACACAGCCCTCGACGATGCCGCGCACCACCGCTTCGGCCACCGGCACCTGCAGCTTGCCGGTCGCGTAGTAGTCGAGGAAAAATAACGGTTCCGCGCCCTGCACGACGACGTCGTTGGCGCACATGGCCACAAGATCTATACCGATGGTGTCGTGGCGGCCGGTGTCGATCGCCAGGCGCAGCTTGGTGCCAACACCGTCGGTGCCGGCAACCAGCACCGGGCGCTTGTAGCCGGCCGGCAGCTCAATCAGGGCGCCGAAGCCGCCGATGCCGGCCAGCACTTCGCGCCGCTGCGCGCGCCGCACCAGCGGCTTGATGCGTTCAACCAGCTCGTCGCCGGCGTCGATGTCGACGCCCGCATCGCGGTAGGTGATGCCGGGAGGTTCTGTCATGGGTTGTTGGCGCGGGTGGCAGCCGTTTGCTCCCAAGCGCGTGTGGTATTGTACCTGAGCGTCGTGCGCCGTTGCGCGCGGTGTGAATATCATGTTGCGACCGGGCGAAAAATCAACCACCGCGAACCGGCGCGTGCGCGGACTGCTGCTGGGGTCATTCTGCGCGCTGTGCCTTGGTTTGCCGCCTCAATCTCCGGCCGGCCAGCCTCAGTCCACGACCGAGCCAGCACCGCCGGAGGCGAGCGCCACCCTGCCGGAGGAGGCGCCGGCGCGGCTTCGCATCGAGGGCGTCACCGGGCTGAACGACTACGCGGCGCTCACCCGCCTGCTGCAGGGTGTGCCGGGAGTGCGGCGCGCCAACGTCCTTGTCGTGGACACCGGCAGCGTCACCTTCGAGGTCATCGTGCGCGGTGGCGCCGAGGGCCTCGAGCAGGCGCTCGCGGGCGTTGCGCGCCTGGAGCGCATCGCGGCAACCGGCGGACGGCTTCTGTACCGGTATCAACCGCAACCCCCGGGCTGAAGCGTTGCGTCACCTGCCCAACATCATCTGCCTCATCCGTCTCGCGCTTATCTGGCCGATCGCCACGGCGCTGCAGACTGGCCAGCAGTTACCGGCGCTCGCGCTGTTCGTGGCGGCCGCGGTCTCGGACGGCCTGGACGGCTATCTCGCCAAGCGCTTCAACTGGACCTCTGAGCTCGGCAAATTCCTCGACCCGCTGGCGGACAAGCTGCTGCTGGTCACGGTGTTTGTTGAATCCGCGTGGCTCGGACTGATCCCATGGTGGTTGACCGCGGCGGTGGTGGCGCGCGATGTGTTGATTGGCCTGGGTGCCCTGGTTTACCGCCTGTGGTTCGGCGCGCTGCACGGGCGGCCCACGGTCATCAGCAAGGTCAACACCGCAGCGCAGCTCGTGTACGTGATGTTGGTGCTGCTGCGGGCCGCGAGCGGCATGCCGCTGCGCGAGATCCTGGATGCGGGTGCGATCCTTACCCTGATCACCACCGTGGTCTCGGGGCTTGGCTACGTGATCGCCTTCACGCAGCGTGCCGTAGCGCTACCGGCACACGCGCCTTAAGGCTTAAACCTCATGCGCCAGATTCCCCTGGGCCTGCGTCTGCCTGACCGCGCCGTATTCAGCAACTTTCTCCCCGCTCGTAACACCCAGGCGCTCGAGTATGCGCAACGCGTTGCCCGGGGTGAGCACGCAGGAGTCACCTGGCTGTGCGGGCCGCCAGGGGCCGGCAAGACACACCTTCTGCAGGCGGTGTGCGCCGCCGCGAGCGAACGTATGCGCGCCGGCTACGTACCGCTGGCACAGCTTGCGCCGCTGGGAGTGGGGGTACTCGAGGGGCTGAGCCTTGACTGTCTGTGCCTTGATGATCTCGATACCGTTGCCGGCGACGCCGTCTGGGAGCGCGCAATTTTCGCGCTGCTGCAGGAGGCGGAGGAGGGCGGCGGTCGGCTGGTGTTGGCCGCGCAGGCACCACCGGCACTCGTGCCCTGGGCTGTCAGGGATCTCGGCTCACGCTGCGCCGCCGGCACGGTGTTCCAGCTGCGGGTGCTGGATGAGGCCGAGCAGCAGGCGGCTCTGAAGCTGCGCGCCCGCGTGCGCGGCTTCGAGTTGCCCGATGAGACCCTGCAATGGCTGCAGCGGCGCTTTCCGCGCGATATGCGCGCGTTGTACGAGCTGCTCGACACGCTCGATGAGGCGGCGCTGGCGGCGCAGCGGCGCCTGACCATCCCGTTTATCCGCGAGGTGTTGGGTGCGGCCGGGCGCGCCCGGGAAAGTACGTGACCTACGTCCGAGCCAGCTGAACGGCGATGGTCGCGACGCGCCGGCCGAGCGCCTGCGCGAGAGTCTTTTCCGCCTCGCTGAGCGCGGTCGTGCCATTCGGACCGCCGACGTGCGAAGCACCGTAGGGCGTGCCACCACTCGTGGTCTCGTTCAGCGCGCGCTCGGTGTACGGCAGGCCAACCAGCAGCATGCCGTGATGCAGAAGCGGCAGCATCATCGACATCAGCGTCGTCTCCTGGCCGCCGTGCAAAGTCTGGGTCGAGGTGAAGACGCCCGCAGGCTTGCCGGCCAGAACGCCTGAGAGCCACAGCGCCGCGGTGCCGTCGAGGAAGTATTTCAGGGGCGCTGCCATGTTGCCAAAGCGCGTCGGACTGCCCATGACGAGCCCCTGCACCTCCCGCAGGTCATCGAGAGTCGCATAGGGAGGACCGCTTGCCGGCACCGGTTGCGCGGGCGCTTCACTCGCCGCCGAAACCACCGGCACGGTACGCAGGCGCGCCTTGGCGCCCGTCACCGCTTCCACGCCCCTGCAGACCTGTCTTGCGAGTTCTGCGGTGGCGCCGGTGCGCGAGTAATAAAGGACCAGTACTTCCGCCACTGTTTCGCTCTCCTCGCCGTAGGGCACGCGTACGTTGCCACAAAATGGCTGTGCCATCATCCGGCGCCCGCGGTACGGGCGCTTGGAACTGAAGTAGTATTCGCCCTCCCATGATCTGCAGGAAGTGTCTGGTGGGTGGCCGCGTGCAGGGCGTGTTTTACCGCGCCACGGCGGCGCGGCGCGCGCGGGAACTGGCGATCACGGGCCACGCCCGCAATCTGCCGGATGGGCGGGTCGAGATACTGGCGTGCGGCGAAGACGAGGCGGTGCACGCGTTCATCAAGTGGTTGTGGATCGGTTCCTCGGCATCAAAGGTCACCTCGGTGGAGGACGCTGAAGAGCGCGCCGACGCCGGGCAGGGGCTCACAGGATTTCGCTCAGCATGATGTCTGTTTCCAGAATGGTTGGCTTGGCCGTGCTCCTCTTCGCGTGGGGCGCGTCTGGCTTCACTGCTGGCGCGCAGGTGCCGGCTACGTCCGAACCTGCCGTCGAGCCGGCGGCCCAACCCGCGCCCGTGCCATCCGCACCCGTGCCATCTGCGCCAGCCGACACCGCCGCGCCGGTGGAGCCCACAGCACCGGCGGCAGCCACCGCAGTGGAAGCCGTGCCCGCCGCTCCGGCGCTGCCGGCCGGTTTCCACCGCCACACCCACCACGGACAGGCATGGGTGGTGGCTGCGAATCCCCTGGCGGTTGATGCGGGTCTTGAGATTCTGCGTAAGGGCGGTACCGCCGTGGACGCCGCGGTGGCGGTGCAGGCGATGCTCGGGCTCGTCGAGCCGCAGAGTTCCGGAATCGGGGGTGGCGCGTTTCTCATGTACTACGATGCGCGCTCTGGCGAGGTGAGTGCGCTCGACGGCCGCGAGAAGGCGCCCGCGGGTGCAACCCCGACCATGTTCCTCGACGAGCACGGCAAACCCTTAAGTTACGTTGAGGCGGTGCGCAGCGGCCGCTCGACCGGCGTACCGGGCGTCGTGGCGATGTTGTTCACGGCGCACAAGCGCTATGGTGGCCTGCCGTGGCGGGAGCTGTTTCAGCCGGCCATCCGCGCGGCAACCGATGGCTTCAAGGTGCCACAGCGGCTGGCGGGTTTCCTCGGTGAGGGATCGCCGTTTCCGCCGACCAACGAAGTCCGCACCTTGTTTGCGCGGCCCGATGGCGGCACGGTGGAAGCCGGCGATGAGTTCCGTAACCCGGAGTACG
>JANWKL010000119.1 GCA_025451375.1 Steroidobacteraceae bacterium
CCGCGGCGAGGCCCAGGCCGACGAGGGCGATCGACAGCAGGTCCGCCTTCCAGATGCCGCGCTGCTCGAGGAGCTCGCGGAAGCGGTTACGGGCACGGAATATCACGCGATTGAAGTGCTCGGTCGAAAGGCGCATGTCCTGGCAGATCTGCTCTTTCGCCTCGTCATTCAGGTAGAAGCGAACCAGGAGATCGCGGTCGCGCGCGGCCGGCATCTCCTCGAGCATCTTGCGCGCGGCGTTCGCCCATTGCGGTCGCCCGACGCGCGTCCACTCCGGGTCGTCCTCGCTTTCCCTCAGGTCGTCGAGGCCATCCGCGCTCGAGAGCGCTGTGCGATCCTTGCGGCGGTGATTGCGCAGGTGATTGAGCGCGACGCGGTAGAGATAACCGCCGACGTTCTCGGGGTGCGAGATCTCGCCGCTGCGCAGTTTCTCGAGCGTCGTGACGGCGGCGTCCTGCAGGATGTCCGCGGCCACCTCGGGATCGCGCACGCGCCTGAGGATGAGGGCGCGCAGGCCGGGATAGTCGCGATACACTTTGGAAAGGTGGGAGATGGGATCGGGGACGAGCGCCGGCACGTCCGCTGTTGCGGGAACCGGGGCGGGTGCTGCCTGGTCCTCAACGCCAATCATAAGCTTGAGTATAGGCCTCATTCTTGAACCAAGGCAGGTGCGCCAAGTGCGCCACCGGAGAGGTTCCTCGATCTCGGCACTCTGTATCCTGGCCGCCCCCCTGTTTGGGGGGGTCGCGCAGGCGGCCTCCTGTACCGCGGCGCTCGGGCAGCCGGAAGCCACCGCTGGCCCCCTGAAACTCGAACCCAAGGCTCCGGTGACTGCCGAGCTCGCCCTCACCGCAGGCCACAGCTGGCTGGTCGAGATCGGGGAGAAGGGGAACGACGCAGCAGTCGAGATTCTGGATCCCAAAGGGCAGGTCCTGGCGCGCACGGACAACCCGGAGAAGCGCACAGCAACTCAGCGTGCGGTGTTCGTCCCGCAGGACCCGCACATCGCGGTTCACTTGGACGGACAGGAGGAGTCGAGCGGCCTTGCCACCGTGCGCGCATTCGACCTGACGCTGCTCCAGGCTCTGCCCGAATGCGTCGCCGTATACCGGTCACTTGCAGCAGGCGACGGGAGTTTTGCCGACGCCAGGGAAATCTCGGGCGGGCAGGCAACATCGAAGACAAAGAATGTGCGGACGCTCTACCAGCAGGCAGCGGATAGCTATCAGGCGGCCGAGCGGGCACTCACCGATCCGGCAGACCGCGCGCTGCGCGGAGAGACCCAGCTAGCCATAGCGGGAGTCGAGGTCGACTGGCTCCAGGACTGGGCGAAGAGCGCCGAGTGGGCGACGACCGCCTCGAAGACCCTCGCCACAGTCGACGATTACCGGCGCGCCCGCGCGGACGGCATCCTGGCCGCTGCCTTGATCGAGATCGGCAACGCCGCGACCGCCGGTCACCGCGTGTCGGGCTTCGACGAGCCTGCACCGCAGCTGCTGGCGCGCGCACGCGGCCTGCTGACCTCGCTGAGCGTCTTCCACATGCAGCGGGGCGAGCGCTACGACGCCGCTCAGGCGCTCAACAACGCCGCGCTCACCTACTACTACGGCGGCAACTACGCTGACTGCGCCGCGACTGATGCGAAGGCCGAGAGCTTGTATGCCTCCATTCACGAAACGCGGCGCCAGTCACAAAGCATTCAGAACCGTGCCTTGTGCCTGTGGGGCCTCGGGCGGCTTCCCGAGGCTCTTGCGCTGCTTGAGCAGGTGCGGCCGACATTGATGAGTGACAACTCACTACCGATCGCCCAGACGACGATCCTCAACAACACCGGGCTCCTGCATTTTGCTCTGGGTCACTTCGACGACTCACTGCGACTGTTCGACCTGTCGCTCTCCCTCGCGCAGCAGCGGCAGTGGCGACGCGACGAAGGCCAGGCGCTCTACGGCATCGGCATCAACTACTACGCGCTCGGCGACCGTGAGCGGGCCCTGCAGTTCCTGGAGCGCTCGCGCGAAAAGCGCGTGGAGTCCGGTGATGCGCGGGGCCGTATGCAGACCGTGCGATCGCTCGCCACCGTGTATGCCGAGCAGGGCCGACTGGCCGATGCCCTGGCTGCCGATCAGGAGGCTCTGAGTCTTGCGGTCGCCCCTTCCGCGATCGAGCGAATCCGCATCCAGATGGCCGCGCACGCCGTTGCCGCCGGCAATCCCGGCGAGGCGCTGGCGCAACTCGATGCGTTACTGACTCCCGGAGCCAAGGGCGACGTGGTGCTTCGACCGGAGGCACTCCTGGAGCGGGCGGTCGTGCTGCGCGAGATGAGTCGTCCCCATGAGGCCCTCCAGGACCTGAATGCCGCCCGGCCAGGACTGCAGCGGCTCGGCAGCGTGATGGACGAGTTCCGGGCGGATCTGGAGCGGGCGCGCGACCTGCGGCAGCTGGGCGAGCCGCGCGCAGCTCTCCTCGCCGTCGATCGCGCATTGTCCCGCTCGGATGCAGTGCGCCAGCAGACCGCCAACCCGGAGCTGCGGGCGCAGCTCGTGACACCGTTGCGAGCGGCTTACGACCTGAAGCTCGATATCCAGCGCTCGCAGTACAACCTGTCGGTCGCTAGCGGTAGGAAGCAAGAGGCGTCGAGACTTGCTGGCGAAGCTTTTCTCACGGCCGACTCTTCGCGCGCGCAGTCGCTCGCCGATCTCGCCGGCCTGAAGTACCCGCCCGCAGTCCGCGCCGCGCTGTCCCGCGAGCTGCGCCGGCGCGAGGCCCTCTACCAAGAGCTCGCCGGCCGGCGCTTCGCCTACGAATCACGTGTCGACGCCTCGGGATCGACCGACCCGCGGGCCCAGCACCTGATGCGCGACATCGCCGAGCTCGAGCGGCAGATCGACACCGTGAACCTCGCCATCGCCGCGCGCACCCGGCCCGAGGGCGCTCAGCTGCGGGCGGGCAGGACACTCGGACTGCCGGCGCTGCCCGGGGACACGGCGCTCGTGTCCTACTGGCTCGGATCAGACTACGCGTACGCGTGGGTGCTGTCGGACAAGGGGCTCGAATGGGTGCAGCTGTCCGCTCCCGCCCTGATCGCCGAGCGCAGCGCCGCGCTGCAGCGCGCGCTGACGCGGCTGGTGGATACCCCGCTTGAAACGCGACTACAGGAAGCGCGCGCGCTCTACGGACTCGTCATTCAGCCCCTGGAACCATGGCTGACCCCAGCGCGGCAGTGGCTCATCGTTCCAGACGGCGCGCTCGACTACGTGCCGTTCGCGGCGCTGCGCGGCCCGGGCGATGAGGCGGACGCCTTCGTTGTCATGCGCCACGACGTCGCGGTTACGCCGGCCGCGTGGATGCTCGGCGCGCCCCCCGAGCCAGGCACGGCCGGCCGCGGGATGCTGTTGGTCGCCGACCCCGTCTATCAGGCCGATGACCCGCGGCTCACCGCGCCGCGCAAGGTGGCCGCCGTCACCGCGGTGTCAGAGTCTCCGGCGCGCGGCCGGCGCGAGTACGCACGGCTGCCATACACTGCGGTCGAGGCGCGGGACATCGCGGCACTGTTTCCGGCGGGGCAGGTGCAGGAGCTTTTGGGTACGGATGCCACGCGCGAGCGAGTGCTATCGCTCGACTGGTCGAAGTACCGTTACATCCACCTGGCGACGCACGCCGTCGTGGATGCGGAGGTGCCGCAGCTGTCGGCGATCGTTCTCGGGTCCTACGATTCGAAGGGCGAGATAGCCGACCGCTCCGTACGCGTCTCGGATTTGGCGCTGGAATCGCTGAACGCGGACGTAGTCGCTTTCAGCGCCTGCGACACCGCCCTCGGTCGCCAGATACCGAGCGAGGGCCTCATGGGCCTGGGCACCACGACGCTCGCGCGCGGGGCGCACGCGGTGCTCGCCTCACTTTGGCCCGTGGCCGATGAGATGGGCGCGCAGGTGATGACAGAGTTCTATCGGCACCTGCTGCACGACTCGGCGAGTGCTCCCGCGGCACTCGGCGCAGCCATGCGCTCAGCCGTGACGCACGACCGGGTTGCGGACCCGGCCCTCTGGGCTGCGTTTCAGGTGTCGGTAGCCACCCTCGGGGACGGCCGTCCGATCCGCAGTGTTAGGGTGGTGCCAGTCGCAACGCCAACGAGGTCATAGGAGCAACTGTGAATAACTGGATTAACAAGACTGTGGCGCTCAACGACACCTGGGGGCAGGGCGCGATCGATACGCTGTCGACGCCCGTGAACAAGCTGCCGCAGTTCTCACTCCGGCCACGCCATCTGCTCGATGCCAAGGGTCAGCGCTCGTGCGCTCACTTCGCAATCGATTTCCCGTCCGGCTATCTCTCCGACGGCTGGCAGGGCGTGAACTTCGTGCCGCTCGGTGCGACGGCCGTCAGCGGCATTGCAGGTCTGCCGCCCTGGGACCCGTCGCAGCGGGATACCTACAGGAACATGATCCAGGCTGCTTCCGGAAGCCTTTCCGACTCGCGGACTCAGCGCCTGGAAGGGGTGATCCCGTATATGGGACAGCACGGAATCGGGTATAACAAGGTCAAACTGTTCTACGTTGCGAACGCCGTCAAGGGGCCCGAGCCCGACCTGGTGGTGGTCCTGATCGCGACGCACGTGGCTGTGCCCGGGACCGTGCAGGCAAAACAGAGCGGGGGCGGACAGGGGCCGCCGAGGTAGAGCTCCCCACCGCCGCGCCCGCGAAGGTCAGCGCTCGTACCTTATAAAGGAGGTGCGCCGGGCGACGGTGTCGTAGAGCGCGCGGCCCTCGGCGTTGAACTCCTGGGTCATCCAGTAGACCGCCGCCGCGCTGGCCTGGTCGGCCCTGGCGTACACAGCCTTGATGAGGCTGCGTCCGACCCCGCCGCCGCGGGCGGCGGGGTCGACGTAGAGGTCCTCCAGGTAGCAGCTGTCCTTCTGCGACCAGGTCGTCGGATGGAACAGGTAGTGCACCAATCCGACGAGCTTCCCGTCGCGCTCGGCCACGAGTCCATGCGGCTGCACGCGCTCGTCCAGGAGCCGCGCAAACGTCGCATCCGTGATCTCCTGCGGCAGGTGCTGCCGGTAGAAGCGCAGGTAGCCGTTCCACAGCACCTGCCAGGGCTCGCGGTCGCCGGGTTTGATGGCGCGGATCGTGGGCACGGCTCGGCTCCTCTCAGTCACGGATGTCCACCCAGGTCGGCGCGTGATCGCTCGGCCGCTCCCAGCCGCGCACGTCGCGGTCGACGCCGGCATCGGTGAGACGGTCGCGCACGTTCTGGTTCAGCAGCAGGTGATCGATGCGCAGTCCCGCGTTGCGCTCGTAGGCGTTGCGGAAGAAGTCCCAGAACGTGTAGATGGTCTCGTTCGGATAGCGGGCGCGGATCGCATCCGTCCAGCCCTGGCCCATGAGGCGCGCGAACTCCTCGCGCACCTCGATGCGGAACAGCGCATCGTCCACCCAGCGCTCGGGCTTGTAGACGTCGCGCTCGGTGGGGATGACGTTGTAGTCGCCGGCGAGGATCACCGGCTCGTTGCGTGCCACCAGGGTCGCGGCATGATCGATGAAGCGGTCGAGCCAGCGCAGCTTGTACTGGAACTTCGGCCCCGGGGCGGGGTTGCCGTTCGGCAGGTACAGGCAGCCGATCGTGACCCCGTGGACCGTGGCCTCGATGTAGCGGCTGTGCACGTCCTCGGGATCACCCGGCAGCACGCGCCGCATCTCCTTCGGGTCCGTGCCGCGGGCGAGGATCGCCACGCCGTTCCAGCTCTTCTGGCCGTGCCAGATGACGCCGTAGCCGGCGTCGCGGATCTCTTTCTCGGGAAACTTCTCCTGCGGGGCCTTCAGCTCCTGCAGGCAGGCGACGTCGGGTGCGCGCTCGTCCAGCCAGCGCAGCAGATTCGGCAGGCGGGCGCCGATGCCGTTGATGTTGTAGGTCGCGATCCTCATCGGGCCACAGCTCCTGCGAGCGCCAGGCCCGGTACCTTATCAAAGAGTGTGCTGCCCGAGGGGAGCGCTGCGAACAGGCCCCGAGGGTTCAGGGACTGGACGTCCCCGTGTAGCCGGTCTCGAGCAGCACGAGCGAGCGGGCCTTAAGGGCATAACTGCCCGAGTCGATGCCGTGCGCGGCGAACGGGTCATCGGCGTTGGCCGTATCGATCACCGTCGACCAGGTCTTGCCCGAGAGCTTCTCGGCGATCCGGAACTCGATGGGCTCGTGATGCGTGTTCACCAGGAGCAGGAAGTCGCAGTCCTTGATCGCCCGGCCGCGGCGGCCGAAGCGCCGGATGGCGCCGCCGGCGAGGTACACCCCGAGGCAGCGCGCGAACTCCTGGTTCCAGTCGCCTTCGGTCATCTCGCGCCCGTCGGGCGTGAGCCAGAGGATCTCGTTGAGGCCCTCCGCGGTCACGGCATCGGCGCTCACGTAGCGGCGGCGCCCGAACACCGGGTGTTGCCGGCGCAGGTGGATGATGTGGGCGACGGCATCCAGGAAGCGCTGGCGCCCCTCATCCAGGTCCCAGTCGAGCCAGGAGATCTCGTTGTCCTGGCAGTAGGCATTGTTGTTGCCCTGCTGGGAGTGGCCGAGCTCATCGCCCCCCAGGATCATGGGCACGCCCTGGGAGAGCAGGAGCGAAGCCAGCATGTTGAGCCGCTGGCGCCGGCGCAGGTTGAGGATCTCCTGGTCGTCGGTCGGGCCTTCCGCACCGCAGTTCCAGGAGCGGTTGTCGCTGTGGCCGTCGCGGTTCTCCTCGCCGTTCGCCTCGTTGTGCTTGTCGTTGTAGCTGACCAGGTCCTCGAGCGTGAACCCGTCGTGCGCGGTGATGAAGTTGATGCTGGCGTTGGGCTTTCTGCCGCTCGCCTCGTACAGGTCCGCGGAGCCGGTGATGCGCCGCGCCAGGTCCGGCAGCAGCCCGCCGTCGCCCTTCCAGTAGGCGCGCAGGGTGTCGCGGTACTTGTCGTTCCACTCGTTCCAGCCGGGCGGGAAGTTGCCCACCTGGTAGCCGCCCATGCCGATGTCCCACGGCTCGGCGATGAGCTTTACCTGCGAGAGCACCGGGTCCTGGCCGATGGTGTCGAAGAACGAGCCCAGCCGGTCGACCTCGTGCAGCTCGCGCGCCAGCGCCGAGGCCAGGTCGAACCGGAACCCGTCGACGTGCATCTCCGTCACCCAGTAGCGCAGGCTGTCCATGAGCAGCTGCAGCACGCGCGGGTGCTGCATGTTCAGGGTATTGCCGGTGCCGGTGAAATCCATGTAATAGCGCGGGTTCTCCGGGGTGAGGCGGTAGTAGGCGGCGTTGTCGATGCCGCGGAAGGAGAGCGTCGGCCCGAGCTGGTTGCCTTCGGCGGTGTGGTTGTAGACGACGTCCAGGATCACTTCGATCCCGGCCGAATGCAGCACCTTCACCATGGTCTTGAATTCGCTGATGCGGCCGGTGGCCGAGTAGCGGATCTCGGGGGCGAAGAAGCCCAGGGTGTTGTAGCCCCAGTAGTTGCGCAGTCCCTTCTCGAGCAGGTGCCGGTCGTCGACGAACGCGTGCACCGGCATGAGCTCGATGGTGGTGATGCCGAGCCGCACCAGGTGATCGATGATCGGCGCGGTGGCAAGGCCTGCGTACGTGCCGCGCAGCTGCGGCGGGACTTCCGGATGGAGCTTGGAGAGCCCGCGCACGTGCGCCTCATAGATGATCGTGTCGTGCCAGGGGATGCGCGGCGGGGCATCGTCGCCCCAGGTGAAGGCCGGATCGATCACGCGGCTCTTGGGCGTGCCCGCGGCGCTGTCGCGCCGGTCGAAGGACAGGTCCGCCTTCGGATGTCCCAGGCGGTAGCCGAAGTGCGCATCGCTCCACACCAGCGACCCCTGCAGGTGCTTGGCGTAGGGCTCGATCAGCAGCTTGTGCGGGTTGAAGCGGTGGCCGCGCTCGGGATCGTAGGGGCCGTAGACGCGGTAGCCGTACAGGAGCCCGGGACGGGCCTCGGGCAGGTAGCAGTGCCAGTTGCCGTCGGTGCGCTCGCGCAGGTTGATGCGCTGCACCTCGTGGCGCCCCGCCGCATCGAACAGACACAGCTCCACTCTGTCGCTGTTGGCCGAGAACAGCGAGAAGTTCACACCCTCGCCGTCCCAGGTGGCACCGCGCGGGTACGGCTCGCCCGGCCACACGGCGCCAATGAGGTCGGTGCTCCTACGAGTCGCGGTGGGTGTCAATGCGCCGTCCCTGTGCACGTCCTGACATCCCGACAACCCTACACCAGATTCACTGCTAAGCTTTGCTCCGCGGCGCTGCCGCACTGCGGTTGTCGTCGTGGAGACAGACATGATGCGTCAGTCCGCTCTCGTGTCGTTCGTGCTGCTCGCGCTCGCCGCGACGGTGGCCGTTGCCGCGGATGCCCGGCACGAGCGCGCCCGCGATCTCGGGATTCCGTTCGACGGCACGCCCGGGCCGTTGAACGCCATCACCGACGTGCAGGGGGTGCTGGTCGGGCAGACGACGCTCATCGAGGGCGACGGCAAGCTGGTGGTGGGCAAGGGCCCGGTCCGCACCGGGGTCACGGCCGTGCTGCCGCGGGGCAAGGACTCCATCCGGCAGTTCTCCTATGCCGGCTGGTTCTCGCAGAACGGCAACGGCGAGATGACCGGCACGACCTGGGTCGACGAGTCGGGCTTTCTCGAAGGCCCGGTCATGATCACCAACACTCACAGCGTCGGGGTGGTGCGCGATGCGGTCATCGCCTGGCGCGTGAAGCAGGGCGGCGAGGACCAGACGGGCGCCTGGTGGTCGCTGCCGGTGGTCGCCGAGACCTGGGACGGGTGGCTGAACGACATCAACGGCTTTCACGTGAAACCCGAGCACGTGTTCCAGGCGCTCGACAGCGCGCGCTCAGGTCCGGTCGAGGAGGGCGCGGTCGGCGGCGGCACCGGCATGATCTGCAACGGCTTCAAGGGCGGGATCGGCACCTCCTCGCGCAAGCTTGCGGACAAGGACGGCGGCTACACGCTCGGGGTGCTGGTCCAGTGCAACTATGGCCTGCGCGCCAACCTGCGCATCGCCGGCATCCCGGTGGGGCGCGAGATCGAGAGCGAGGACCCGTATGCGTTCCAGCCGAGCTTCAGCGCCGAGCACGGCTCGATCATCGTCGTGGTCGCCACCGATGCACCGCTCCTGCCGCACCAGCTGAAGCGCATCGCGAGGCGCGTCTCGCTCGGTCTCGGCCGGGAGGGCAGCATCTCCGGCAACGGCTCGGGGGACATCTTCATCGCCTTTTCGACCGCCAACCCGGGCGCGAGCGAGAACGATCACGGCCCGGTGACGGTGCGGATGGTGCCGAACGACTCGATGGACGGGCTGTTCGCGGCCACGGTGCAGGCGACCGAGGAGGCGATCGTCAATGCCATGCTGGGCGCGCACGACATGACCGGTATCGACGGGCACCACGTGCGGGCGCTGCCGCACGACGAGCTGCGCAAGGTGCTCGCCAGGTACAACCGGCTTACTGATAAAGCGCGGCGGTGACGGTCGCGGCGATGGCGTCCGGCTCGTAGACGGGGTTCGAGCACGTGCTCTGCGTGCAGGCGAACGCGGCGGCGCGCTTGAGCTGCGGGTACGTGATCTCAGGGTTCGGCAGCGGCCCCTCCGACTGGTCCCACCAGTCGACCTGCAGGTAGCCCGCGGTGAATCTGAGCGCGGCGGCGTGCAGCGCCTGCGATGCCGGGTCGTGCCTGACTCGAGGCGGATCGCGAGCTCGCCAATGCCCCCATCCACATAACGGTGGTGGGCGGCGATGGTCCAGACCGGAGAGCAGGTGCTCCGTGGCCGCCTCGGCAGTGCGACCTGCACCGGCTGCCACGGCTCGGATGGCACCGGTACGCCGCTCGGGCCGGACCTGACCGCGAAGCCGTACCTGTGGGGCGATGGCAGCTACGACAGCATCGCCAAGCACATCAGAAATGGCGTGCCGCGGCCCAAGCAGTACCGCGAGCCGATGCCGCCCATGGGCGGGGCGCAGCTGAGCCCGGAACAGGTCCAGGCGGTCGCCGCCTACGTCTGGGGCCTCGGACACCACTAGCGCCTTTCTGCAAGCGAGAACCAGTTGGCGGCGGGGGTGCGCCTTCCTGCGCTAGCGTGTATTCACGCTTGTGTGTGGGTGAGTGCGCCGTGGGTGCTGACAAGGATCGCTGGTTCTGGACGTTCGCGGTCGGCGTGGCGCTGATCGTGGTCGGCACGATCTACGGCTCAGGCGGCCGGGCCTCGGGCTCGGTGCCGCAGGAGCGCACCGCAGCGCCCCACGCGGCTCCCCTGCTTGCCCGGGACTTTACAGAACATGCCGCGCCTGTCCCGTCGCGGCACGACGTGATCGCCAGCGTCTATGAGTGCCGGACGCACGGCCACCGCGTATTCAGCGATGAGAGCTGCGGGAGCGGCGCCGAGGTGCGCAGCATCAAGGCCCCGAGCCGCATGGATCCGCAGGACACGAGCATCCTGGCGGAGCCCGTGGCCGAGCCGGTGCGCTTCAACCGCACACCGGCCGGCAGTCCGGGCGACAACCGCACCCTGTGCATGCAGATCGAGACCGAGCGCGATGCCATCAATGCCCGCATGCGCGGGGGCTACGGGGCAGGCGAGGGCGAGGTCCTGCGCGAGCGGCTGAGGAACCTGAGCGATCTCTGGTACGAGGAGCGCTGCCGGCACTTCCGCTGA
>JANWKL010000120.1 GCA_025451375.1 Steroidobacteraceae bacterium
AACCAGTCGCGGTAGGCATCGACGACGCGCTGCGGTGTATCGCGTAAGCCCTCGCGCCGGGGATCCTCCCCAGCCCACTGCAACAGCGTCCGGACTGCCCCTTCAGCGGCGCGGCGTGAAACCTTAATCCGGGCTTTGGCCATGCTCACTCCCCTGGTTCATCGGCCAAAATCGCCTAGCAGCGATTTGAGGCGCTGATTGCTCCAGTGTAGCGTGCGGCCGGTCAGCCGAAGAAGTGCAGCATCCCGGAAGTCAGAGCCAGACTGCAGCCGCCCACGAGCGTCGCCACCGCAAACCCCGCGGCGAGCGGGCGCCAGCCGATGCGCCACATGTCGGTGAATGACACCGATAGTCCCACGGCGGTCATGCCGCAGGTCAGGAACAGGTCCGAGGCGGTGTAGCCGGTGTTGATGAGCGCCGGCCACAGCTGGCTGCCTGCCGGCATGATGGCATCGCCGGCCGTGCGCAGGATGATGCAGGCGAGGAAGCCGAGGACGAACAACGGCACGAGGCGCACGCTCCCGGACAGCCCGCCTGCCGCCGGCGCACTGCCCTCCTCCTGCCCGGCATTTTCAGAGCTGCTGCGCGCGTCGTGCCGCTGCGTGAGCCACGCGGCCAGCGGGATCAGCACCGCGATCGACAGATTGCGCAGCAGCTTCGCAACGCTCGCCGCTGCCAGCGCCTCAGGCTGGTGAGCCTGCTGCGAGTACATGAGTGCCGCGCCCACGACCTGCGAGGTGTCGTGGATCGCGGTGCCCAGAAAAATTCCGGCGTAGCGCGGCGCAGCGGCAAAGAAGTGGCCCGCCACCCAGGGGTAAAACAACATGGCAGTGCAGCCGAAGAGCACGACGCAGGTGACGGCGAAGGCGGTCTCGGCATGGCGCGCGCGGATGACCGGCGACATCGCGACTACCGCGGTCGCGCCGCACACCGCGGTGCCGATCGCCAGCAGCACGCCCAGGCGCCGCGGCACACCCAGCAGGCGCGAGAGTGTCAGTCCGACCGCGAGGGCAAACAGCAGGCAGGTGAGTGCAACCGGCAGCGCGGTGGCGGCGATGGAACTCGCGCCCAGGAGCGTCAGGCGCAGGCCCACGAGCGCAATGCCGGTCCGCAGGAGCTGATGCATCGCCCACTTCAGGCCCGCAGCAGCCCAGGCGGGCACGCCGAGCGTATTGCGCCACAGCATGCCCAGGACGACGGCGCACATGACCGGGCTCAACGGGAATTTAGGCAGACCCCCTACACCGTGTGAGAGCGCATCTGCGAAGGCACGCGCGAGCAGCGCGAGTGTGATGGCAACGATGACACCGGGCACGGGGTGCCACAGCGAACCCCAACGTGGGGACAGCGCCCGCAGAAGAGCGCCCACGGCTACGAGGGCAGGCGCGAGGTGCTGGTGAGGGAGTGCGGCAGGGGTGGCCGCTTGGCAATCATGCGCTCGTTCAGTTCGGTGATCGCCCGGCTGCCGGTACGCACGAACAGAAACGGCAAGAGCGCGTGGATCATGCAGGCGATGCCTGCCACGACCATGCGGGCCCCAAACCCGAACGCGCACACGCAGTGCCGGGTGTAGGACTCCCCGACGGAGGCCGGATGTTCGGTAAATGCTCGGGCGAGGCTCATCCTGAGCATCGTAGTGAACCGGCGGGGGTACGCGATTGCGAAGGCATGGCAAAGACTGCCCACCTGCGCAACAATGTTGCGCGTTAAGGCCCTAGCGAGCGATAACGTTGCATGGATAAGCTCGACGCCAAAATCCTGGAGCTGTTGCAGGGGAACGGGGAGCTGACGGCCGCCGATATTGCAGACCGGGTGGGCTTGTCCAAGGCGCCCTGCTGGCGGCGCATCCAGAAGCTGCAGGAGCTCGGAGTAATCCGTCAGACCGTGGCGCTGCTCGATGCGCACGCGCTCAACGTCGGCACCACGGTGTTTGTGACGCTGAAGACCGGCAACCACAGCGCCGCATGGTTTGAGAAGTTCGTGCGCGCGGTGCGCGACATTCCCGAAGTCACCGAGATCCACCGCATGAGCGGCGACGTGGATTACCTGATCCGTATCGTGGTGCCCGACATCGACGCCTACGACGTGGTCTACAAGCGCCTGATTGCGGCGGTGGATTTCCAGGATGTGAGCGCCAGCTTCGCGCTCGAGACCATCAAGTACACGACCGCGCTGCCCTTGTGCTATTTGAAGTTTGATTGAAGCCGCGGGCGCGCGCGGCCTGCAGCGCGCTACTCGGCCGTGGTGGCGCCGCCGTCACGGGTGTTGTCACTGACGATCTGCGCGATGCGCGTCATGATTTCCTTCGCGTCGATGTCGTAGGCGCTGGTGGTCAGTACCGGCTGCTCGGGCGGTGTGCGCGCGAGCTGCACTCCGGAATCATCACGCACATCCACGGTCGCAACGGTGGACAGCCCGATGCGCAACGGGTGTTTCCTGAGCTCCTCCGCATCGAGCGCAATACGTACCGGCACACGCTGCACGACCTTGATCCAGTTGCCGGTGGCGTTCTGTGCCGGCAGCAACGCAAACGCGGCTCCAGTGCCAAGGCCGAGGCCCGCCACCCTGCCCTTGAATTCAGTCTTGCCGCCGTACATGTCGGAAACCACTTTCACCGGTTGCCCGATGCGCATGTGCTTCAGCTGCACTTCCTTGAAGTTGGCCTCGACGCGCACCCGCTCGAGCGGCACGACCGCCAGCAGCGGTGTTCCCGGCACGATGCGCTCGCCGAGCTGCACCGAGCGGCGCGCTACATAGCCACTCACCGGGGCGCGCACGCTGGTGCGCTGCAGATTGAGCCAGGCGTTTTCCACCGCCGTGGCGGCCGCCTGTACGTCCGGGTTATCGGCGACGCTGGTGCGGCCCACGAGAGCGGCGCTGCCCGCGAGGGTCTTTTGCGCGGCGGTCAGGGCATCGCGCGCCTCGTTCACGGCATCGCGCGCGTGGCCGAGTTCCTCGGCCGACACCGCGCCAGTTGCGGCGAGGTTCTTGCGCCGGTTGAAGTCCGCGAGGGCGCGATCAAGATCCGCGCGCCGTTGCCCCACTACCGCCCTGCCCTGGCCGCGGTTGGCGAAAACGGTGCGCACCTGGCGCACGGTACGCGCCAGCTGTTGTTCAGCCGCGGTCAGCGCCAGACGCTCATCGGTGCCGTCGAGCTTCACCAGCTCCTGCCCGGCCTGCACCCGGTCGGTTTCATCGGCGCCGATCGCCACCACCGTGCCCGTGACCTGCGACATGACACCGACCAGGTCCCCGGCCACGTAAGCATCGTCCGTGCTCTGGTAGTTACTGGCGTACAGCCACCACCACAGGAACGTCACGATGGCGATGATGACGAGCGCGACGCCGGCGATAACGAGCCAGGTGCGGCGGCGTTCCTGCATCACGCGTGCGGGGTCTGCCGTTGCGGGCTGGGTCTGTACGGCGGCGTCCATGTGTTTTCTACTAGGAGTGTGGCGCGGCGGCGTAGCCGCCTCCGAGCGCACGGACCAGATCCACGCTGAAGGAAAGCCGCCGCGCCTGCAACTGCGCCCGCAGGCCCTGCGCGAGGAGCACCTGGTTCTGGCTTGAAAGCACCGACAGGTAGTTGTCCAGTCCCGCGCGGTAGCGGTCAGTTGTCAGGTCATAGGAGCGTTGCGCGGCGTCGAGCGCGATGGTCTGCTCGGCGCTCTCGCGCTCGAGTCCGCGCCAGTTCGCCACCACATCCGCAACCTCGTGTACGGCATCCAGCAGCGTCTGGTTGTACTGGCCGACTGAGGCGTCGAGCTGCGCCTGCCGCCCCTGCAGCGCGCCGCGCAGCTGCCCGCGGTTGAACACCGGCAGACTCAAGGCGGGTCCCGCGCCAACAATCCGGTCGGACGCGTCGAACAGCTGCGACAGGCCGATGCTCTGCAGGCCGGCGAACGCCATCAAATTCACGTTCGGATAAAACGCAGCTTCCGCGGCCGTCACGCCGTGCTGCGCCCCCCGCACCTGCGCACGGGCCGCCGCCACATCCGGGCGGCGTCCGAGAAGATCGGCCGGAAGCGCCGCGGGCAAGGCGATGTCCGCCGGCGCATTCAGATGCGGCCGGGAGAGCGCCTGGCCGCGGTCGGGTCCCGCCGCGACGAGCGCTGCAATCTGGTTACGCGCCAGGTCGATGTTGGCGTGCACTGAGGCAACGCCGGCACGCGTCAGCGCCAGCGTGCTCTCGGACTGCTTCACGCGCGCGGTGTTCTCAAGTCCCGCGCTGACGCGCTGCTGCGTGAGCTCGAGGATCGTGGTCTGTTGTTTCAGGTTGTCGTTGGCGACATCCAGCAGCGCGTAGGAAAGATCCAGCTGGATGTAGGCCCGTGTCACCGCGACGGCCAGAGCCAGCCGCGCCGCAGCCTGATCCGCTTCGGCCGCGTCCACGCCTGCGCGGGCGGCAGACACGAGCGCGCGGTTCTTGCCCCAGAAATCGATGTCGTAGCTGAAATCCAGCGCCATTCGTCCGTCGGTGAAGTACTTGCCGGCATACGGCGGCGGAAGGAGACCATGTTCCGGGTAGCGCTGCCGGGTCACCTCGGCGTCGAGCGCCGCCGAGGGCAGCCGCGCGGCGCCGGCAGCAATGGCCTGTCCCTGGGCCGCACGCAGCCGCGCCTGCGCGATCAGCAGCGAGGGGTTGGCGGCCAGCGCCTCATCAACAAGTGCATTGAGCTGCGGGTCGCCGAACGCGCGCCACCAGCCATTGGCCGGCCACGCCGCGGCATCGATGTGCGCCGGCGCCAGCGCCTGCCCGGTGTTCAGTGTCCGCGGCTCGATCTGTGCCGCCGGCTTCCAGTCGCCGCGATCGACGCAGCCGGCAAGCGCCACGCCAATAACAACTAATACCAGCGCCACGCGCCGGTGCATCGGGATATTCATGATTTACCGCCGTCTGGGTCCCTTGGATTGTCCCCCGCCGGTTGTCCGTTTTCGATCATCCGTTTGAGGTAGGTCCGCAGCATCTCGGCCTCGCCGGGGGTGAAGCCGGCGAGGTGCGCGTCGATCACCGCGGATGCCGCTCCCAGGAGGCGCGGCAGCAAAGCCCGACCGTTAGGTGCGACGCGCAGGTAGACGACGCGCCGGTCCTCAACACAGCGCTCGCGACGCAGGAGACCCCGCTCCTCGAGCCGGTCCAGGATCCGCGTCATGGAGCCGCCGTCGTAATACATGACGCGGCACAGGTCGGCAGCGGTCTCGGCATCCCCGTGCGCGAGGTGTTTCAGCACCGCGAACTGCATGGCATTGAGACCAAACTGCTCGAGGCGCGCATCAATACCGGAGAGGAGCGAGGCGCGCGCACGGCCCATCAGATAGCCGACGCTCAGGCCTTGCTCGGGGACTTGCGCGCCCGGTCGTGGTTCGGCTTTGATGGCGCTGCGGCGGCTCATGGCGGTGGGCAGCGTGCGGCTTTACTTGCCATAAATATCACTGCCGCAGATATTACTGCCTCGGCAAGTAATTGTCCACTTCGCGACAGTCGGGAGAAGTTCAGGTGCTACCAGGACAGACGGGCCGGCGGATCTCGGCCGGCAAAACGGTGTTCTACAAGCGTGTGTTCCCGGTCATTTTCCTGGGCGCAATTGCGCTGTCCCTGGCGCT
>JANWKL010000121.1 GCA_025451375.1 Steroidobacteraceae bacterium
TCGCGTACGAAACCTGGGGGACGCTGAACGCCGCCCGCGACAACGCGGTGCTGCTCTTCACCGGCCTCTCGCCACCCGCCCACGCCGCCACCTCGCCGGAGGATCCGAGCGACGGCTGGTGGCAGGGTATGGTAGGCCCGAAGCTCGCCATGGACACCGAGCGCTTTTTCGTTATATGCGTGAACTCCCTCGGCAGCTGCTTCGGCTCCACGGGACCTGCCTCCGACGATCCGGCCTCTGGCAGGCCCTACCGCCTGAGCTTCCCGGACCTGTCGATCGAAGACATCGCGCGCGCCGGCTACGAGACCGTGCGGTCGCTTGGAATCAGTCGCCTGGATACGGTCATGGGGCCGTCCCTGGGCGGCATGGTGGTCCTGGCCTTCGGGGCACTGTTTCCCGGCGCCGCGCGCCGCCTGCTGTGCATTTCCGGCACCATGGCGGCCGCACCCTTCACTATTGCGCTGCGCTCCATCCAGCGCGAGGCCATCACCAACGATCCTAAGTGGGCGGACGGTAACTACGACGCCGCGCACCCGCCGGCCACCGGCCAGGGACTGGCGAGAAAGCTCGGCACCATCACCTACCGGTCTGCCGCCGAGTGGCAGCAGCGTTTCGGGCGCCAGCCGATTCGCGCCGATATGAAGCGCGGCGGCCCGTTCAGGTCGGAGTTTGCCGTGCAGGGGTACATGGAATCGCTGGCGCAGCGCTTTGTCAGCGCGTTTGACGCCAACTGCTACCTGTACCTGTCGCGCGCCATGGATCGATTCGATCTCGCCGCGCACGGAGAGCCGGTGCCGCTGTTTCGCGCCGCGGGCCTCGAGCAGGCTCTCGTCATCGGTGTGAAAACCGACCTGCTTTTCTCGGTGGATGAGCAGCGCGCGATCGCGGAAACACTTGCCGCGGCCGGCGTCGCGACGCGCTTTGCGCCCTTGTCCTGCATCGAAGGACATGACGCCTTTCTCGTTGACCTTAAGACCTTCGGGGCCGAGATCCGCGCTTTCCTCCAGCATTAAGTTCACTTGGCGACGGCGGCCCGCTTTGGCCAAGGCATAATGCGCAAAGCCGCCATTTACAAGAACGAAAGCCGCAAGGGTCAGCAGTGGAACGCCGACTGCATACAAGGCATCGCGCACGCACGATCGTCTACATCAACGTGCCGGGCGGCCGCAGAAAGCTCTGCAAGGCCATGAACCTGTCCGCCACCGGTGTGTTCATCGAAACGACGAACCTGGGCCTGCGCAAAGGCCAGCAGGTGATCCTGTCGTTTGCGATCAATCTTGGCGTCATCACCAAACTGCATCGGCGCACCGCGGTCGTCGCGCACGTCTCGCGCGGCGGTACGGGGCTCATGATGGAGAGCTTCGCGCAAGCCTCGAGCTGAGCCGCGGCGACCAGGCTTTGGATAGCGCGCGTAAGCGTGCCCGGACGTCGCGGGTCATCCAGTGGTCCGCGCCGCGAACATGCTGCAAGGTAGCGAGGGCGGCTCGCAGCTGCAGGCGCGCGGAACTGAACTGCCGCCGCGCGCCCAGGCACTCCCCGTACACACTGCGCGCTTCGGCGTGACGCCAACCAGTTTCGGGGTCATCCAGCGGGCGCAGCGCCAATGCCTGACGCGCCCCGGCACAACCCGCTGCGACGTCGTTCCGCGCCAGTTCAATACGCGCTTTCGCGATGAAGGCACTGGCCAGCTGCTCTGAATCCGGCGCCCGGAGGGCGCTCAGCGCCGCGATCCCGGCGTCGATCTCCAGGTGCGCATTGCGGCGATCGCCCGCGGCAGATTCGCTGAGCGCGTACTGCACGTGCGCAGCGGCAGCCTCTGCTGGCGGAACATCGCTGAGTCCGAGACGCATCTTTTGCGCCCGCTGTTGCTCGGTCACCGCCTGATCGGCATGCCCCGAGAGCCGCAGCACGATGCCAAGATCATCGAGGCTGATCGCCACGGCGCGATTGTTCTCGCCGAGCTGGCGGCGGCGTGCGGCCAACACTTCGCGGCTGATGCGCTCGGCCTGGACCAGATCACCAGATTCCCTTAACGCGACCGCCAGATGCGACTTGGAAATGAGCGCAAACGGATGTTCGGGTTTGCCCTGGGCTGCCCAGATTGCGAGCGCCTCGCGGCTGTAGGCAGCGCTCCCGGAGAAATCGTCCAGGTGCAGGCGCAGGACGGCAAGATTGTTCAGGGTCGTCGCAAGATCCGGATGCTGCCCGCCCAACACACGCCGCTGCATCGCCAGGGCTTCACGATAAAGGGGGTCGGCTTCCCGATAGCGTTTCAGCCGATCGAAGGCGCGGGCCTCATTGGCCAAGGCCAGTGCAAGCAGGGGATGATCGTCCGGCAACAAGCGCCGGTAAATTGCCAGCGCCTCATCGAACGCCGGCAATGCCTGCGTGAGATGCCCGGTCTGCATGCGGAATACCCCGAGATTGACCAGGTTCTCCGCCACATCCAGATGATTTTCCCCGTGCAACGCACGAAACATCGCGAGCGACTGCTCAGTCAACGCGCTGGCTTGTTCCAGCTGGCCCATGTCGCCATAGAGCGCGGCGAGTTGGTTGAGTTGCCCGGCGATTTGCGCATCGGGCGCCTGCAGGATCGCGCGTGACATGGCCAGCGCCTGTTTGAGGAGACTCTCGCCCCGGGCGAATTCGCCCTGCCGGCGCGCAATCTCGCCCTGCAGCGCCAGATCCTGTGCAATCATCGCGCTGGCGGGCTTGCCTCGGGCGAGGTGTTCAACATTGGCTGCCGCGGAACTGCGGGTCGCCGCGGGGTAGTCGCCCTTCTCGTACTGGGCACGAGCCAACAGCGCGAGCGTATCGGCGTGAGAAACGCCGTCGCGCTCATCGCCCCGGCGCAGGGCGAGTGCTCGCTGCAGCAGGGTGATCGCCCGCTCGTTTTCGCCCAGGCCCGCATAGATTCTTCCCAGCACCAATGAGAACGACGCTTCGAGTTGCGGCTGTTGCGCCAACCGGGGCTGCAGTTGTTTTGCTCCGGCATCCAGCACTTCGCGCGCGCTCAGCTTCACGCCGCCGGGGGTGCCCTTGGGGTCCGCGACCTGAAATATATCGACCAGGTAGCGCGTTACCGCCTGGGCACGCAGCGCCTCGGCACGCGCGCTGGACGCTTGTGAGAGCGCAAATGTCGTGGTGCCGAGCAGGCCGACGACCGCCAGGGCGGCCAGGGTAACGGCGAGTGGATTGCGCGTGACAAATTTGCGCGTGCGGTACAACAGGGTGTCAGGCCGCGCGGCGATCGGACGCTCATCCAGGCAGCGGCGCAAGTCATCCGCCAGCGCTTCCACGGTGGGATAGCGCCGTTCCGGCTCGCGTTTGAGGGCCTTGAGCACAATGGTGTCGAAGTCACCGCGCAGTCTGCGTGGTGATATGCCCGGCACCGCGCGCGCGGCGCCGGCGGCTTTGCTGGGCGCAAGCGGTTCGCCACGCCCGAGCGCCTGTCGGGCCTCTTCCGCACTGGTTGCGCCGCCGTTGGCGCGGCGACCGGTGAGCAGTTCGTACAGCAAGCAACCTATCCCGTAGACGTCGGTGGCCGTAGTGACCGGCTCGCCAAGCAATTGCTCCGGCGAGGCATAGCCGGCGGTGAGTGGACGCTGTGCCTGGGTGCGGGTGAGCATGGACAGCTCGGCCGGATTGTCACCGAGGAGCTTCGCGATCCCGAAATCCAGGAGCTTGACCTCGCCGGCTTTGGTCACGAGGACGTTCGAGGGCTTGATGTCCAGATGCACCACCAGCTGCCGGTGCGCAAACTGCAGGGCCGCGCAGATTTGCAGGACGCACTCGAGGCGCGCGCGCAACCCCAGGGAATGCATGGCGCAGTACTCGACCAGCGGTATACCTTCGACATACTCCATGACGAAGTAAGGCCGGCCGTCGGTCGATAGGCCGCCGTCAAGCAAGCGCGCAATGTTGGGATGCGACAGTCTCGCCAGGATCTGCCGCTCGCGCAAAAATCGGGCGAGTACCGCCTCGCTGTCCATGCCGCGCTTGACCAGCTTGAGGGCGACGAGCTGTTCGAACTGGCCGTCGACGCGTTCCGCCAGCATGACCACGCCCATCCCGCCGCGACCCAGTTCGCGCTGTATGCGCCAGCAGCCGACATTTGCACCGGCGGGTGGTGCCGCGCTGTCGCGGGCCCAATCCGCGGCCACGGCAATGCGCAGCTTCGGGACGTGCTCATCAAGCGCACTGCCGGCGGCGTCGGCCTCCAGCAGCGAACTCACTTCACGGCGCAACTCCTCGTCGTTGCCGCAACACTGCTGCAGCAACGCGGCTTGCTCGGAGGCAGGCGCTTCGCACAACTGCTCGAACACGCCACTGATGCGGCGCCAGCGCTGCGCATCCATGGCTAGGATTTCGGCACTGCACTGATCAAACCGAGATGCTGCACCAGGAAGGCGCGGGCGCGCCGCCAGTCGCGGTATGCCGTGCGCTCGGTGAGCCCCTGCAGGCTGGCTATTTCCTCGAGACGCAGGCCGCCGAAAACATACAGCTCGACTACCTGGCCGGCGCGCGCATCAAGTTCCGTCAGCTCAATGAGGCTCTGGTCCAGGGCCAGCATGTCAGCCATGTCGCCGGAAGCGTCGGCGTGATTTTCATCCGCTTCGGTGAACACCACCTGGCCGCCACGCTTGAGGCATACGCGGCTGCGCGCATGGTCGATCAGGACCTGGCGCATCGCGCGGGCTGCGAGCGCAAGAAAGTGCGCGCGATCGAATTGCTGCGCGGGTGACTGGGATGAGAGCTTGAGATAGACCTCATGCACCAGGGCCGTCGTATTTAACGTCGGCGACTGCCCCACGCGGCGACGTTGCTGGCGTGCAACGCGGCGCAATTCCTCGTAGGCCATTGCAAACAGCTGTTCGGAGGCTTGCGCGGACTCCGGCGGAGCCGCGGGCACTGCGGCTACCACGGCAGTCTGGTTCGCATGTCGGATCACTGTGGCCTCTTTTCGGACGCCCCGCAACCTGTTCCGAAAGGAGTCTCGCGGTGCGGATGTCAGTAACCGGGAGTCGATTGCGTATTCCCCGGATGAGTGATCAATTTTTGGGGCAAGCGAACATGAAGTTACTCGCAATCTCTTTGAGTCTGGTGATGACCTCACTGGTGGCATGCGGCAATGGGTCAACGACGACTGCGCCAGCGCAGAAGTCCGCGCAACACCGGGTCGAGGATCCGGGCCGCGGCGTACTCACGCGCGAGGAGGTTGCGGCGGTGCTCGGGAAGCCCGTCACCAGCGTTGAAGGGACCGGGAGGAACCTGACCTACAAGACTGACGTCATCCAGCTCGAGACGGCTATCGAAGTCGAGGAGAAGGACGACCTGGATGAGGCGCTGCAGGCGATGCAGGGGGCGCGCACCGCGACGGGACTTCTCGGCGGCAAGCCCGAGGCGATTGCGGGCCTGGGCGACGAGGCGTTCTTTGGGGCGATGTCGTTTCTCTACATCCGTAAGGGGAATGCGGTCATCACGATTACGCCACCCAACCTGCAACAGGTCGCCGGGGTGGAGGCATACGAAAAGGTCCGGGACGCGAAGTTCGGTTCCGATGAACAGCGCGCAGCGATGGCGAGCCTTACCCAGGTCGAGAAGACCGATCCCTTGGCGACGGCCGGCATGAAAGGTGGCGACGCCATGCAGGGTGCAATGGCCACCATCAATGCGGTGAGCGCGAAGCAGGGAACGGACTACGAAACGCGCACCCGTGCCATGGCGGTGGCCCTGGCCACCCGGCTGTTGCAAAAACTATGAACGTGCGGCTCGCGGGCGTCGTGATGCTCACTGCGGTCAGCCTGTGCATGTCTGCGCGCGCTGCGGATTCCGGCATGACGAGCAGTGCGCGGGTGCCGCTGGTGAAGGGTCTGACCCTGACCGGCGCGGCAAGTGAACGCCAGGGCGACTATGAATCGACGCTCACCGTTGATTCGATCGACGCCGACGGCACGCTGCACCTGACGACGTCGGCGGACCTTCCGGATCCTGCGGGCGGGCGCCCCAAGCCGGTCAGCTTCAGTCGCGACGTGCGCGCGGTGGACCTGGCTGAAGGCCGGACCTACAAGTACCTCTTCACCGACGGACCGAGCGAGTATCCAGGCACGACGGCGATGGGCACGTCCGCGGCCGTCGTCAGGGAGCTGCGCGCACGCGGTTCCGCATCCATTACGCTCGACGGACAGCCCGGCGGACTTGCCGGCATGTTGACCGGGATGCTCGCCATGATGCCGGGAGCGGACGCGCAGGGCGCGGCGCAGGGGTACCTGAGTGCGACGGGCACGCTCCAGGCGGTGGAACCAAAGCCCGTGCCCTACCCCGTCATCATCAACGACGCGCTCGTAACGCTGCAGGCCTGGCACGTCAAGGGCAGCTTCCCGCAGGGTGGTGAGGCAGTGAGCGTCGAGTGGTACATCCTCGACGATCCGGCGAATGCGCTGACGCTGCGCTGTGCATTCGGCAAGGACAAGTTTCAGAACGTACGCATCTCTTACCCGGTGCAGAACGAGGCCGCCGCCCTGGAAAGTGCGCTGGCCGAAAAGCGGCGTGCCGTCATCTACGGCATCTACTTCGACTTCAACAGCGACACCATCAAGCCGACGTCCGAACCGGTGCTGCGTGCGATCGCCGCGGTCATGCAGAAGGACCCCGACTGGGTGCTCAACGTAGAGGGTCACACCGACAACGTGGGCGGGGACGCCCGCAACCAGGACCTTTCTGCGCGCCGCGCAGCCGCGGTGAAACAGGCGCTCATCGCGCGCGGCGTACCGGCAGCCCACCTCAATACCGCGGGCTACGGCGCCTCCGTGCCCCGTGAAACCAACGCCACCCTCGCCGGACGTGCCCGCAATCGGCGGGTCGAGCTCACCCGACAATGAAATCAGGAGATCCAATGCGTACCTCAATTCTCACCGCTGTCATTCTCGTCACCGCCACCGCGCAGGCGGTTGCCGCCTCCGACGACCTGACCATCGTTTCCAAGAACATTCACAACGGCAAACCCACGGGCAACAGCACGAGCTACCTGGCGAGCGATCACGTGCGCATGGCGCAAGGTGACGGCAACGAGATGATCGTCGACGCACAGACGGGCGTCATGACAACGCTCGATGGCAAGAAGAAAACCTACTACACCACTACCAGGCAGGATGTGCAGCAGATGAGCGCCAAGATGGCGGCGATGATGAACGACCCGAAGACGCAGCAGGGCATGCAGATGATGCAAAAGATGACGGGCGCGATGGCGGAATCGTACGAAGTCAAGGATACCGGGGTCACCCGCCAGATCGCTGGCTTCAGCTGCGAAGAATGGACCATCACCATGGGGGGAATATCGACGACGCGGGAGTGCCTGACCACCGCGCTGCAGTACCCCGCCCACGCCCTGGACGTGTTCAAGGAATTTTCGCAGAGCATGCAAAGTACGATGAGCGCCTTCGGTCCCATGGCCAAGGCAAGCGCGGGGCTTGCAGAGAAGCGCAAAGCCATGAAGGGATTTTCCGTCGCCACCTCCTCCGCGACCGAAATCATGGGTATAAAAATGTCGGAAGAGACCGAAGTGGTTGAAGTGCGCAGGGGTTCCATTCCCGCATCTACGTGGGAGATTCCGGCGGGATACACCCAGGTCGAAAACCCGATGCTGAAGGCGCTCGACCGGCACGATCATGCGCACTCGTCGGGCTGAATCAGGAGATCACGACATGCACGCCATACCGCACCGGCTCGCGATTTCGCTGCTTGGGGTACTGATCGGCTCGTTGGGCGCCTGCGGAAAGCACGCGTCGAGCGGCGGGGACGGGCCGCGGCCGGCGGCGGAGGCGCCGCCGGCCGCGGCAGCTGCGCCCGAAGCAGCCGCACCGGCAGCAGCCGATGCAGCCGCAGCACCTGCAGCCCCCACGCTGAGCGAAGCGGAGCGGCACTTTGGCATCTCGCCCACGTTCAACAA
>JANWKL010000122.1 GCA_025451375.1 Steroidobacteraceae bacterium
CACGGGACCCCTCGCGCGTCTGGCGCAGCAGGGACTTTCGTGGGTGAACGGTGCGCCCGAACTGAGGCGCGCCTTCATCCGCCGCGCGCTGGGCATGAGCGGGGAGTTGCCGCGCGCGGCGCGCTGAGGCTGGCAGCCTAAGGCCCTAACGCTGGCACGTTCCCCATTCATGAGCCCATTCTGACAACGGTTGCATGGCACGCAGCAGGTCTCGCCCGGCCCCCGTCAGGCAGTAACCGCGGCCGGTGTGTTCAACCAGCCCGGCAGTTCGCAGCTCTTTCAGCCTGGTGTTCAACAAAGCGGGGTTGGTCGCTGCCGCCTCCTGCAGCGCTCTGAAGGTCAGCGACTCGCCGCGCAGCTCCCAAAGAACCCGCAGCGCGCTGCGGCGTCCGAGCAGGTCGAGCACCACCATAATGGGGCGACCAGTCCCGGAGCCGCGGACCGGGCCGGTAATCCCGAGCATTCTTGCTTTACTTTTCATAGCAATAGGCTTACGTTGTGCTATAGAAACTATAGCATGGAACCAGGTATGACGGCACGTGTCGCTGCGAAAACGGCCCCATTCAGCGCGGCGGTGCAAGGCTGGCTCGATAGAACCATGCCTCCGGGATCCCCACCTCTCGTGCTCTTCACCACTCTGGCGCGTGACGAGCGCCTCTTCAGCAGGTTCTTTTCCGGGGGGCTGCTTGATCGCGGGCACCTGACGCTCAGGCAGCGCGAGATCGTCATCGATCGAACAACTGCGCTGTGCGGATCTGAATATGAATGGGGCGTGCATATCGCGCTCTTCGGAGCGCGCGTCGGATTGACCCCGCCGCAGATCGCTTCACTCGCTCGGGGTGGTCCGCGAGACCTGTGCTGGAGTGCCGAGGACCGGGTCCTGCTGCAGATGTGCGATGCGCTGCATGGCGAATGTTCGCTCAACGATGAGCTGTGGGAATCGCTGCGCGCGATCTTTAACGAGGAAGCCATGATCGAGTTGTTGATGCTTGCGGGGTTCTACCGGACCGTAAGTTATCTGACGAACGCGCTGCGGTTGCCATTGGAGGCGAACGGCGCGAGGTTTCCGCCTGCGCCTGCAGGTGGCGGCGACGCTGCGGGCAGCTGACGCTGCCTAACTCGACGGTATGAGATCGACCTTCGCAGCGCACACGAAGTCGTTTTCCGAGAGCCCGCGGATGGAGTGCGTCGTGAAGGTCACGCGGCAGTAGTTGTAGCCGACCTCAAGATCCGGGTGGTGATCCTCGATGTTCGCAACGTGCGCGAGCGCGTTCACGAAGCTCATGGTGCGGTAGAAGTCCTTGAAGCCGAACTCGCGGTGCAGGGCGTGCGCGTTGTCGGTCAGTGCCCAGGCGGCAGAGACCTGCGCCAGGTACTTCTGCGCCGCGGCAAGCTCGAGCGGCACGACGCCGCCGTCGCAGGGTTTGCATTTGCGTTCTGCGAGCGTGCTCATGGCGTCATCCTGCGCGCGTAGGTGCGCGCGACGTACTGTTCGACGATTTCCTGGAAGTCCGCGGCAATACGCTCGCCCTTGAGGGTGACGGTCTTCGCGCCGTCCTCGTAGACCGGCGCCACCGCGCGCTCACCGGTTCCCGGCAGGCTGATGCCGATGTTCGCGTGTTTGCTCTCGCCCGGGCCGTTGACGACGCAGCCCATGACGGCGACGGTCATATCCTCCACGCCGGTGTACTCGCGCGCCCACTGCGGCATGCGGGCGCGCAGGTGCGACTGGATCTGCTGCGCGAGCTCCTGGAACACGGTGCTGGTGGTGCGTCCGCACCCGGGGCAGGCGACCACCATGGGGGTGAACGCGCGCAGCCCCATGGTCTGCAGGATTTCCTGCGCGACGATGACCTCCTGGGTGCGATCCCCGCCCGGGTCGGGCGTGAGCGAGACGCGGATGGTGTCGCCAATGCCTTCCTGCAGCAGCACCGCCATTGCGGCGGTGGAGCCGACGATGCCCTTCGAGCCCATGCCGGCCTCGGTGAGCCCCAGGTGCAGCGGGTAATCGCAGCGAGCAGCGAGATCACGATAGATCGCGATCAGATCCTGCACGCCACTCACCTTCGCCGACAGGATGATCCGCTCCTTCGCCAGTCCGAGTTCAACGGCGCGCTCGGCACTGCCCAGGGCCGAGAGCACCACGGCGCTGCGCGTGACTTGCTGGGCGTCGCGCGGCTGCGGCAGGGCGGAATTTTCATCCATGAGACGGGTGAGGAGCTCGGGGTCGAGGCTCCCCCAGTTCACGCCGATGCGCACCGGCTTGTCGTAACGGCAGGCGGTCTCGATCATTTCCGCAAACTGCGGATCGCGCTTGCTGCCGCGGCCGACGTTGCCCGGGTTGATGCGGTACTTGGCGAGCGCGGCGGCGCAGTCGGGGTGCTCACGCAGCAGCTTGTGGCCGTTGAAATGAAAGTCCCCGATGAGCGGTACGCGTATTCCCGAGCGATCCAGCCGTTCGCGGATCGGGGCGACCGCGGCGGCGGCCTCGGCGCTGTTGACCGTGACGCGCACGAGTTCGGAGCCGGCGCGCGCCAGCGCCTGCACCTGCCGCACCGTGCCCTCGATGTCCGCGGTGTCGGTATTGGTCATCGACTGGACCACGATCGGGGCGCCGCCTCCGACGCGGACCCCGGCGATGGCCACCTGGACTGATGAACGGCGTGAAATGCTCATGCGCGAACTGCACTGCCTGTAATGCCCAGATTCTACCGGGACTGCTATCATGCCGCGCCCCGAATGAAGTCTGTTCGGAGAGAGTCCGGCGCTCAAAGCGACGGAACGCCGAAGGCGCAAATTCCGCCCGGAAACGCTCAGGCAAAGGAACGGCAGATGGCCAGGACGCGCAGGCGTCCGGCAGGGGCTTCTGGAGAGCGGCGGACCTGATGAGGGCCGCCCACCGAAGGGGAGCGGTGCGAGATGCGCACCCGATCTCTCAGGTCACAGGACAGAAGGGCGGCAGGGGCCTGGCCATTACGCGGCCGCCCGCCTGTCGTTTTTTTATTGCCTGACTCTTCCGAAAGGTGCCGCATGGGACGACAAACACCGCTCTACAAGCTGCACCAGGAGCTGGGCGCCCGCATCGTGGATTTCGGTGGCTGGGACATGCCGGTGCAGTACAGCTCCCAGATCGGCGAACACCATGCGGTGCGCCGCGCCGCCGGCATGTTCGATGTCTCGCACATGTGCGTGGTCGACCTCGAGGGTGCGCGCGTGCGCGCATTCCTGCAGCACCTCCTCGCCAACGACGTTGCGAAACTCAAGATCCCCGGCAAGGCGCTCTACACCTGCATGCTGAATGAGCAGGGCGGCGTACTTGATGACCTGATCGTGTACTTCCTCAGCGACTCCTGGTTCCGCGCCGTGGTGAATGCCGGCACGCGGGACAAGGATCTCGCCTGGATTCGTAGCCAGGCGGTGAGCTTCAATGTTGAAGTGACCGAGCGCGATGACCTGGCGATGATCGCCGTCCAGGGACCGGAGGCGCGTGCCAAGGCGGTGCAGTTGCTCAAGCCAGCAGACGCGCCGGCGGCGCTGGCGCTTGAGCCCTTCGTCGGCCGCGAGCTGGGCGGCTGGTTCGTGGCGCGCACCGGTTACACCGGTGAGGACGGGTTCGAGATCATGATGCCCGCGAAGGATGCGGTGCCGGCGTGGCGCAAGCTCAACGAGCTGGGGGTGGCTTCCTGTGGCCTCGGTGCGCGCGACACGCTGCGGCTCGAGGCGGGCATGAACCTCTACGGCAACGACATGGACGAGAACACCAACCCGTTCGAATCCGGCCTTGCCTGGACGGTGGCGATGGAACCGCAGGAACGCGCCTTCATCGGCCGCGCCGCCCTCGCCGCCATCAGGAAGAGCGGTTCACCTAAGAAGCTGGTCGGACTCCTGCTCGAGGACCGCGGCGTACTGCGCAGTCACCAGCGGGTGGTGGCGGGTACGGTCGGCGAGGGCGAGACCACCAGCGGCAGCTTTTCCCCCACGCTTGAACGCTCGATCGCCCTGGCGCGTGTGCCGGCCGGGGCCGGCGATCAGGTGCAGGTAGACATTCGCGGCAAGCTCCTGAACGCGCGGGTCGTGAAGCCGCCGTTCGTCCGTAACGGCAAGGCATTGATCGGAGTTACACCATGAGCACTGTTCCCGCTGATCTTAAGTACACCAGGTCGCACGAGTGGGTGAAGAGTCTCGCCGACGGGACGGTCGAGATCGGCATCACTGATCACGCCCAGCACTCACTCGGGGATCTGGTGTTCGTCGAGGTCCCGGACGCGGGCCGCGTCGTCAAGGCGGGCGAGGCGTGCGCCGTAGTCGAATCCGTCAAGGCGGCCTCGGATGTCTATGCACCCATTGCAGGCGAGATCACCGCGGGCAACCCGCAGCTGGCGAACGAGCCGGAAGCGGTAAATACCAATGCCTATGCGGCCTGGCTGATGCGACTGCGTCCGGCAGCCGGCGCGCTCGCCGCCGCGGCGCTCATGTCCGCGGCCGACTACGAAAAATTCCTGGCGGCGGAGGGCTGATCCGTGGCCTTCATTCCCCATACGCCCGCGGACGTCACGGCGATGCTGGCCGCCATCGGCGCCCAGGGCATCGAGGATCTGTTCGATGAGATCCCGGCCAATCTGCGGGTGAAGTCCCTGGCGGGCGTGCCGGAAGAACTCAATGAAATGGCCATCGGACGGCTGATGACCGAGCGCGCGCGCCTGGATGGCGCGCCGCTGAACTTCATCGGCGCCGGCGCCTACGAGCACCACATTCCGGCGGCCGTGTGGGCCGTCACGACGCGCGGGGAGTTCTACAGCGCCTACACCCCCTACCAGGCGGAAGCGAGCCAGGGGACGTTGCAGGTGATCTACGAATTCCAGAGCATGATCACACGCCTCACCGGCATGGAAGTCGCCAACGCCTCGATGTACGACGGCGCCTCGGCGATGGCGGAAGCGGCGCTGATGGCCGTGCGCGCCAATCGCAAGTCGAAATCCCTGACGGTGCTGGTGCCCGCGACCGTACATCCGCACTACCACCAGGTGGCCGTCGCCAGCGCCTCCAACATGGGACTGAAGTTCGTCGAGCTGCCCTACTGCACCGAAGCGGGCGTCACGCTGGTTGAGTCGCTGAAGAAATACGACGGCCAGGATGTGACCGCGATGGTCATCCAGCAGCCGAATTTCTTCGGCCGCATCGAGGACGTCGACGCGCTCACCGACTGGGCGCACGCGCGCGGCATTTTCGTGATCGCGGTGGTCAACCCCACCTCGCTCGCGCTGCTCAAGCCCCCGGCGCAGTGGGGCACGCGCGGCGCGGACATTGCGGTGGGTGAGGGGCAGCCATTGGGCGTGCCGTTGTCCTCCGGTGGCCCGTACTTTGGTTTCATGGCCACGCGCATGGAGTACGTGCGACAGATGCCCGGGCGCATTGTCGGCCGCACGCTGGATCTGTCGGGCCGCGAGGGCTTCACCCTCACGCTGCAGGCGCGCGAGCAGCACATCCGCCGCGCCAAGGCGACCTCCAACATCTGCACTAATCAGGGTCTGGCGGTGACCGCGGCGACGATCTACCTGTCGATCATGGGCCCGCAGGGGCTGGCGCGCACCGCTGCCGCATCGCACGCGCGCACGCGCGAGCTGGTTGCAGCGCTTACTCGTGTGCCGGGTGTACGCGTCGCGTTCGCAGGTCCGTGCTTCCACGAGACGGTGCTGGTGCTCGACCGCCCGGTGGCTCCGGTGTTGAAAGCGCTGGGCGAGCGCGGCATCCATGGCGGTCTCGCGCTCGGGGGCTACTTCCCGGAACTTGGGCCGGCGGTGCTGGTGTGCGCCACCGAGACCAAGACCCATGCCGACATTGAGCGTTATGCCCAGGCGCTCGGCGAAGTGATGCACCAGGCGCGCGCGGCCTGACGAGGACTACATGCCTGCCCGTGAAAAAGTGATTTTCGAGTACTCGCACGCGGGGCGCGGCGCGAGCGATCAGTGGCCTGAGGAAACCGCGCCAGCGGCGCTCGCGGATCTGCCGCCGAAGCTGCGCCGGGCGAATGCGCCCGAACTGCCGGAAGTCGGCGAACTCGAGGCGGTGCGCCACTTCACGCGTCTCTCGCAGCTGAACTTCTCCATCGACACGCACTTCTACCCGCTCGGGTCGTGCACGATGAAGTACAACCCCAAGGCCTGTAACCAGTACGCGATGCTGCCGGAGTTCCTGGGCCGCCACCCGCTCGC
>JANWKL010000123.1 GCA_025451375.1 Steroidobacteraceae bacterium
CGCGACTCTCAATGTTGCTCACCGTGATGAACGCGGGCAGCAGCTGACGGTGCGCATCCTCGACCGCAAAGTAGCGCTGGTGGTCCTCGAGGGTGGAAATCAGCACCTCGCGCGGCAGCGACAGGAAACGCGCTTCGAACTTTCCGGCGATCACGACCGGCCACTCGACGAGAGCGGTTACCTCATCGAGCAGCCCTTCCCCAATCAGCGCCCGGCCGTTCAGGCCCGCGGCGGCAGCGGTCACTTCGCTGCGGATGCGCTCGCGCCGGACCGCAAAGTCGGCCAGCACGTAGCCGCGCTCACTCAGCGTGCGCTCATAAAGTCCGGGACTCGCGATGCGAATCGGCTTGGGCGCGTGGAAGCGGTGGCCGCGGGTCATGCGACCCGCAGGGGTGTCGAGGAGCGTCGCCGGGATGACCTCCTTGCCGAACAGCATGACGACCCAGTGCACGGGCCGCACGAACAGGGCCGTGCCATCACCCCAGTGCATGCGGCGCGGAATCGGCAGCTGATCGAGCGCGCTCTGCACGATCGCGGGCAAAAGCAGCGCTGCAGCCCGTCCCGGTTTGGCGCCGATGAAAAAGAGGAACGAGCCCTTGCCCTCATCGAGCTTCTGCAAGCCATCGACCGGGGTGCCGCAGCTGTCTGCAAAGGCGAGCGCGGCGCGCGTCGGCGCCCCCGCGGCATCAAATGCGCCGCTCACCGGCGGCCCGCGGCGCTTCAGGTGCTGCTCGGGCTGCGCGGCGGCCAGGCGCGACACCCGCGCCGCGAGGCGCCGCGGCGTCGCGAATCCTTTGATCTCACCGTGCTCAAGGCCAGCCTTGTCGAGCCCCGCGCCGAGTGCGGTCACGAAGGCGTTCTGCAACGTCAGCAGCGCCTTCGGTGGCAGCTCCTCGGTGCCGATTTCGACCAGGAAATCATGGTGCGCGGTGCTCATGCGCGCGCCTCGCCTGTGGCCGCCGCGGCCGTTTCGTTCGCCGCCTTCAGCAGCGGGAATCCGAGCGCTTCGCGGCTCTCGAGGTAGGCCTTCGCCACCGCGCTCGCGAGGGTGCGCACTTTCAGGATGTAGCGCTGACGCTCGGTCACGGATATCGCCCGCCGCGCATCCAGCAGGTTGAAGGTATGCGAGGCCTTCAGCACCTGCTCGTAGGCCGGCAGTGCGAGCTTCGCGTCCAGCAGCGCCCGGCAGGCGCGCTCGTGATCTTCAAAGTGCCGCAGCAGTGTCGGCACGTCGGCGTGCTCGAAGTTGTAGGCCGACTGCTCGACCTCGTTCTGGTGGAAGACATCGCCGTAGGTGACCCGCCCCGATGCGCCCTCGCTCCACACGATGTCGTAGATGCTCTCCACGCCCTGCAGATACATGGCGAGCCGCTCGAGTCCGTAGGTGATCTCGCCGGTCACCGGTCGGCAGTCAAGGCCGCCGACCTGCTGGAAGTACGTGAACTGGGTGATCTCCATCCCGTTCAGCCACACCTCCCAGCCCAGGCCCCAGGCGCCCAGCGTGGGCGACTCCCAGTTGTCCTCGACAAAGCGCACGTCGTGCACCAGCGGATCGAGGCCGACCGCTGCGAGGCTGCCCAGATACAGATCGAGGATCGGCAGCGGCGAGGGTTTGATCACCACCTGGTACTGGTAGTAGTGCTGCAGCCGGAATGGGTTGTCGCCGTAACGTCCGTCGCTCGGCCGGCGTGAGGGCTGCACGTACGCCGCACGCCAGGGCTCCGGACCCACCGCGCGCAGGAAGGTCGCGGTATGAAAAGTGCCGGCGCCGACTTCCATGTCGTAGGGCTGCAGGATGACGCAGCCAGCCTCCGACCAGTAGCGCTGCAGCGCGAAGATCAGCTCCTGAAAGGTGCGCGGCGCGCGGCCGATTTTCATGGGTCTGGCGACTCATCAGATCTCAAGGAGCGCGCGAGTATACGGTGCGCACGCGCCAGGTGATTGGGAGGAGATCTGTGGGCGCCGGGGGCGACGCTCCATGCACCAGTAGCGCGCATGGGTCCGCCAGCTCATCCGGTCTGACCCCGGCAGGCGTGCACTCTGCACAAAATCAGTGCAATATTCTGGCGCCCACGCATCATTATGGTGCGCACGAGCTGCCCAACGCGCTCTAACCGCTTGATTTCATGTACCGACTACTTTGGCACGCGCCCTGCACTAGAGATCCATTCCCGCCAGGAGTGCTGGCGAGGTTTCCCCCTTTTCCGGAGGCGATATGACCCCCAGTGATGTCCTGAAACTCATTAAAGAAAAACAGGTGAAATTCGCGGACCTGCGCTTCACCGATACGCGCGGCAAGGAGCAGCACGTCACCATCCCGGCGCAGCTGGTGGATGAGGACCTGTTCCGCGACGGCAAGATGTTCGATGGCTCCTCGATCGGCGGTTGGAAGGGCATCAACGAGTCGGACATGATCCTCATGCCCGAAGCCAACACGGCCATTCTCGATCCGTTCTTCGAGGCGACCACGGTCAACATCCGCTGCGATGTGGTCGAGCCGACGACCATGCAGGGCTACGAGCGCGACCCGCGCTCACTCGGCAAGCGCGCGGAAGGGTATCTGAAGTCCACCGGCATCGCCGATGGCGCGCTCTTTGGTCCGGAGAACGAGTTTTTCATTTTCGACAGCGTGCGCTACGGCAACGAAATGCGCGGCTCGTTCTATTCCATCGACTCGGTACAGGGCGCGTGGAATTCACCGACCGAGTACCAGGAAGGCAACAAGGGACATCGCCCGGGTATCAAGGGCGGCTACTTCCCGGTGCCGCCGGTGGACGCGTTTCAGGACATCCGTTCGGCGATGTGTCTCGCCTGCGAGGAGATGGGACTGAAGGTCGAGGTGCATCACCACGAAGTCGCCACCGGCGGCCAGTCCGAGATCGGCATCGGCGCGGGCGGTCTGGTCATGAAGGCTGACCAGGTGCAGATCCTCAAGTACGTCGTGCAGAACGTCGCCCACGGCTACGGCAAGACCGCGACCTTCATGCCCAAGCCCCTGGTGGGCGACAACGGCAGCGGCATGCATGTACACCAGTCGCTGCAGAAAGACGGCAAGGCGCTGTTCGCGGGTGACAAGTACGGCGGACTCTCCGACACGGCGCTGTACTACATCGGCGGTATCATCAAGCACGCCAAGGCCCTCAATGCCTTCACCAACGCGGGCACCAACAGCTACAAGCGCCTGGTGCCCGGCTTCGAAGCGCCGGTGATGCTCGCGTATTCCGCCCGCAACCGTTCCGCGTCGATCCGCATCCCATGGGTGTCGAACCCGAAGGCGCGGCGCATCGAAGTGCGCTTCCCGGATTCGTGCGCCAACCCGTACTTCGCGTTCGCGGCCATGATGATGGCCGGCCTCGATGGCATTCAGAACAAGATCCACCCCGGGGATCCGGCCGACAAGGACCTGTACGACCTCGAGCCCGAGGAGGCGAAACACATTCCGACGGTGTGCCACTCCCTGGACATGGCGCTCGAGAGCCTCGATCAGGATCGCGAGTTCCTGACGCGCGGCGGGGTCTTCACCAACGACGTCATCGACGCGTATATGAACCTCAAGCTCCAGGAGGTGACGAAGTTCCGCATGTCGACCCACCCGGTGGAGCTCGAGCTGTACTACAGCTGCTGATGGTGCAAATGAGGTGCATGGCACCCCCGAGTGGCTCCGCAGGCGACCAAAACCAGCGCATGCGGGTGGCGGTGTTCACAGAATGCCGTCACCCGCCTGTATGGGAAGCCTCCGGCAGCGCTATGCTCACTCACTATGCGCTGGAAGCTTTTTACCTTAATGCTGCTCGCCGCCCCGCTGGCGTTGGCGGGACCCATTTACAAGTGGGTGGACGAGAACGGCGTCGTCCACTACAGCGACCAGCCGCACGAGAACGCGCAGAAGATCCAGCTCGGCGCGCCGCAGACTTACAAGGCGACCCAGTACGCCGAGCCCGCCGCGGTTGCCGACACCGCGGCGCCGCCGCTCTCCTACAAGTGCGCGGTCATCTCGCCCACGGACCAACAGACTTTCACCAGCGTCACCTCCGTAGCGGTCAGTGCCCAGGCGGATCCGCCGCCGGGACCGGATGCGCAGATTTTCGTGATGCTCGACGGGCGCATGGTTGCCGGCCAACCGACCGAGGGCCTGCAGTTCACGCTCCCGAACGTGGATCGCGGCGAGCACACGGTCTCGATTGTCATTCGCGACAGCGCCGGCAAGGTGGCCTGCCAGTCGGGCGGCGTGACGTTCTACGTGCGCGAGCCCTCGGTCCTGGGCGCCGCCAATCCCCAGAATCCCGCCAATCAGCCCCCGCCGAACCGGCCGCACTGACGCACGGGTACCCGCGGCCACACCATGGCCGCTGAGTACGCCAACCCTTCCGCGCTCGCGCACTTCGATCCGGCGGATCTGCTCGACGCGCTTGCCACCGGCATCATCATGCTCGACGCGCAGCTATGCCCGGTGTACGCCAACGTCGCGGCGCAGGACCTGCTGGCCTTCAGCCTTCGGTGCGCACGCGGCCGGCCGTTTGCCGAGTTCCTGCACGACACCAACGGACTGAACCAGATCCTCAAGCGCGCGCTGGAAACCGGCGAAGGCATCGCCGACCGCGAGCTCGCGGTGCGTCCCGCCGGCGCGCCACGCGAAGTGCGCACGCTGGATGTGACCATCACGCCACTCCCCGGGCTCACCGGTACGCACTTGTTGCTCGAACTCGCCGACACCACCCAGCGCCAGAAAATCTCGCGCGAGAACGATCTCCTGGCGCGCCTCGACGGCAGCCGCCTCATGGTGCGCCAGCTCGCCCACGAAATAAAAAACCCGCTCGGCGGGTTGCGCGGCGCGGCGCAGCTGCTGGAGCGGGAGCTGCCGGCCGCGGCCCTGAAGGAATACACGCGGGTGATCATCGGCGAGGCGGATCGCCTGGCGGCGCTGGTGGACTCGATGTCGGGGCCGAGTGATGCGCCCAACAAGACCGTGCTCAACATTCACGAGATCTGTGAGCACGTGTATCACCTGGTGCGCGCCGAAGCTCCGGCCGGGGTCAGCATCGAACGCGATTACGATCCGAGCCTGCCGGACGCGCACCTGGATCGCCACCAGCTCATCCAGGCGCTGCTCAACGTGGCGCGCAATGCCTTGCAGGCGCTGGCGCCGGAAGGCAAGGGCCGGATCGTGCTGCGCACGCGGGCGCGCTCGCACGCCAGCATCGGCTCGGTAGCGCACCGGCTGATCGCCTGCATCGAAGTCGAGGACAACGGCCCGGGAGTTCCGCAACACCTGCGCTCCTCCATTTTCTATCCGCTGGTCACCGGCCGCTCCCAGGGCACAGGCCTTGGACTTGCGGTCGCGCAGGAGCTCGTGTCCCGCCACGGCGGCATTATCGAATTCGAGAGCGAAGCCAGGCGCACCGTGTTCACGTTGCTGCTGCCGCTCGGAGACCGCCCATGAGCACTTTGCCGCTGAATGTCTGGCTGGTTGACGACGATGCTTCCATCCGCTGGGTGCTGGAACGCGCGCTGCGCAATGACGGCATGACGGCGCGCGCCTTCGAGGCGGCGGAACCGGCGCTGGACGCCCTGCGCCGCGAAGCTCCCGATGTCCTCATCACCGATATCCGCATGCCGGGAGCGTCGGGACTTGAGCTGCTGCGCAAGATCCGCGACCAGCGCCCGGCGCTGCCGGTGATTGTCATGACGGCGCACTCGGATCTGGGGAGCGCCGTGTCCGCGTACGAAGGCGGCGCGTTCGAATACCTGCCCAAGCCGTTCGACATCGATCAGGCGGTTGCCCTGGTGCGACGCGCGGCGAGCGCGGGACTGCCGGGGAGCGGTGAGGGCGCAGCTGCGCGGATCCCCGAGCTCCTGGGCAGGGCGCCGGCCATGCAGCAGGTGTTTCGCGCCATCGGGCGCCTCGCGCGCTCGAGCGTGACGGTCCTCATCACCGGGGAGTCGGGCACGGGCAAGGAGCTGGTGGCACGCGCACTGCACGAGCACAGCCCGCGCGCCGGCAAGCCCTTCATCGCACTCAACACCTCGGCCATTCCCGCCGACCTGCTCGAGTCTGAACTCTTCGGCCACGAGCGCGGCTCCTTCACCGGCGCCGACACCCAGCGCCGGGGGCGCTTCGAACAGGCCGATGGCGGCACGTTGTTTCTCGACGAGATCGGCGACATGTCGGTGCCGCTGCAGACGCGCCTGCTGCGCGTGCTTGCCGAAGGGGAGTTCTATCGGGTCGGCGGGCAGACGCCGATTCGCGTGGACGTGCGCGTGATCGCCGCCACCCACCAGGACCTCGAAGGGCGCCTGACGCGCGGACTGTTCCGAGAGGATCTGTATCACCGGCTGAACGTGATCCGCGTCGAGCTGCCGCCGTTGCGGGCGCGCGGCGAGGACATTCCGGATCTGTTGCAGCATTACCTGGAGGTGGCCGCGCGCGAACTCGGCGTGGAGCAGAAGGGGCTGGCCCCGGATGCGCTGGCGCGCCTCACCGCACACGCCTGGCCCGGCAACGTGCGTGAGCTCGTCAACCTTTGCCGGCGCCTCTCGGTACTCGCGCCCGGAAGCGTGGTGCACGTGGCCGACCTGCCGCCGCAGATCGCCACCGCCGACACCGCCCCCGCACAGACCGACTGGATGACACGCCTGGGAGGCTGGGCGGAAGGGCAGCTGGCTGCGGGCGGCACGCCGCTCCTGGATGCGGCGCTGCCGCAGTTCGAGCGGGTGTTGATTCGCGTGGCTCTCAAGCGCACCCAGGGACATCGCCAGGAAGCCGCGAAGCTCCTGGGGTGGGGCCGCAATACCCTGACGCGCAAGCTCAAGGAGCTGGGCATGAACGGCGATGCCGCACCGGAGGAGACCGGCGATGAATAGTCGCCCACGGCGCACTTGAGGTAAGGTTCGCGCCCATGCCTGGCGTACCCGAAATCTGGAGCAGCAGTTACTTCGCGAACCCCGTCAGCGCGTGGGTGCTGGCGCTCGCGACCTTTCTCATCACCTTCACCGTGTTGCCGCTCGCGCAGCGCTTCATCAGCGCCCGGCGCACCCGTCTGCGCGCGCTCGGCCTCGCGCGCGCCCACGACGCCGTTGATCTGGCGGCGCTCTTGGTCGAGCGCACCAATCGCTTCTTCCTCTGGGGTGTCGCGGTGTGGCTCGGTTCGCGCAACCTGACATTCCCGCCGCGCCTGGATCGCATCCTCACGGTGGCGCTGGCGCTGTTGTTCTGGATGCAGGCGGCGATGTGGGCGATGGCGGCGGTGCGCTACGGCATCGCTGCGCGGCGCGCGCGCGCCGGCGCACCGGCGGCGGTGCTTTCAAGTTCCCTCGAGGTGGTGCTGTTCGTCGCCGCGATCGTCATCTGGTCGATCGCGTTCCTGCTGGCGCTCGACAACCTCGGGGTGCAGATCCGGCCGCTGCTCGCGGGCTTAGGCATCGGCGGCATCGCGCTCGCGCTCGCGGTGCAGACGGTGCTCTCCGATCTGCTCGCCTCGCTGTCCATCGCGCTCGACCGGCCGTTCATCATTGGCGACTCCCTGACCATCGATGACTACCAGGGCACGGTTGAGTACATCGGGGTGAAGAGCACGCGGCTGCGCAGTGTCACGGGCGAGCAGATCATCTTCGCCAACGGCGATATCGTGAAGGCGCGGGTGCGCAACTTCGGCCGCATGAAGGAGCGCCGCGCGCTGTTTCGCGTCGGCGTCGATTACGGCACACCGGTGCCGGCGCTGGTGGCCATCCCGCGCGCGGTGCGCGAGATCATCGAGGCGACCCCCGACACGCGCTTCGAGCGCTGTCACCTCCTGAGCTGGGATTCGGCGCTGCAGTTCGAGGTCGTGTACTTCATGACCCGGCCGGACTATGCCGCCTACGCCGACACTCAGCAGCGCATCAACCTGCGCATCCTCGAGCGCCTGCGCGTCATGGAGGTCAACCTCGCCGCCGCCATGCCGACGAGCGTGCGGCTGCAGAACCCGCCGCCCGCGCCGCTTGGTCCGGGCGGGCAGCAGCTCTTGCTATAGCGCGAGGCGCATCGCAGCGCTTAGTGGCGCTCTTCCTCGCGGCCCCGGTTCTCCGGCCCCCGCTGCTCCCCCTGGGCACGCTGCGGACGGTACGCTTCGCCAACCGGTTTGGCCGCCGTCACGCCGCGCTCCTGGAACGCGCCCGGGCGCGGCGTGCCCGCCACCGGCGGACGTCCCTCATTGCGCACCGCGTTCTGCATCGGGTTGGTACGCGCCGCGTCGTGGTGCTGAGCCTGCGGCGCTGTCGGCGCATAGTGCGGCTCGCGCGAGGCCCCGTATTCCGCCCGGTTGGGCTGGGGCCGCGCCGGGGCCGCGCCGACGTAGCTCGGGCGCTGCACGTTGGTGTTGTTGATGGTGACGTTGTTGACCACGGTCTCGTTGTAGGTGTTGTGAACGTTGAGCACGTTCACATTGCTGACCGCGGTGTTGTACTGGAAGCGATTGTTGTTCCAGCGGCCGCCGGCGTAACCGGAGCCGGTGTAGCCGCCGCCGTAGTTGATCCCGCCGTAGTAGCCGACGTGATTTCCCCAGTGACCGGCGTGGAACACGTACACCGCACCGGCCAGCGCCCAGAAGCCGGGTGTCCACAGCATCCCGACCTGCGGCGGCGCGACCCAGGTTCCCGGCACCCAGAAATACCCTTCCGCACCCCAGCGCCACAGCCCCGGCGTCCAGAGGTAGCCTTCCTCGGGACACGGCGGCTGCTCGTAGACCGGCAGCGGCGGCGGCGGCTCGCTCGCCTGCTCCTGGTCAGCCTCATCCGCCAGCGGCGGCTGCGCTCCGACCGGCTGCGGGTTGTAGGGCGTGACCACGCAGCCCGCGAGCGCGGTCGCGAGCAGGGCGGCGAGCAACACGATGCCCGCGGAAGAGGCGGATGTCCTGGTCATCAGAAACCTCCTTGGAGGTGATCGGTCTCAGCCCGAAACCGCGCAGTCCTGCGTCTCGCGCGTGGTGCGCAGCGTGCCGATGAGCTGCGACACCCCGGAAAGCCCCTGCGTGCGCAGGTATTCAGTGATGCCCTGATTGATGCTCTGGCAGAGCATCGGCTCGTAGAACAAGGCGGTGCCGATGCCGACCGCGGTCGCGCCGGCGATGATGAACTCGAGCGCGTCGGTGGCGTTGGTGATGCCGCCCTGGCCGATGATCGGCACGCCATGGGGGCGAGCGACCTCGTAGACCTGATGGACCTTCAGGAGTGCAATGGGCTTGATGGCAGGTCCGGAGAGGCCCCCCTGCACATTGCCGATCACCGGGCGGCGCGTGCCGACGTCGATCGCCATGCCCATGATGGTGTTGATGACCGCCAGCGCATCCGATCCGGCTTCGATGCAGCGGCGGGCGTTCTCGCGGATGTCGGTCTGGTTGGGCGAGAGCTTGGTGATCAGCGGCTTTTTCGTAACCCGCCGGCAGGCGGCGACCACCTGCGCCGACATGTCCGGGTAGTTGCCGAATGCGACGCCACCCTCCTTCACGTTCGGGCAGGAGATGTTGATCTCGATGGCATCGATCGGGGAGTCATCGAAGCGCCGCGTGACCTCGACATATTCCTCGATGGTGGAGCCGCAGACGTTGGCGATGAAGCGCGTCTCGCTGAAGTCCAGCTGCGGCAGGATGCTGTCGACCACATGCTCCACGCCCGGGTTCTGCAGGCCGATGGCATTGAGCATCCCGGCGGGGGTTTCGTAGACGCGGTGCGGCGGATTGCCGAGCCGCGGCTTGCCGGTAGTGCCCTTCAGGACGATCGCGCCGGCATCGCGGTTGGAGAAACCCTCGATGCGCGTGTATTCCTCGCCGAAGCCCACGCAGCCGGACAAGAGCACGATCGGGGAGGCGAAGTTAAGGCCGCAGAATTTCAGCGCCAGTGGATTCGGCGCGCCATGCGCCGCCGCACCCGCGCCACTAGCCGAAGCGGCTGGTTTGACCGTCGCCATGGCGTGCATTATCGCACATGCGTCAACCACCGGACGCCCGGAAGGCCATGTTCCACATCGTTCTGCTGCAGCCGGATATCCCGCCCAACACCGGCAATATCATCCGCCTGTGCGCGAATACCGGCTGCACCCTGCACCTGGTGAAACCGCTCGGATTCGAGCTCGCCGGCAAGGCGGTGCGACGCGCGGGTCTTGATTACCGCGAACTCGCGCAGCTGCAGGTGCACGCGGATTTTCCCGCCTGCCTCAACGCGCTGCACGGCGCGCGCCGCTTCAGCATCGAGACCAGTGGCAGCAGCCTCTATAGCGATGCCACGTTCACCCCGGGGGATGCGCTCCTGTTCGGGTCCGAGACGCGCGGACTGCCGGCGGCGGTGCTCGGGCAGATTCCCCGCGAGCGCCAGCTTGCCATTCCGATGCGCGCCGGCAACCGCAGCCTGAATCTTTCCAACGCGGTGGCGCTGGTCGTCTACGAGGCCTGGCGCCAGCACGGATTCGCAGCTTCGTAGTCCTCAAGCACCCGCGCTGCGGTCAAGCGGGCTGCGCACGCCATTGGCGCCCTTGTTCATGACGTGCGTGTAGATCATGGTGGTCTTGAGGTCCGAATGCCCGAGGAGTTCCTGCACGGTGCGCACGTCGTACCCATCCTCGAGCAGATGAGTCGCAAAACAGTGCCGCAGCGTGTGGCAGCTGGCGGGCTGCACGAGTCCCGCCCGACGCACCGCGCGCTGCACGGCACGCTGTACGCCCTTCTCGTGCAGGTGGTGCCGCACCGGCTGCTGTGTGAACGGGTCGCGGCACAGCCCGGACGCAGGAAACAAATACTGCCAGCCCCACTGCGAGCCGGCCTGCGGGAACTTGCGCACCAGCGCCTGCGGCAACGACACACCCGGCCGGCCGCGGCGCCGCTCGTCCGCATACCAGGCTCGCAGCCGCGCGAGGTGTGCCCGCAGCTGCGTTTCGAGCGTGCGCGGGAGCATGGTCACGCGATCCTTCCCGCCCTTGCCGTCGCGGACGATGAGTTCGCCACGATCCAGGGCCAGGTCCTTCACGCGCAAACGCAGCCCCTCCGTCAGCCGCAGTCCCGCACCGTAGAGCAGGCTCGCCACCAGCCAGTGCGTACCCTGAAGCTGCGCGAGGAGCGAGCGCACTTCATCCCGGCTCAGCACCACCGGCAGCCGCTTCGACGGCGAGGCGCGCGTCACCCCATCGAGCCATGGAAGTTCCACCTCCAGCACGTGACGATAGACGAACAGCAGCGCCTGCAGCGCCTGACTCTGTGTTGCAGCGCTGACCTTGCGATGCACGGCGAGATAGGACAAGAATTGCTCCAGCTCTACGGCGCCGAGCTCGCGAGGGTGCTTCCTGCCATGAAATTCAACGTAGCGTCTCAGCCATTGCAGATACACCTTCTCGGTGCGCAGCGCGAAGTGCCGCGTGCGCATGCGCTGACGCGCAACGGCGAAGAGACCCGGGCGGGGATCCATGGCTCGCCTCGATACAGGAGGAGGTCAGCCATGGAAGCAGGGCGCTTGCGCCAGGGCGAGCCGCATATCAGACGCATTTGGGGTGTTTCTTCTCCAACCGGTAGCGCATATATCCTTACACCCCACATGCGACGTCTAAACCCCTCCTCGAAATTAAGTTAGACG
>JANWKL010000124.1 GCA_025451375.1 Steroidobacteraceae bacterium
CCGGGCGAGCTTAAGATCAGCGTCGACGCCACCGACATCGCGCACCGCATTTTCAGCGTTCACGAAACCATACCGGTCGTTCCCGGGCCCCTGACCCTCTTGTACCCGCAATGGATCCCGGGCACTCACGGGCCCTCCGGACCCATCGACAAACTGGCGGGCCTCACGATCACGGCGAGCGGCCAGCCTTTGCCGTGGAAGCGCGATCCCCTGGATGTCTTCGCCTTCCACGTTGACGTGCCAGCAGGGGCCCGCGAGATACAGCTCGCATTCCAGTTCCTGTCGCCGTACGACAGGAACCAGGGCCGCGTGGTGATGACCCCGGAGATGCTCGATCTGCAATGGAATACGGTAAGCCTCTACCCGGCCGGCTACTACGCCAACCGCATCCGCGCCGCGGCGAGTGTGATCTACCCGGCCGGCTGGCAATCCGCCACGGCGCTGGAGGTGGCCGGCACGAGTGGCAACACGGTCAGCTACAAAGCGATCGACTACGACGACCTGGTTGACTCACCCATCTACGCCGGCCGTTATTTCAAGCGCATCGATCTGGATCCGGGCGCGCGGGTTCCGGTACACCTCAACATCGTCGCCGATGAGGCGCAGAACCTTGAGATCACAGCGCAGCAGATCAAGGTGTTCCGAACTCTCGTACAACAAATGTACCGGCTGTACGGCGCGCGCCACTACGACCACTACGACTTCCTGCTCGCGCTCAGCAATAAAATGAGCGGCATCGGACTTGAACATCACCGCTCCAGTGAGAACGGCGTCGATGCGGACACCTTCAGCAAGTGGAGCGACGGCCCGGCCCGCCACGATCTCCTGTCGCACGAGTTCAACCACTCCTGGGATGGCAAGTACCGCCGCGCCGCGGACCAGAACACGGCGAATTTCAACGTGCCGCTGCAGGGAAGCCTGCTGTGGGTCTACGAAGGTCAGACGCAGTTCTGGGGCTACGTGATGGCAGCCCGATCGGGAATATGGAGTCCCGAGCAGTCACAGGACATGTTCGCCTGGGTCGCGGCCAGCTTCGATGAGGGTCGCCCGGGGCTCACCGAGTGGCGCACCGTGCAGGACACCACCAACGATCCGGTACTGTCGCGGCGCGGTGGCGCCTTTCGCAGCTACCAGGCGAGCTTCGACTACTACCCCGCCGGCATGATGATCTGGCTGGATGTGGACGGAAAGCTGCGCGAACTCTCCAGGGGGGAGCGCAGCATCGATGACTTCTGCAAGGCGTTTTTCGGCGTGCAGGACGGTAAGTACGACGTCAATCCCTACACCTTCGAGGACCTCGTCAGCACGCTCAAGCAGATCGCGCCGTACGACTGGGCTTCGTACCTGCGCGCCCGACTGGATGGTCATGGGTCACTGACGGGCGGCATGGCCGCGCACGGCTGGAAACTCGTGTACACCGACAAACCCTCGCTGGCACTCAGCGCCAGCAGGGGCGCGAGCGACCTCACCTACTCCCTGGGCGCGCTCATCGCCAAGGACGGCGACGTCACCGATGTGCTCTGGGATGGTCCGGCGTTCAAGGCCGGGCTATCGCCGGGCATGAGAATCATCGCAGTCAACGGCCAGGAGTTCTCAGGCGAGGCATTGAAGGATGCGGTGACAGCGGCCAAGGGGGCCAGCACCCCGGTGGAACTGCTGGTGAAGAACTTCAATGAGTACCGCACGCTTAGCGTTGCCTGGCACGAGGGCCTGCGTTACCCGCACCTGGTGCGCACCTCCGCGGCGGACTCGCTGAGCCAACTCCTCGCGCCACGTAAATAGGCGTAAGCACCACTGCCGCAGGCGACTCTTGCCCCCTGCGCCAACTGACCCTTGAAGTGCTCGGCTCGTCGAGCCGATTAACTAACGCGCTCGCGCCAGTAGCGTCAGGGTCACGGTCGCGAGCAGCAGGGTCGGGATCCAGGCGAGCAGCACCGGATTGAGGGCGAACACCACGGTGCCGCTCTCGATCAGCCGTTGCAGCAGAAAGAATCCGATTCCCAACACCAGCCCCGTCACCATGCGCGCGCCCGTGCCGGCCGAGCGCAGCGATCCCAGGACGAAGGGAATGGCGAGCAACACCGCGAAGGCGATCGCCACCGTGCGGGCGATGCGCGACCAGAAAGCGAACACGTACTCACGCGTGTCGAGAGCGTTGGTTTTGAAGTAGCTGATGAGACGCCAGAGGGCGCGGCTGGTCAGCTGATCCGGGTCCTGCACGGCGAGGCCGAGGAATCCCGCGGTGACATTGGATTGCAGAATACGTTGTCCAGGCGGACTCGTCGTGACGCTGTCGCCACTGAAGCGCGACTCGGTGTAGTCCCCGAGCAGCCACTTGCCCTTGGATCCGGCCGTGGCGCGCTTGGCGTGCCCGAGCGCCAGCAGTCGATGCTGCGGCGACAGCTCGAAGATCTGCATGCTGCCGAACTGGCGCTCGCCGTACTGTCCGGCGACGTTGAGAATGAGGTCGCCGTCGCGCACCCAGGCGCCACTGCCGCCACCGAAGCTTACGTTATTGAGCTTGCTGAACGCCTTGTCCTGGCGCGCCGTCTGCTGCAGCGTCGGCGCAAAGAACTCCCCCAACAGCACCTCGGCGCCGATCAGCAGCGCCGCCGCGATGAGCACCGCGCCGCAGATGCGCGCAATCGACACGCCGGTGGCGCGAATGACCGTGATCTCGCTGCCGCGGGCGAGCGAGCCCAAGCCCAGCAGGGAGCCGATGAGGGCCGTGATCGGCAGCAGCTCATAGGCCTGCTGCGGCAGGTTCAGGAGCGTGAACCACAGCGCGCTCAGGGCGGTGTAGTGGCCGGTGCCGATGTCGTCCTGCTGGTCGATGAACACGAACAGCGCGCCGAGTGCGAGCAGCACCGCCATGACCAGGAGGACCGACCCCAGGATGGCGCGCACGATGTAGCGGTCGATGAGGCTCATGCGGCGCGCACCCGGTAGCGCAGGCGATTGGTAACACCGGGAGCGGCAATCACGAGCAGCGCGAGCAGCACCACCGCGACGTGCGTCCACCACAAACCCAGCCACTGCGGCGCAGTGCCGCGTGCGATCCACACCTTGCCGACCGAGATGAGGTTGGAATACAGCAGGTAGATCAGCACCGCGAGCCACACGCGTGCATAACGTCCCTGGCGGGGCCGCAGGCGCGCGAGCGGCACCGCAACCAGCGCCAGCACCACGCACATCAGCGGCATGGCGAGCCGCCAGTGCAGCTCGGCGCGCTCGGCGGGCACGCGCGATGCGAGCAAGGTCCTGGTCGGCAGTGCCTCGAGGGTCCTGACGACATCCACGCTCGCGGGAACCTGCACCGGCACAGTGTGCTCGGCAAAGCGCACGATGCGAAACTCGGGACTCCCCGGCACGCCCTCGAAACGCTCGCCGTTGTAGAGCGTCAGGATATGGGTCATGCCATCAGGGGTGACCGCGTGGCGGGCGCGGCTCGCGAGTGCCACTTCCACCAACGGGCCGCGATTGCGCTCGACGAAGACATTCGCGAGCGTACCGTCGGGGTTGACGTCCTGCGCATACACGACCGCATTGCCGCCGCCGAAGCTGCGGAACTTGCCGGACGCAATGGGCGCGAACTGCCCGGCCCGCAAGGCCTCGCTGCGCAGGCCCATGGCGCGCGCCGTGGCCGCGGGGGCGGCGCCCAAAGTCAGCCACGCCAGTCCCGCCGTCACCAGCACCGCCAGCAGCGCCACCGGCGCATACACATGCGCAGGTCCCGCTCCGCAGGCAAAGGCCGCCGCCATCTCGCTATCGTGATAGAGCCGGCCGAAGGCGAGCACCACCCCGAGCAAGAGCCCCACGGGCAGGAGCACGGACAGATTCTGCAATGCGCCGAGGAAGATCAGCTCCAGGACCACGCTCTGCGGGTACTGGTTGGCGGCGGCGCGTTCCAGGACGCCTACGACCTGGTTGGCGAGCAGGATGACCAGCAGCACGGCCGTCACGACCAGCCAGGCCATCATCACCTCGCGAAGTATGTAGCGCCTGAGGATATTGCCCAATGTATCTGCCTTAGGTTGCTCGCCGGAAACCCGCCCGGCTCTTGGGTTACACTGTCAACGCCTGCACCGGCAGCGGCGCACTACGCGCCCAACAACTACCAACGGTGCGTTGGCGCGCTCGCCAGACTAAGGTAAATCAGACGCGCGCGCGCCTCAACGGCAAGGGGGACTGCAGATGGACTTCGGAGTATGGAGCAAGGGACTGGCAACGTTGAGCGTCGACTGCCTGGTGGTCGGGATCTTCGAGGAAGCCGACTTGAGCGCGGAAGCGGCCAGCGTCGATGCGGCCTGCGGCGGACGGCTGAAGAAGCTGCTCGAACGCGGCGACTTCGCGGGGCGCGCCGGCGAGACGCTGCTGCTCGCAGACCTGCCCGGATTGACCGCCTCGCGGGTACTGCTCGCCGGACTCGGCGCCCGGAAACAGTTCCATCGCAGAACCTGGCGCAAAGCCTGTGGGAACGCCGCCGCGGCCCTGCTGCGCACCCGCATCGGCAGCTGCGCGGTAGCCATCGCCCGCCCCCCGGCGCGCGAGCTGGACGATTATTACTTCGGCCGCGCGGTCGCCGAGATCGTGGGCAACGCGCTGTACCGCGTGAACGATCTGAAGACCGCCAGGAAGCCGGCGCCGGCAGCCTTGCGCAAGGTGCTGGCGGGTCCGGTGCGCACCCCGGCCGCCGCCACGCGCGGTCTCACCCACGGCGCGGCGATCGCGGCTGCCGCGGTGGTGCAGCGCGACCTTGCGAACCTGCCCGCGAATATCTGCACCCCGACGTATCTTGCCGAACAGGCGCGCGCGCTCGCCAAGAGTCACAAGTCCCTGACCGTCAAGGTGCTGGACGAAGCGGCTATCCGGCGCGAAAAAATGGGCTGCCTGCTGGCGGTATCGCAGGGCAGCCAGCAACCGCCGCGCTTCATCGTGCTCGAATACCGCGGTGCGCGCGAAGGTCAGGCACCGGTCGTGCTGGTGGGCAAGGGAGTTACCTTCGACACCGGTGGCATATCGCTGAAAGAGCCGCCGGCGATGGATGAAATGAAATTCGACATGAGCGGGGCGGCGGCGGTGATCGCCTCCCTCACGCTCGCGGCGAGCCTCGGTCTGAAGCTCAACGTCGTGGGCCTGGTGGCAGCGGTCGAGAACATGCCGGGCAGCAAAGCGGTCAAGCCGGGCGACGTTGCGATCAGCGCTTCCGGGCAGACGGTCGAGATTCTCAACACTGATGCGGAGGGGCGCCTGATCCTGTGCGATGCGCTGCACTACGCGCGACGCTTTCATCCGGCCGCGGTCATCGACATCGCCACCCTCACCGGCGCCTGCGTGGTGGCGCTCGGACATCATCACTCCGGTGTCCTCGGCAACGACGACGCCCTGGTGCGGGAACTCCTCGAGGCCGGCCGACGCGCCGACGACCGCTGCTGGCAGCTGCCGCTCACTGAAGAGTATGGCGAGCAGCTCAAGAGCAACTTCGCGGACTTCGCCAACGTGGGCGGACGCGACGGTGGCGCCATCACCGCCGCCTGGTTCCTCAGCAAATTCACGCAAGGCCTCAAATGGGCGCATCTGGATATCGCCGGCACCGCGTACTTAAGCGGCGTGCCAAAGGGCAGTACCGGCCGGCCGACGCCGCTGCTCGCGGATTTCCTGCTGCGTCGCGTCGCGCGCTGACACGCCGCGGCGCGAGCCACTTCGCCAGCCTTCCTTCGAAGTGCTCGGCTGCCGAGGTGATCGGAACACATGCGTGTCGAGCCACGCCCGCGACCGGCGGCATGTACGCTGGTGCCGCCCACGGCGGCGGCGGCCCTAATCCATTGGCCGAAATCGCAGGAAGCGATTTCGGCGGACAGTAGCTCCGTTTCCGCCGGCCAAAGGCGCGACTTTGGCCGGCTGCGGGTGCGCTGACAGGCGGCGGCGCGTTCGGTCGCGCGCTACGCAGCCAGTCCGCGCGATCGCTTCGGGGAGATCAGCAGATCCGCCGAAATCTGAAATCGCTCGCGCAGATTGCGCACCATAGACATGCTCAATTCGCGCTTGCCGTTGAGCACTTCACTCACTCGGCTGGCGGTACCCAGCAGCGGCACCAGATCAGCGCGCGCAAGACCATGCTGCTCCAGCAGATAACTCAGTAGATCGGGCAGCGTCGGCGGCCGACGCGGCCAGCGGCCACGTTCGTAGGCTTCAATGAGCCGTGCCTGAGCCGCCATTCGCGCCAGATCCGCAGCGTCGTCCGAGCCCATGAGCTTCTCGATCAGCGCCTTAGCCTGCGCATGGTCCTGGTCGTTCTCAACAATGAACAATGTGGCTCGCATTACACCGTCTCCGCGTCGATCCCGTCGTATTCCCTGTGGGTGCCAAAAAATCGGATCAACATGACGCCACTCTTGTAGTGAAGCAAAGCGATCAGTCGATAATCATTCGCTTTGATGTTGAACACCACCCGACTACCCTTGAAAATGCTCGCCTGCGGGTGGGATCGCCTCACATCCTCCGGCGTTTTCCATTGGGCGTTTTCGACGATTGCGCGCCAGGCGTCGTACTGCGCTCGGGCGGCCTTAATTCCGCGGTGGCCGGCCCGTGCCGCGAAAAACCTCTCGACCACGTCAGTCCCGACCACAATCATGGGCGACAATTGTAACGGTTACTTCCATTAAATGGAACCAATTGTTCCCAAATATGGAAACAGCCGGCCGCAGCTCAAATTGGCGCGCAGGCGACGACCGGCGTGGGGTACCGGCGCGCGGCTAATGGCATAATCAAGCCCCTTCGCACCGCTGGCTCTCGCATTCAATGGAAAAGACCTACGCGCCCCAGGACATCGAGCGGCGCATCTACGAACGCTGGGAATCCAGGGGCTGGTTCGCGCCGCGCGGTGCGGGCGCACCCTACTGCATCATGATCCCGCCGCCGAACGTGACCGGGACGCTGCACATGGGGCACGCGTTCCAGCACACGCTTATGGACGCCCTCACCCGCTATCACCGCATGCATGGGGACGACACCCTGTGGCAGCCGGGAACCGATCACGCCGGCATCGCCACCCAGATGGTGGTCGAGCGGCAGTTGAACGCCGAAGGCAAGCATCGCACGGACCTGTCGCGCGCGGCCTTTCTCGAGCGTGTGTGGAAGTGGAAGGCGCAGTCCGGCGGCACCATCACTCAGCAAATGCGCCGCCTGGGGGACTCGGTCGACTGGTCGCGCGATCGCTTCACCATGGACCCAGGACTGTCGGCCACGGTGACCGAGGTGTTCGTGCGGCTGCACGAAAAGGGCCTCATCTACCGCGGCAAGCGGCTCGTGAACTGGGACCCGGTGCTGCTCACCGCGCTCTCCGACCTGGAAGTGCAGGCGGACGAAGAAGACGGCCACCTCTGGCACCTGCGCTACCCGCTGCTGGATGGGTCCGGGCACCTGGTCGTGGCCACTACCCGCCCCGAGACCCTGTTGGGAGATGCGGCGGTTGCCGTAAACCCCGACGATCCGCGCTACCAGGGGCTGATCGGCAAACAGCTGCGCCTGCCGCTCGCCGAGCGCCCGATCCCGGTAATTGCTGACAGCTATGTCGATCCGGCCTTCGGGTCCGGCTGCCTAAAAATCACCCCGGCACACGACTTCAACGACTACGAGATCGGCCAGCGTCACCAGCTGCCGCAGATCAACATCTTCACCCCCCGCGCTGCGTTGAACGATGCGGCGCCTGAGCGGTTGCGCGGTCTTGATCGCTTCGAGGCGCGCAAGCGCGTCGTGGCTGAACTTACGGCCGCGGGACTGCTCGAGCGCGTCGAGAAACATCGCCTGGTCGTGCCGCGCGGCGATCGCAGCGGCGCGGTGCTCGAGCCCTACCTCACCGACCCGTGGTACGTGAACATCGCGCCGCTCGCGGCTCCCGCCATCGCCGCCGTGGCGGACGGCCGGCCGCGCTTCGTGCCGGAGAACTGGGCGCGCACCTATTTCGACTGGATGCGCAACATCCGCGACTGGTGCATCAGCCGCCAGCTGTGGTGGGGCCATCGCATCCCCGCCTGGTA
>JANWKL010000125.1 GCA_025451375.1 Steroidobacteraceae bacterium
CTTTACTCAACGCCGACATTATTTGGGCCAATAGTCAAGGTTTCCCGGAGGCCTCACAGTATTTCGTGCAGACCACACAGGGCTCAGTAACACCCTCGATCACGGCGACCGGCGACACGGCAGATTGCTTCAACTCCGCCTCTGTCGCCCTCGCGATCGCTAACAATGGTGCGCCCACCCCTTCGACCATCCACGTCGCGGCAATCGGGCATGAGTCGTTTATTACTTTCTCATCTCCCGGAACGATGAAAATTCAGGTGCCGTGGGTAGGAAATCTCCGCATCCTGGGGTTCACTTGGCAAGACATGTCACCGGGAAGCGGATCAGGGTCGATTACCGCCATTTCAAGCTCAGACCAGTGCAATTTCACAAGAACTGGCGGCCCCGGCGGCGGCAATGTCTGGTACGCACAGAATTGCTCACCGTGTCCGACATGCACGCTGAGCATGACGTGGACCGGAGCCTACTCTTCGCCGCAGGGAAGCTTCCGCTATTACGACGTGGAGAACGCGCAGGCTTCGTCGTTCCAGAACGCCGCTACAAGCTCCGGGATCACTTGCGGAACAAACATCCCTGACGCACCGACGTTCACCCCAACCGGGGCAAGTAGCGGCTTGGTGATTCAGCAGTTGGGGGACGGCACGGGGCCAGTTACTGGCTTTGCTTCCGGCGCGCCCACGGGCGCGGTGTTTGATCTGTGGACCTTTGCGGGCCAGACCGACAGCGACCTTGCTGACAACGCGGACGCGAGCAGTCACTTGTACTACTCGAGCACATCAACACAGAACTGGAACTTTACAGCGGCGAATGCTAACGAAAATTGCACCACCGCGGCGGCGGCCTTCAACTGATCTCCGGCGGTCGGTAGCCAGGCACCGTTGGAATACCCGGGGAAGGTGAACGACCGGGTGCACCGGGCACTGCGCGCCGGCGGGCGGCGGCGTGCGGCGCTTCGCGCTCAACGTGCCGCACCCGGATCGCCTCAAACCAGCATCGCCATGACTTAGAATTGAGCCATGAGCAAGACCCCCAGACGAGCACTGGTCACCGGCGGCAGCGGCGGTATCGGCAGCGCCTTGTGCCGCCGCCTGGCGCGCGACGGTCACCATGTCTACGTGCATGCGCATCGCGGCGTCGCCGCAGCGGCGGCGCTGGTAGAGGAGATCCGCGCCAGCGGCGGTGAGGCGCAGGCAATCCACTTCGACATCACGGATGGACCAGCGACGCTCGCCGCACTGACCAGCGCGCTGGAGGCCGGTCCGATTCAGATCCTGGTGAACAACGCCGGCATTCACGATGACGCGGTGCTGCCCGGCATGAGCGCCGCCCAGTGGCACCGCGTGATTGATGTGTCGGTTAACGGCTTCTTCAACGCGACGCAGCCCTTGCTTCTGCCGATGATCCGTACGCGCTGGGGGCGTATCGTCAACGTCTCCTCAATCGCCGGGCTGATCGGCAACCGCGGTCAGGTGAATTACGCAGCCGCGAAGGGCGCCGTGAACGCCGCCACCAAGGCGCTGGCGCTGGAGCTCGCGACGCGCGGCATCACGGTCAACGCCGTGGCGCCGGGCATTATCGGCACGCCCATGACCGAGGGCATGTTCGATGCCGAGGCCATCGAGCGGCTGGTGCCGATGAAGCGCGTCGGTCTGCCCGATGAAGTCGCGAACGTGGTGTCATTCCTCGCTTCACCGGACGCCTCGTACGTGACCGCGCAGGTGATTTCGGTCAGCGGCGGGATGACGTAGTTGCGCTAGACCACTTGGATCAAGCCCCGATGACCGCTTCCAGACTGTCGCAGTTCAAGTTCCGAACGCTGTGGAACCAGCCACCCTCAATCTGGATTTCATTCCACACGCCGTCAGGATCGCGGTAGAGCACACGCCGTACGTCCAGGTCATAGCCGGCTGACCTGAGGGCGCGTACCACGGCCGCCGCGTCGTTGGCGATACTGCGACCGTGGCCCAGGTCGACCAGACACAGGGCGCCCGCGCGCTCTTCGGCGCTAAATACCGCATGCGGCCAGGGGCCCCCGAGGATTGCCACCGGGTTAGTCATACCGACAGACGCGCGACGGCGAGGACAAGTCCTAGCCAGGGCAGGCGCGGCTTCATGGGCGCGCTCCTGAGGAATTTGCGATGTCGACAACGCATCTCCAGGAGCCGTCGCGCTCTTTCCTCCAGACCTCAACGGCCCGGTTGTTCTCCAGCACTGCCCTGCCCTCCGGTGTGGTCAGACTGATCCGGTTGGTGCCGGTCGCGTAGGCGAGGTCCCCAGACTTTGCAACCGAGATGTGATCCATGGTCCACGAAATCGAAAAGTCCGGGATGGCGAATGCGCCGGTGACGTAACGCCGAATGGCGTCCCTGCCCACTATCGCCGGAGAGCCAGCTATCAGCAGAATCGCATCGTCCGACCAGTACGACACCGACTGCTCGATGTCATGCGCCTGCGCCGCCGCGAGCCAGCGGGCATCCGCAGCGCGAATAGCCGCTTCATCACCGGTCGGATCCGGGGCCGGCGGGGTCTTGCACGCCGCCACGGCACCGAGTACCACCAAAGTCAACACTGCGTCACGAGTTCTCATCACACGTGCTCCCTGTCGGGTAACGCGTCATCACCTGCCGGGCTGCACTGCCGCCCGGCAGGTGACCGCCGCACTACTGCTTCACGTAGACAGCCGTCGTCTTCTCGTTCTCCCGGCCCGGAACCCAGTTCATGTCCGTGAACGAGCCTCCATCGGCCGCCATGTTCCACTCCCCCATGTTGTCCGTCTTGCCATTCATCTTGAAGACGTACGTGAACCTGGTCGGCGAGAGTCTCTGGTTCGCAACGGTTGTTCCGGGCGGTCCGCCCATGAGCGGATGGTCGCTGCCATCGGTGCGCCCCTCCCAGTGGGCCTTCATGTCAGGAACCTCGATGTGCAGCACCCCGGGAGCCGGCGCGGCGACCACGAACGTCTGCGGTCCACTGGGCCCGACGACTTTGGCCGTACGCCATGTGCCGATCAGGCCGTCTGATCCGCTCACCCGCGTGAAGGTGTCCTCCTCGCGAAACGGGTTGCCGTCGGGCTTCGTACCCGTGAACACCATGTTGAGAGTCTTGCCATCCGCTGACAGCTCGATATGTCCACTGGAGCGCACCTTGCCCTCCGCCTTGACCACGGTGTCCCAGGCGTTGGTACCCGCCGCGGTCCAGCTGATCGTGCGGTTGGAATAGGCCTTGTACTCCTTGCCATCGATTCCAAAGTCGAAGCTCGCGGTGCTGCCGTCATCGTAGTGCAGCAACTGGCCCGGGCTCTTCGAGTACGTGAAGGTCTGCCCGGTGAAATGGCTCCTGGCCGCGTCGAGCCTCCACGTGCCGGTCCAGGGGCTGTCCGCGGTGGAGGCCGCGCCGGCCGCGGCCTGCTTTTGCCGCTTCCATGCGCGCTTGACCAGGCTGTTGACCCGATCCTCGCACTTATCGGCCACCTTGCTAAAGGTGAGCGCGGCATTTTCATACTTCCAGGCATAAGTGCCTGTCTGCTCACCGGCCTTGGAACATGCCCACGGCCCCAGGCTATCAGTCAGCTGCAGTTCGCTCGTCTTGACGGAGTAAGTGCCGGTGACCTCCAGCGTCTCGCCCTTGTTCACGTGAAACTGTCCCTTGTCATCGAAGCTCACGGTGATGTGCGTTCCTGTGGCCTCATACGTTCCGGTGCGGAAATCGCCGGCCACCGCGGCGCCGGCCGGCAGCGCGAGCAGCGAACAGAGCAACAGTGTCTTCTTCATGATCTGAACTCCCAGTAAGTGTGTGTGGGTCGGCGCGCACTACTCTGGCTCGGACGCGCGCATCACGGTGTTGACCCGGCAGCCTCCGGCACGATCACCAGGAAGCTGCCGCTCCAGAACTTCTCGTACGCCTCGCTTTGCAGGAAATGGCTTCGCGAAGCGCTGTAGTGCGCCTCCCCGGGGCGCACCTCGATGGTGACGAGGCCCCCGGTGGCGGCGCGGATCGCCCCGGCGTGCACCCCCGCGGCGCAGATCGAGGAGCCGTCGGTGTAGGGGCCGCTGCCGATGACCTGGCCCGCCACGGCCTTGCCCGGCGGGCACCGAAAGCGGAAGCGCTCGCCGTTCAGGCCGCGCAGGTTCAGGTCCAGGGGGCTCGTGCGCCAGTCGACCTCATGGACCGCCGGCAGCGGCGCTGGTACGGCTGCCGTCGCGGGCACGGCCCACAGCGCCCCGCCCCAGCCGAGGCAGGCCGTCAGCCATCCGATCCCGATACGACATGGCGCACGCATGGCCGGCACGCTGAACGCTGGTGCAGCCGCTGTCCTCGCCGTTTCGCTGGCATTTTTCTGGCAAACTTGTTGCCGCCACGACGGATTACGACAAGTACATGTCCGCGCTGGGAAATCCCGTTTATCGATTCGGAGGCTTCGAGCTCGAGCCTGCCGAGCGGCGCCTGTCGGAAGGCGGCAAGGCCGTTTCGCTCACTCCCAAGGTGTTCGACACCCTGGTGCTGCTGGTGGAGCGTGCCGGCCACGTGGTCAGCAAGGACGAGCTCATGAAGCTCCTGTGGCCGCGCGGCTACGTGGACGAATCCAACCTCACCAAGCACATCTGGCTCATCCGCCGGGCCCTGGGCGACGGCGAGCACGACTCGCGCTTCATCCAGACCGTGCCCAAAGTCGGCTATCGTTTCGTGGCGCCGGTAGCCAGCGGCTCCACGGCCCCCACGATGCCCCTTGCCGGACCGCTACCGCTTGCGGACGGCGCCGATGGCGCGCTCACCGCGACGCCCATGGCCGAAGCACGCCCCGCGGCTGGCGCGGGTCCTGCCCGCAACCGTCACTGGCTCGTGGGCGGCGCACTCGCCGCCGGCGCCCTGGCGCTGGCCCTCGGTTGGCGGCTGGCCGGTCCGCTCATGCCGCGATCCGTGGTCCACCACCCGGGTCGCACGGTGGCATTCGTTGGCTTCAGCAACCTCTCAGGTAACGCCAAGGACGCGTGGCTCGCGCCAGCCCTGACCGAAATGCTCGGCACCGAGCTGAACGTGGCGAACAACCTGCAGGTGGTGCCGGACGAACTGGTGCGCGACGCCAGCGCCGACCTCTCCCCGCCCGCCGCCGGCGGCTACTCGGCGCCCACGCTGGCGCGTTTGCGGCGGCGGCTGGACGCGGACTACGTCGTGAGCGGCAGCTACCTCGTCACCGGGACTTCCGACGCCGCGCCGCTGCGGGTCGACATCGCGCTGCAGGACACGCGCACGGGCGAGCTTTTGGCGTCGGTCTCAAACCAGTCGGGCATCACCGGGTTGATTGCGCTCGTGACGCAGGCGGGCGCGACGCTGCGCGACAAGCTGGGGGCGAAGTCGCCGGATCCGGCAACACTCAGCCTCGTGGCCAATGCCCAGCCGCCCAGCATCGATGTAGCCCGACGGCTCGGCTTCGCCCTCGATGCCCTGCATCACTATGACGCGGCGCGCGCACGCGATGAGCTGCTCGAGGCGGTGGCCGAAGCGCCCGGCTACGCACCCGCCTACACCTTGCTCGCGCAGGCGTGGTCGGCGCTCGGCTACCGTGACAAGGCGCTCGCCGCCGCCGAGCAGGGTGCCCAGCGCGCCGCCAACCTCCCGCCGGAGCAGCGTCTGCAGACCGAAGCCGTGGTCGACGTGCAGCACGCAGACTGGGCCAAGGCCGTGACCGCCTGGCAGGCGCTTTCGCAGCTGAGGCCTGCGAGCCTCGAGTACCGGCTGCAGACCATCGACGCACAAATCGCTGCAGGGGCGGCGGCGGGCGCACAAGCGACGCTGCGGGATTTGCGGCGCCTGCCGAATGCCGACGCCGATCCGCGCACCGAGCTCGCCGCCGCGCGCGTGGCGGGCGAGCTGTCTGATGCGAAGGGCAGCGCGCAGCACGCTGCCAATGCACTGCGGCTGGCGCAGCAGCACGACGCGGTCGGTCTCATCGCGGAAGCGCAGCTCACCCTCGGCGGCGCGCGCAGCCACCTCAATCGCACCGAGGAAGCGCGCGCCGGTTTCATGGCAGCTATCGACGCGTATCGTGTGGTCCGCAATCCGCGTGGCGAGGCGGCCGCGCGCACGAATCTCGCGCAGGCGTTGTCAACCCTCAATCGTAACCAGGAAGCGCGCGAGGAATACCAGCGCGCGATGGCGCTTAGTCAGAGCATCGGTGACCTGAACGGGGTGGCGGCGGTCTACCGCAACCTGTGCAGCATGATGTGGCTGGCAGGTGATCGCGACGGCGCCCAGGCGGCCGCCCGCCACGCGCTCGAGCTCGCTCGCGAAACGGGCGATCTGTCCACGCAGTCGTGGACCCTGCAGGCCCTGGCCACGATTCAGTCTGACGACGCGGCGAGCGACGAGGTGCTGGCCGAGTACCGCGAGGTGGTCACACTCGAGGAGCGCGCCGGTCATCAGCCCGCCTGGGCGCTCACCAACATCGCCGACGAGCAAAGACTGCGCGGTGAGCTCGATGCCGCCCGTGCCACCTGCGTGCGCGCGCAGGCGGCGGCGGCGGTCTTGAGCGATCTGCAGTTTGCGGTGTTCAGCGGCTTCACCTGCGCACTGGTCGAGGCAGACCGCGGCAACAGTACGGCGGCGCGCGCCGGGTTTGAAGACGTCATACGGCGGGTCGGCAGCGGCGGCGACATGAGCTATACCAATAACGCTGACATGATGCTCGCGCAACTCGACATGGACGACGGGCAGTGGCGCACGGCGCACGAGCGATTACAGCAGGCGAGCCACGGTTTCGCGGCGGCGGAGGAACGCACCGGCGAGGCCGACGCCGAGGCGATGCTGGCGTTGTGTGAACAGGCCCTCGGCGATGCCGCCGCGCGCGACCGCGCGCTGGCCCGGGCACGTACGCTGCGGCAATCCATAACCTCGCGCCAGGAGGTCTACATGGTGGACATCGCCCTGGCCCGCCTCGGCGACCCGGCGCATCCTGATCCCAGCGCCGCGGCCGACAAGCTGCTCGCCCTGGGCGCGGATGCCGGGCGGCGCCACTTTCTCGCCTGGTCACTCGAGGCGAAGCTCGCCGCCTGGGAACTACAGCATGCGCAAACCGCTGCGGGCGGTGCGGCCGCGAGCGCGCTGCACCTTGAAATTGAAACGACCGCCCGCCAGCACGGTTTCGGCCGGATCCTGAAACTCCTGCAACGGCGCGGCGCGCGTGGGGCTGCGCCGCAGGACTCACACACCTGATGCGCTAGCGACGCGCCTGCAGCCAGGACGTGATGCGTGCCGGAATCTGCTCGCGGGCGGCACGGCTCACGTACATGCCAATGTGCCCGGTGTCGATGGCGCAGCTCTCGTAGTCCTCGCTGCCGATGCAGTGCTCCATCGCAGCCGCGGCGGCCGCGGGCACGATGTGATCCTGGGTGGCGTAGAGATTCAACACGGGCTGGCGGATGTCACGCAGGTTGACCGGCCGGCCGCCGATTGCGAGCGTACCGCGCAGCAGCCGGTTCTCCTGGTAGAACCAGCGCACGAACTGCGCCAGCGCCGCCGCCGCCTGCGGCGGGCTGTCGAATATCCACTTCTCCATGCGCACGAAATCCTCGACTGCGCGCTGGTCGGCGTTGCTGGCGAGCAGGCGCACGTATTTCTGCTGCGCCAGCCGCAACGGCATGAGTGACAGGAACAGCGCGTTCAGGACTTCACCGGGTATGTTGCCGGTCGCGCGGATCAGGTCCGAGTCCAGCTCGCGAACCCACTTCGACAAGAGGTTGTCGGCCGTATGAAAGTCCACCGGCGTCGTCAGCGTCACGAGGTTCGCGACCTGGCGCGGATGCAGCGCCGTGTAGCACAGGCTCAGCACCCCGCCCTGGCAGACCCCGAGCAGATCGAGCGCCTCAAGGTCATGGCTCGCAAGCACATGAGCCACGCAGCCGCCGAGGTGCCGTTCCAGATAGTCCTCAAGATCGGTGCAGCGGTCGGAGTCATCGGCGTCTCCCCAGTCGATGAGGTACACGGTGTGTCCGGCTTCAAGCAGGCGCCGCACCAGCGAGCGGTCCGGCTGCAGATCAAGAATGTACGGACGGTTGACGAGCGCGAAGCAGATGAGAATCGGCCGTGCATGCCGGGCGGCCCGGCCGCTGGTTCCGGAAGCCGCCAGCGGTGCGTAGCGGTACAGCGTGGTCTTGCCACGGCTCCACACGGCACGCTTGGCGGAGCAGCCCACCTCCACAGACGCTGCCTGCCGCAGTTTGTGAAGCGTGTCGGCGAAGCGCGCGTTCAGATCGCCGAACCCTAACGGGTCTGCGGCGGATCGCCTCAAGCCCGGCGTCCTCGCGCGCGCGTGCCACGACCTGCATTCTTACGTGCCACGGTTTTGCGCTTCGCGGCCACAGGCGCCTGCGCCAATGCCGCAAGCTCCCGGCGCAGCTCTCTGACCTGCCCGTAGAGCTCATCCACTTCGTTGCGTGTCGGCAGCCCGAAGGCGCGTGCCAGCGATTCAGCGTGCTTGCGCTGTTCAACCAGCAGCGCCGCGCTTACGTTAGCGAGCTGAGACTGCAGACGGGCGAAGTCATCCTTGCGCACCGCCGCCCCATACGCACTCTCTGCGCACTCCACCCACAGCTCATACACCTTCATCGCGCTATCGGGCGTTGGGACGCCGCCGGCGAGGCTGCCGAGTCGCGCGGCAAACTGGGTCGCGGCGCTGGTGGCGATTTCATGCCAGTGTCCCGCGAGCTGCGCCTGCAGCTGCGCGAGCTGCGTAAGCAGTTCGAAGGAGCGCTGCCCTTCTGCCTGCGGGACGGCGCCCACGCCGAGCGGCAACGGAGCGAACGGCCACGAGCCCCCGCCCGATTTGAACGCTGCCGCAAATCCCGCGGCCGGGTTACCGCCCGCGCCGGCGCCTGGGGAAAACCACGGACCTGCCGATTGTGTGGCACGCAACCATTGCTCGAACTGGCCGGCGAGCGAGCCGGCGAGCGCTGATGGATCCGGAGCTGCGCCTGCGCCAGCCCCGGCCTGGGCGCCGAAGGACTTCATGAGTTCGAAGAAGCCCTCAGCGGCACTCGCAAATGCGGCCTCCGGTTTGAAAGCACTGCTCATAAATGGGTTTTCCATATTGGATGCACCGCGGAAAACGACGCTACGAATCGCAACTTGCAGTCAAGCAATCGGCGCTCAAAGTACTAAAAAATCCCTTTTAATCAACCAATTCACCCGGGCCCGGGAGGATCGTGCTGCGTGTTGTGCGCTGCATACACTAGGACTATGATGCCCGGCGCCGCAGCAACACTGTGCCCGCAGTCACCATGGCCGAAGAACGCCTCATACGCAAATACGCCAACCGCCGGCTCTACGACGCGCGCGAGAGCCGTCACGTAACCCTTGATGACCTGCGCAAACTCGTCGCCGCCGGCGAGCGCATCAAGGTGGTGGATGACAAAACCGGCGATGACCTGACACGCAGCATGCTGCTACAGATCATCGCCACCCAGGAACAGTTCGGCACGCCGGTCCTTAGTCTGCCGCTCCTTGAAGCGATCATCCGCTTCTACGGCAACCCCATCCAGCAGATGCTGACGGCGTACCTCGAGCGCAGCATCGGCGGCCTCGCGCAGCAACAGAAAGTCATGCAAACCGAGATGGCCAAGGCGCTCGAAACACCCATGGCGCCGATCGCGGAAATGGCGCGGCAGAACATGGAAATGTGGTCAAAGATGCAGGCCTCCATGCTGTCCGCCTTCGGCTCGAAGACGAGTCCTGCCGACGAGGACCGGGAACCCGCTCCGGACCCCGGCAAGCGCCGCAGCTGATCCGGCTTCACCGCCCCTCATCATCCCTTTCCGACCAGGAGTCAGCAGTACGTGGACGTTCGCGGCAAAACCATTCTTGTGACCGGAGCCGGCCGCGGTATCGGTCGCTCACTCGCGGTGCACTTCGCCAGGAAGGGCGCCAACCTTGCCCTGCTCGATACCAACGCGGATGACCTGGATGAAACGCGCATCGAGTGCAGCGCTGACAAGATCGTGGTGCGCACCTACGTCGCCGACGCGGCCAATGAGGACAGCGTCGTGGGCGCACTCGACCAGGTAACGTCCGACTTCGGACGCCTGGACGGTCTTATCAACAACGCCGGCATCGTGCGCGACGCAATGCTGGTGAAGGTGAAAGACGGCCAGGTGGTCGGCAAGATGACGCTGGCCCAGTGGCAGGCGGTAATCGACGTCAATCTCACCGGCGTGTTCCTGTGCGCGCGCGAAGCCGCGCAGCGAATGATCTCCCTCACCAGCGGCGGGGTCATTGTCAATGTGTCGAGCATCTCGCGCGCGGGCAATCCCGGGCAGACCAACTACAGCGCCGCCAAGGCCGGCGTCGCGGCCATGACGGTCGTGTGGGCGAAGGAACTGGCTCGCTATGGAATCCGGGTCGGCGCGGTGGCTCCGGGTTTTGTGCGCACTCCGATGGTTGCCGGCATGAAGCCTGAGGCACTGGCGAAGATGACCGCGCCCATCCCGCTCGGGCGTCTGGGCGAGCCGCACGAGATTGCGCACGCCGTCGGCTTTATCTTCGAGAATGATTTCTTCACCGGGCGCTGCGTCGAGGTTGACGCCGGGCTCCGGATGTAATGCGACGCACAATATATTTGCCGCAAATCGGCCAGTTGGCGGGTGCTTGAGTTACTATTAAATAGAGTATTATCAATTATTTAGATGACTATCGAACCCCACATCCCTCTCGGACTTAATTCTTCTTGCACTGCATACAACTTCATGTAAAATGCTCTCCACAGGATGCACACCTCACACGCACTGGAGAACATGACCATGATCGACCGCAACTTCGACCCCTCGAGCCTGCTCACCAACGCCCGTGACGCGTTTGCGCCGGTCCTCAAGGCCCAGCAGGAAGGCTTCAAGAACATCGAGCGTCTGGCCCGCCTGCAGTACGCCTTTGCCGGCGACCTGCTCGAGAGCGGCCTCGCTCGCGTGAACGCGACCCTGAGCGCGACCAGCCCGATGGAGCTGTTCAGCAAGCAGGGCGACCTCAACAACCAGTTCGTGGACAAGCTGCGCACGCGTGCCCAGGAATTTGCGACGGTAACGTCCGAGATCCAGGCACAGGTCGGCCAGCTCGGCTCGCAGATCGCCGCGAAGGCAGTGCCCGCGAAGAAGGCGGCCTGATATCTTGGTGGTCTTCCTTAAGGGGACCGCCGTGACAGCTCAGTTCAGAAAAAAGCCCGGCGCGCCGCGTGGTGCGCCGGCTTCCAACACCGATCCAGCTCAGCCCTCCGCCAAGGCTGACATCCAGCGCCAGCTGCGCGCCCACCTCGCCGCCCTGACGGGCGGACTCGCCCCGGACGATTACCTCAAAGCCTGGTGGCAGTGGTACCTCGGTGTCGCCTCGCAACCGCCGCGACAGGCCGCTCTCGCCCAGAGCGCCTACGAGAAAGCACTCGACAGCTGGCAGTTCGCCGCCCGGGCATCAGCCGGCTCGCCGCTCTCGCCTGAGCGCGACAACCTGGGATTCGGGGACGAGGCCTGGAACGCATGGCCCTTCAACGCCGTGGCGCGCACCTACTCCAACTGGGCTTCGTGGTGGCAACAGGCGCTGCAGGCGCCGGCTGGCAGCACGGATTCCGGCCAGGCGCGGGTGAACTTCGCCGGCCGGCTGCTGCTGGACGCGGCCTCGCCCGCGAATTTCCTGCACACCAACCCCGAACTGCTGAAGCGCACGGCGGCCGAGTCGGGGCAAAACCTCATCCGCGGCTTGAAGTACTGGCTCGAGGACGCGCAGCGCACGGTGCGCGGTGGCGGTCACTTCCCGGGCACGGAAGGATTCGAGGTCGGCAAGCAGGTGGCAGTCACGCCCGGCAAGGTGGTGTTCCGCAACCGCCTCATCGAGCTGCTGCAGTACTCACCCAAGACCAAGACGGTCTACGCCGAGCCCATCCTGATCACGCCGGCGTGGATCATGAAGTACTACATCCTGGATCTCTCGCCGCGCAATTCGCTGGTGAATTACCTGGTCGAGAAGGGCCATACCGTCTTCATGATTTCCTGGAAAAACCCGGACACTGCTGACCGCAGCCTCGGGATGGATGACTACGTGAAGCTCGGCTTCCAGGATGCCCTCACCGAGGTGCGCCGCCGGATCCCGAAACGCAAGGTTCATGCGGTCGGCTACTGCATCGGCGGCACGCTCCTCGCCATCGTCGCCGCCCAGCTCGCCAAGGGTCGCGATTCTGCGCTCGCCTCGGTGACTCTGTTGGCGGCGCAGACCGACTTCAGCGAGCCCGGTGAACTGTCGGTGTTCATCACGCCCAGTCAGCTCGGCATGCTCGAAGCCATGATGCAGAAGACTGGCGTTCTTGAGAGCGAGCGCATGGGCGGGGCCTTCGCCTTGCTGCGCTCACGCGATCTTCTGTGGGCGCCTGCAGTACAGCAGTACGTGCGCGGCGAGCGGCCCAAGCTCAACGATCTCATGGCGTGGAATGCGGATGGCACGCGCATGCCGGCTCGTATGCACAGTGAGTACCTCACCCGGCTGTATCTGAACAATGAACTGGCAAGTGGGCAGTTCAGCGTCGCCGGCCAGCGGCTGGATCTGAAGGATGTGAAGCTGCCGATGTTCGTCGTGGGCACTGAGACTGACCACGTTGCTCCGTGGCACTCGGTCTACAAGACGCGTGCCCTGACCCGCAGCTCCGACTACACGTTCCTGCTGACCAGCGGCGGTCACAATGCGGGCATCGTCTCAGGACCGGTGCATCCAAAGCGGCGCCATCGCATGCTGACCTGGACCAACCCGACTGAAACCCTTTCCCCGGATGCGTGGTTCGCCAAGGCGCCGCTGTTCGAGGGCTCGTGGTGGCCCGCATGGCAGCAATGGGTTGCGGCGCGCTCGTCCGCGAAGCAGGTGCCGGCGCGCCAGCCGACAGTGAAGGGAAGCTCGCTCGGGGAGGCGCCCGGGCGCTACGTGCGCGAGTAGTCGTCGATGCTGCAGGTGTGCATCGTCGGCGCGGGAGCCATCGGCGGCTTCCTCGGGACGCACCTGGCCTTGTGTGACGGGGTGAGAGTTTCCGCGCTGGCGCGCGGCGCGACACTCACGGCACTGCGCGATCACGGCTGGCGGCTCACCGAGGGAGGTCAGCAACTGCGCGCTCCGGCGGGCACGGTCGCGGATGATGCGCGTGACCTCGGCCCGCAGGATCTGGTGATCATTGCGCTGAAGGCCCAGGCACTGCCGCCACTCGCCCCGACCCTCGGATCGCTGCTCGCTCCCCACACCATCGTGCTGCCGGCGATGAACGGCGTCCCGTGGTGGTTCAGCGCCAGCACCCCAGGGCTGGGATCCCGCCCGCTCGCAAGCGTTGATCCCGGTGGTGGCATTGCCGCTGCAATCCCGTTGCCGCACGTCGTCGGTTGTGTTGTCCACGCGAGCGCCGCGATCACCGAACCGGGCCTCGCCACGCATCGCATGGGACGTGGCCTGATCATCGGCGAACCCACGGGCGAACCCTCGGATCGGGTCGCACGCCTCGCCGAGGTACTCACGCGTGCGAGCTTCGAAGTCACCTGCTCAAACCGGATCCGCTACGACGCCTGGTACAAGTTGTGGGGCAACATGACCATGAATCCGGTATCCGCCCTCACGGGCGCGACCACCGACCGGATCCTCGATGATGAGTTGATCAGCGCGTTCTGCGCCGCGGCCATGCGCGAGGCGGCGGTGATCGGCGGGCGGATCGGCTGCGACGTGCAGCAGTCAGCGCAGGATCGCTTCGCCGTAACCCGCAAGCTCGGCGCGTTCAAGACCTCGATGCTCCAGGACGTTGAAGCCGGCCGCGGGCTGGAGCTGGATGCGCTGGTCGCAGCGGTTCGCGAAATCGGCGCGCGGGTCGCGGTGGCCACACCGGCGCTCGACGCGTTGCTCGGCCTCACCCGCCTCTTCGGGCGCGTGCGCGGCCTTTATCCGCAGGAGCGCCGCTAGCATCCTCCCAAAAGCGAAACGGCCCCTAAGGGCCGTTCGCCAATCAACATCCCGAATCGGAAATTACTTCTTGGTGCGCTTACGGCCGAGGCCCGTGAGGCCCAGCCCGCTCAATCCAAGGCCCAGAAGCGCGAGCGTGCCCGGCTCCGGTACCGACGTCGAGGTGGTCTCCTCGTCGCTGTCAGTGCGGAAACCGCGATCGCGCTCTTCGCGCCCAGAGCGGGCGTCGTGGCTCGCGCAGCCAACTGCGCATTCCGTGGCGGCGGCGACCGGAACAGTCCAGAGCACCGCGGCGACTGCGCCCACGCTGGCGAGGCCAGCAATCAATGTGATCCTCTTCATCTCAATGTCTCCTATGACCGATCCATAGCCACCGCGGCTTGTCCGGCAGGCAGTAACCAAAGCAATTGCCGTGCCGCTGCCAAAACCCTGTTGTTCAATCAATCACTTGCAGCGCAAGTGCTACTTGACCCGGTACGACGCGTCTCTTAAGTGTCAGATCCGCCGACGTGACCTTGATCACAGAATACCAAGTGAGCCCAGCCTCTGGGGCTCAACGTGACATATCCCCGGAGCCAAGCTACACAGGCCGTACCCTCGGGTCAAATGTCGCGGCGCAGCATCACCTTCGAACGCAAGCTGAGGATACCCGAACATCGTTACGGTAGTGCTACGGGTGCCGCGGCAGCCGGGACGGCCGCTGTCAAACGCAGCTGCCGTTTTACGTAGTGCAGTTCACAAAAAAGACTCTGTAAGCCATTGAATATTGAAAGAAGTCTGCGTTTGTCATCTACTCTCGCCTCCCTCCTGAACGGTCACGGCGGTATTTTGTATGCGCATTGCGGTTCTCGTCCCCTGCTTTAACGAAGAAGTTGCCATCCAGCATGTGGTGCGGGACTTCCAGAGTGCACTGCCGTCGGCGCGCGTCTACGTCTATGACAACAATTCCAATGACAAGACGGTGGCGGCCGCCACTGCCGCGGGGGCCATCGTTCGGTCGGAGCCTCGCCAGGGTAAGGGCAACGTCATCCGGCGCATGTTCAGCGACATCGATGCGGACATCTACCTGCTGGTCGATGGTGACAACACCTACGAAGCGGCGGCGGCACCGAAGATGATCGAAGCACTCGTGAACGGATCCCTCGACATGGTCGTGGGGCGCCGGGTCGAGGCAGGCGAGCTCGCCTATCGGCCCGGACACCGCTTCGGCAACAGCCTGCTGACGGGTGTGGTGGCGATGATCTTCGGCAGCTGCACGCAGGACATGCTCTCGGGCTACCGGGTTTTCTCGCGTCGCTTCGTCAAGAGTTTTCCGGCGCTGTCACACGGCTTCGAGATCGAAACGGAACTCACCGTCCACGCACTCGAGCTGCGCATGCCGACCCTGGACGTCGACACGCAATACGTGGGCAGACTGCCCGGTTCGCAGAGCAAGCTGAACACGGTCAGAGACGGCATCCGTATTTTCCGGATGATCGGGGCGCTCGTAAAAGAGGAACGCCCGCTGCAATTCTTCGGCTTAAGTTCGGTCGTGCTTGCGATTGCATCCCTGGTCCTGATTTACCCGGTGTTCATGGAATATCTGCGCACTGGCCTCGTGCCGCGTTTCCCGACCGCGATACTGTCGACCGCGATCATGACAGTCGCGCTGCTGGCGTTCTTTGCGGGATTGATCCTGGACACGGTGACTCACGGCCGGCGCGAGATGAAGCGCCTCACCTACCTCGGCTACAACGGCGTCACGGTGGCGCTGGAAAACTCCGGCGGCGCTGGCGCGTCCTCCGGGCAATCCGCGTCGTGAACCGTGCTTTCGTTGAGCAGGTCGCGCGCTTCCTCGTCGTTGGCACCATCGGCTTCGGGATCGACGGCGGCCTGCTCTATCTCCTGGTGCGCAGCGGCGTCGATCCGTATCTCGCCCGCGCGCTGTCGTTTCCGCCGGCGGTCACCGCTACCTGGTATCTGAATCGGGTTTGGACTTTCGCCGCCCGCCAGGGCGCTGTACGCCGGCAGTACGCGCGCTACCTCGCAGTCCAACTCGTCGGTGCGCTCAGCAACTACGCCGTGTATGCCGCCATTTTGTCACTCGGTCATCGCACGCCTGAGGGAGCCCTGGTGGCGCTTGCGGCCGGATCGATCGCGGGCCTGGTCATTAACTTCGCCGGTGCGCGCGCACTGGTGTTCGTGTCGGGCGGCTCCGCCGCCGGCTGATGATCTTTCAGATCAGGCGGCCGCAGGTGTTGCAGGACGGGCGAACCGCCCCAGCATGACTACCGCCAGACTGGCCCCGAGCAGTGACTCCAGCAGGAGCGCCGGATACAGGTAGCGTATGTCGTGCTGGACGAGCAGGTAGATCCACAGATATCCGAACAATGCCGCGGCCAGGCAGCGCACGCCCAGTCGATACGGTGAACGCCACAGCAGCACTGCCCCGCCGATGGCGGCCAGGCTGACCAGGCTCGCAATGACGCTCTGATACCAGCGTGCCGACTTTGGCAGCACCAGATACCCCGCGCGCTTAAGCGTAAGACTCAAGAAGGCGCCCGGATGCGTCCGGATCCAGCCTAGCGCGCGCTCCTGCAGACGGTGGTTGAATGCCACTTCGCCGAGTTGCCGCACCTCCAGCGCCGCGGTCTTGGAGACGAAGGGGTGCTGTTGGTTCAGTACCGTGAAGTTGTCATCGGCAACTGGCTGCGTGCCCGGCCCGTTGGACATCGCGAGCTCAATCCCGAGATTGTCACGCATGAAGAACCACGCACCCAGCGCCTGGTGATTGCGCACTGTGTAAGGGGCGACAACGATGGCAAATGCGATTCCCGCGATCGCCGTTACTTTGAGCACCCCACTCAGCCGCCACTGACGCCACGGGCAACCGGCAAAGAACGTGCATACCGCGACTGGCAAAACGGTGGGTGTGCAGTAGGCGGCCACCCCGGTCAACAGGCCGAGTCGCGCCGCGCTACCAGCGGTAGGCGCCGGTTGTTGGACCGTGCGCGTCATCAGGGTCACGAAGGCCAGCAGAGCCGCAACGGTGAGCGGCGTCTCGTGTCGCGCGCTGAACTCTATCCAGGGGAACAAAGGGATCAACCAGATCGCCGCCGCAACCAATCCGGACCCGCGCGGCAGGCCGAGTCGGCGCGCGACCGGGATGAGGGCCGCGATGTTGCAGGAAGACACGACGGCGAGAATCAAGGACAGGAGCCGCAGGCAGACTGCATCACTCGGCGTCAGCACCCGCACGAGGGCAACCAGCGCGGGATAGGCCGGGGCGACATGCGCTGTCGGCCCCGTCGGCAGACAGAAAGGATCACCCAGAAAGCCGTGCCGGGCCAAGGTGAGACCCGCGTTGAGGTTTTCGCTGAGTTCGGCAGGCGGCCGCATGATGACTAGCGGCAGCCGCATCGCCAGCGCGATGGCAAACAGCTCCCAGAAGCCGATCCTGGTAACCGCACGCGAGAAAGCCGTAGTGAGTCTATCGAGCCGGGTTGAAATCATGTCTTGGCGGACGCAACGCGAACGCGCTCAGGTGGGCGCAATATGCTCATGAGCCCATCTTGACGCGATGAATCGCACCACGACAGCCGCTCTCGCTCAATACGCGAGTTCGCTCACGCTCTGCTGTTCAGCTGCCGGACACCTTCGGCCAGGGGTGTCCAAGTGATTGATTCAGTGGCGTCCCCAAGGGGATTCGAACCCCTGTTACCGCCGTGAAAGGGCGATGTCCTGGGCCAGCTAGACGATGGGGACACGCTACGCAGAGTAAAACACTTCAGCGTAATTCACTGATTTTATTGGTGGAGCCAGACGGGATCGAACCGTCGACCTCTTGCATGCCATGCAAGCGCTCTCCCAGCTGAGCTATGGCCCCACGCGAAGCGGGCGGACGCTACGCACCCCACCCGGGGTTGTCAAGCGTACCTAGGCGCGGGCGAGCGCCGCGTCGATCCTCGCCAGCGTGCGGCCGCGCCCGAGGAGCGCCAGGGTCGCATCGATGGGTGGGGAAGCCGCCGTGCCGGTAACCGCAACCCGCAAGGGTTGCGCGATCTTGCCGAGCCCCATGCCCAACTGCGTCGCGAGGTCGTTCAGGGCGGCGTGAATCGCGGGCGACTCCCAGGCGGTCAGGGTGCCGAGGCGTTCGCGGGCCTTCGCCAGCAGCGCCAGCGCGTCGCCCGTGAGGTGCTTGGCTGCGGCCTTCGGATCGACCTCGATGTCTTCGGTGAAGAAAAAGCGGCTGTTCTGCGCCATCTCTTTCATGGTCTTGGCCCGCTCGCGCTGCGCGAGGATCACTCCCTCAAGCAGCGCCTGATCGGCGCTGTCGACCCCGACGCGTTGCAACTGGGCACGCAGGTGCGGCACCAGCGATGCGGGCGCCGCACGCACCATGTGCTGTTGATTCAGCCACAGGAGCTTTTCCGGGTTGAACGCCGAGGCCGCCTTGTTCACATCGTGGATGTCGAACGCGGCGATCATTTCCTCGCGCGTGAAGATTTCCTGGTCGCCGTGTGACCAGCCAAGGCGTACCAGATAGTTGAGGAGTGCATCCGGCAGGAAGCCCTCCTCCTGGTACTGCAGGACACTCACCGCCCCGTGGCGCTTGGAAAGCTTGGCGCCATCCGGACCCAGGATCATCGGCACGTGAGCGTACGCGGGCGGCGTCGCGCCCAGCGCCTCGAGCATGTTCATCTGCCGCGGCGTGTTGTTGAGGTGGTCGTCACCGCGGATGACGTGCGTGACGCCCATGTCCCGATCATCCACCACCACGCAGAAGTTGTAGGTGGGCGTGCCGTCGGAGCGCGCGATGATGAGATCGTCGAGCTCGGTGTTCTGGAACGTCACCGGCCCGTGCACGAGGTCCTGCACCACCACCGCTCCCGTGAGCGGATTGCGGAAGCGCACGACCGGACTTACACCGGCACGCGGCTCGGTGCGCTCGCGGCACACTCCGGTGTAGCGCGGCTTTTCCTTGCGCGCGATCTGTTGCTCGCGCTGCGCGTCCAGTTCCTCTTTGGTGCAGTAGCAGTGATAAGCGCTGCCGCCTTTCAGCATCTCGCCAATGACTTCGCGGTAGCGCTCGAAGCGCTGCGACTGGAAATACGGACCCTCGTCCGCACCCAGGCCGAGCCAGGCCATGCCGTCGAGGATCACGCGCACCGCCTCATCGGTCGAGCGTTCGCGATCCGTGTCTTCCACCCGCAGGATGAATCTGCCACCGCTGCGGCGCGCGTACAGCCAGCTGAAGAGCGCGGTGCGGACGCCGCCGAGATGGAGCATTCCTGTCGGGCTGGGGGCGAAGCGCGTAACGACGGTCATGAGGAGGGAGCCAGTGCCGGGGGCGCGCATGGTACCAAGGGTTGTTGCCTTGGTGCAGGGGCGCCTATAGACTTCCGGTCCCTCAAATAAGGGCGGTTAGCTCAGCGGTAGAGCACTGCTTTCACACGGCAGGGGCCACTGGTTCGATCCCAGTACCGCCCACCATTCATAAGCACCAACAAAACAAGCATCCAGGAAATCTCCTGGATCGCTGCTTTTTTCTGATTGGTCGTTTTTATGCTTCGGAGCAGGCACCCTGTCGCTGAAGGGTCAGAAGCCGTCAGGCAGCTCATGCTCCGGGCGAAGCTGACCCTGTTCCCGATCTTGAGGCCAGTCAGGTACTGCGCTTTGTACAGACTCCTTAGAACATTCGTAGGTTCGGATACTTGAAAAGCACGGCGGCCCAGGCGGATGACTGGGCCGCTGCATCCAACACACCCCTCTACCTCCTGTCGTCGGTTTTCGGGCTTTTCTGCGATGGCGCGGCAGAGCGGTTCGATGAATCCTTCGGGGCGCCGGATTGGCTCACCGACCCGGCGGCCCGGGCCGCACCGGACGCCATCGCCGAGCCGTCGGCGCGGTTGACGAGCAGCATCCTCGTGCCGCCGTCGAGCCGTACGTTGCGCTTGGTCGAGGCGATCACCGAGCCCTGTGCGTTGCCGGCAGACGAGGAGGCCAATTCCAGGCCGTCGATCCCGAACACGCCTTGGCTGCCCGAAGTCAGCATTCCTCTCGCGTTTAGTCCACCGACCGCAGCCGCCGAATGACCCGTGGCGCCCGCCAGCCCTCCCGCCGGGCTGGACACACCGTGTCCAACGCCCCCGACAAGGCCACCGGCTGCGCTCACGCCACCGGCCACTGCGCCGCCGCCTCCAAGGAGTCCGCCGCCCCCGCCCCGTGCGGAACCTGCGCCGAAGCCTCCCGCGCCCATGCCGGCGCCGCCCAAGTCGGAGTCAAGCGAGGCGGCCGACTGCGCCGCCGATACCGCCTGAATCGTTGCGTTTAGAGGAACTTCGTGGCCGTCCCTTAAGACGGCCTTGTCGAAAACGATCGACAGCACGGACTCGCCAGCCGCACTGCTGGAAGCCGATCGGTCCAGCGGCCGTGCCTGGGTGACGTGGCCCGTGAGCTTCGAGCCCCGTTTGATGGGGGTGCCATCCGCAGCCTTGGCATCACTATCACTCGTCGCGGTGACAGGATCTCCCGGCTTGGCCTTGCGCGCATCGACTGGTCTGGACAGCGTGGCATTCATTTCGGAACTACCGGCGGCACCGACCTGCGCAGATTTGGTATCGGCAGATGCCGTGGAAGCGTCGCTGGCAGTGGCGCTCGCGCCGCTGCGATTCGCGCTGACCGATGTGTCGGGCGTTGTCGAGGCATTGTCCTTTGCGGGAGGGCTGTCGGCGAACGCGTTGCCGGTGGTCGCCAGCAGGGCGCATAAAAACACGGTCGAAGTCTTCATGATTCCAGGCTCCTTTCGGCTTGCGGGCCCTACCCCGCCTCCGGGTGGCAACTCTGCAATCCCGGTTGACTCAAATGATCGTGACCGAGATCGCATGTGGCGCAATCCGTCCTCGTACACCTGGGAGGGATCACGCACTCATCGGGATATACGACTCAGGTGCCGCGTTTCATCCTGCCGCGCCTGGGCCCGGGGCCGACCCCGGTGGAACTGCCGCCGCCTCGCTGAATCGCAGGCCGATGGCGCATCGACCTTCGCCGCGACTCGTGCAGTAGATCACGCGTGCATCGAGTCGAAAGCTTCCGAGCGTATCGGCGATGACGACCCGGTCATCTACGAGGTGTGGTCGTTGCGCCACGATGCGAGCACCGTGCGAACTGATGTTTTCAATCAGCACTGGCTCGGAGACGGCCGGCTCGCCCGGTATCTCAAGGCGTGCAGCGATGCTCATGGCCATCCTCCCTTCAAGCCTTCCCGATTGCATGGGGTACCTCCTGCAGTTCGGCCCTAAGACAGGATCGGCGCGGCGCATTCCAGCGAATGCGTAGTCAAAGCCGTGTCTTCGTCGCTAGCTCCTGGTCTCGTGTCCACCGAAGGCTTGCGGCGGTATAAGGCCGCATCTGCTTGTGCCATGAGCTCAGATAAGGACTGCGGGCGCTCTGTGTCGGAACGCGCCACGCCGACACTTAATGTCAGAGCGTATCGGGACTCCCTGGCGCCACGGGCTGCGACACTTTGCCGCACATGCCGGCACAGCTCATCCGCACTACGACGCTCCCCTTCGATTACCAGAGCAATGAATTCATCGCCGCCGAGCCGCGCGACGATGTCGGATTTGCTGTTGAAGGTGGCTCTGAAGCCCGCGGCCGCTCGCGAGAGCGCGAGGTCACCTTCGGCGTGGCCAAATCGGTCGTTGATGCGCTTCAAGCCGTCGAGATCGGCGAAAAACACCAGCACGTGCCGTTGCAATCTATGAGCTGAACGCAGACTCTGACTGGCCAGCACACGAAATGCACGGCGATTGTAGAGACCCGTGAGCTCGTCTCTCAGTGCCAGATACAGGAGCTGTTCCTGTACGCGCTGTCGACGCTGGGCGTAGCGGATGGCTCTCACCATCGCAAAGGGACGGCGGCCCTGCGGGTCAGAGCACTTAGCGCCCAAATCCGGCAGCAGCAGTACGGGCACATTCGGCATCGCTTCCCGGACCCGCAGCGCGGTCTTCGACAGGCGCGCAGCCGGCCAGGTGGAATCCAGCAACACCACGTCGGGTTCCTGCGCGCCCAGACTTTGGAGTCCGCCGTTCAACCCTGCGACGTCGATCACGTCACAGGTGACAGAGCCATCGTCGACGATCGTGCGGTCCGCCTCGCAAAAATCCTCGCGTCCGTCGAAGACCAACAGCGCTTTCATCGGTGCAACGCTCCTCATGGATTGACCGGCTCCCTTACGGCGCCAAGCGGTGCCTGGCGTTGCCAGAACAATAGACCGCGGCAGCAGGACTACAACCGGGTGAACTCTTGAGGATGTGCCGGGATATATCCCGAGGGACCGCTCAGGGCTCAATGAGTCCGCTGCGGATCGCGTAGCGGACCAGGCCGGCAACTTGGTGAATATCGAGCTTTTCCATCAGCTTGGCACGATGGCTATCGGCAGTCTTAGCACTAATGCCTAACAGCGCCGCGATTTGCTTGGTCGAGCGGCCTTCACCTACCAACTGCAGCACCTGCCGTTCACGCGACGTAAGCGCAACGCTCTCTAGCCCGGTGCCTGCGAGATAGGCTTCGACGACCGCCTTGGAAATTCTCGGGCTCAGATACACCTCGCCGCACTGCACGTGCTTGACGGCAGCGACCATGTCGTTTCCCGCCTGCGTCTTGAGAACATAACCGCGGGCACCCGCGCGCAGAGCCTCGATGGCGTAGGGCTCCTCCATATGACGCGTCAGGATGATCGAGCGTGTCTTCGGGCTGATCCGCGGCATCTCGGTCAGCACCCCGAGGCCACCCAGTTGCGGCATTTCATAGTCCAGAACCGCAACGTCCGGCAGCGACTCGCGAATCACCTCGATGGCTTCCACTCCCGTCGACGCTTCGCCGACCACCTCGATTTGCTCCTTCTCGAGTAGCAGCCGCAATCCCTGGCGAACGATTGCGTGGTCGTCTGCAAGGACTACTCGAATCGACATGTCACGTCTCCAAAGGAATTGACACGACGAGTTCCGTGCCAGCCCCGGCGGCGGATTTAATCTCCAGCGAGCCTCCGAGCGAGCCTGCGCGCTCGCGAATTCCGATCAGACCAAAGCCCCTCTCGTCAGTTGACGTTTCCGCCAAGTTCACGTCGAAGCCGACACCGTCGTCACGAATATGGCAGGAGATCGCAGCCGCCTCATGGCGCAGTCGGATCGTTACCTTGGTGGCGCGCGCGTGTCTTACTGCGTTGGTGAGCGATTCCTGCGCGACCCTGTATAACGCAGCCTCGATGGGCTCAGGCAAACGCCTCTCGGGTGTGCCTTCGATGGTGATTCGCAGCCCAGAGCGCCGCGAGACGCCTTCCGCGAGATAGGTCAGTGCGGGAACCAAGCCGAAATCCTTGAGCATCGCGGGCGACAATTCGTGCGACAGCCGCCGCAGTTCTGCCTCGATTCGATCGAGCAGCTCCGTGATATTCGCGACATGACCCGCCGCCTGCGGCAGATCCTGGGCCAGGTTCGCCGTCGCAATGTAGACTGCTACCAGCAGTTGGCCCGCTTCGTCGTGCAGTGAGTGTGCGATGCGCTTCGCCTCGCGCTCCAGAACACTGTTGAATCGACGCAGCGCGATGTTTGCGTCGCGAAAGCCCCGATAAGTCATTTCATAGGGGGAGATGCATTCCGCGAAGAAGTCCGCAGCGCCCGCGAGGGTCGTCGCACATCCTTGAGTGGAGTTCGCGCGCGACAGGAGTGTCTCAAGGCAGGTGTGGTGAATCCGCGCAAGTCCAAGCAGACCGACTCCTTGCGCGAGTGCAGTGCGCCCTATCTCGTACGCCCGTTCCAACGCGGGTTCGCCGTCGCCCTTAAGATAGCTCTCAACCGCGGACAAGTAGGCGGTGACGGAAACCGCGCGTTCCGATGGCACCGCCACTGCACTATCACTCCCGTCGATCACGATTCGCCGCCTCGATAACGCACCAGCAACACAAGGGCGTCGTCGATGCCCTTGTTGCCCCTTGCCAGAGCTCCGTTTGCGATGCCTTGCAGCGTACCCCGCACGGGCAGGCTCCGAGCAACATCCTGTGCCACGCCGTCCGTGGTGAATACGAGCAGGTCGTCGCGATCGATCGCCACGACGCTCGCTTGCAGAGGCGGTAAATGCGAGCCGACGACTCCGCTACGCAAAAGGAGCTTCTCATCGGTGAGGCCCGGTTGCCCTCGTCGCAACACACCTTCGACATTACCAACGCCGGTCCAAGTCATGAGGTGCGCACGCGCGCTGATCGTTGCAAGACTCAACGCCACTCCGCGCGTGGACCGAAGCGAATCGTGGCAACGCTCAACGAGCACCGTGACTGGATCGCCAGCGTGCTTTTCCAGCACGCCCGCTGCCACACGCGCTGCCGCTGCGGCTTCGGCACCGTGACCCAAACCGTCGATGACTGCAACCAGGACACCGTCAGACAACTGGCAGAAGACATGCCGATCGCCCGATTCAGTCTCTCCGGGCATTGCAGCAGTCGCGACACTCCATTCCAGAGCACCCGTCGTCATCTTAGCCACTTCGTCACGCGTACCACGGTCCCCCGTCCGAGGACCGATTCGATTATGAACTCATCCACGAGTCGGCGAACTCCGGGAAGCCCCAAGCCCAGTCCGCCGGATGTCGAATAGCCGTCTCTCATCGCGTCGTCGATGCTGCGGATTCCCGGTCCGGAATCGCGGCTGATGATCGTCACGCCTTTTGCATTCGCGCTCTCCACGACGCCCAGAACGATTTCCCCCTGACGCGCATATGACACGATATTCCGTGCCAGCTCCGAGATGGCGGTGGCAATCAATGTTACATCGGTAGCGCTGAAGCCAGTGCGGGCGGCCAGTGCGCGGCCCTCCTGGCGGGCCTTCACAATGTCAAGGTTTGACCGGATGAGAACGCGAATATCGTCTGGCACAGGAGCAGATCTCGTCAGGAGCTGCTGCGGGCGCGCTGCTCGAGATGCGCGAGGCCTTCCTCCAGATCGAGAGCAGTAGCCACACCTTCGAGGGTCAACCCCAACTGCACCATGGCAAACGCAACTTCCGGTTGAATGCCAACGATCACCGTGTCGGCCCCTCGAAGTCGGATCATATACGTGATGTCGCGCAACGTCCGGGTCGCGAACGAATCCATTACATCGAGCGCCGTCACATCAACGACCACCCCACGTGATCGAAATTGGATCACGCGGTCGAGGAGTGCACGCCGAAACTGCAGGAGATCTTCGTCCGATAAGGCCGCCTGAATGGTGGCGATCAGATAGCGACCCTGTTTTAGAATCGGCACCTCCACGATGGAGGCCCTACGCCGCGGCGGCCGCTTCCCCTGCGGGGACGACCTTATATCCCAACAGGCGCTCCGCTTGCTCGATTCCGCCCTGCAGGTCGCCCACAGTATTCATCTTGCCCAGGTCTACACCTATATTCACGATGGTCTGCGCGATCTCCGGCGACAGGCCCGTGACGATGACCGTTGCGCCGAGCAGCCGCGATGCTTCCACGGTCTGCACCAGGTGATTGGCGACGGTCGCATCCATCGCTGCAACGCCCGTGATGTCGATCACGACCACCTTCGCGCGGTTGGTACGAATGCCGCGCAATAACTGCTCGGTTAGCTGGCGAGCACGTTGCGGATCGATGACACCGATGATCGGAAGAATGAGCAGGCGCTCGCGTACCTGCAGGACGGGAGTTGAGAGTTCACGTATCGCTTCCTGCTGTTGACGGATGACGCGCTCACGCTCCTGCACGAATCCGACGGCCACGGTGTTCGCGATGCGATTTGCCGCCGGTTCGTAGGCATCGAGAATGCGATTGAGCTTGGTGAAGTCACCCTGGTATTTGGCAAAAAGTGAACGCGCAAGGACATCGCGCAGCAGCAGCACGATGCCTACGACCTCGTGGGTTTCGACGCCGCGCGGAATGATGCGTTCCGAGAGATTCCGGGAATAGGACTGCAGAGCCTCAAAAGTGCCGGTCGCGAGCGCTTCCACGTAGTTGTCGTACACTGACGTCGCTTCGGCGAAGATCTCGTCCTTCGTCATCGCTGTCAGCAATTTGGCTTCGGTGATACGGTTCGCCCATTCTTCTCGTAGTTGCGTCCGATGCTCTCGCAGATGTGCCACAAGCTCTCGCAGGAGCTCGGTCGATTGTGTGGACGGCGGCTGAAGTACCTCGGCGGGTTTCTTGTTGGCCACGATACTTGCTCCAATACACCTATTCGGAGGAGATCCCCCCGATTCCCGAGGTACTCTACAGGGAGGGAGGGGGCCGCTCATCAGGTAAACACCCGAGGGCGACGACTCAGCGGGGGCCTTGGAGACCGCGCCAGGTCGCAAGCCCGTCGCGATACCGGACGATGGGACAATTTTGGGACAGCCCGGTCGTGACATTGCGTGATATCGCGTGACATCACGTGATAGCAAGTGCCTGTTGCAATTGGGAACTCGCCTCGCATATCGTTGATTTGTAGGCACCCTACTTCCGTTTCACACGGCAGGGGCCATTGGTTCGATCCCAGTACCGCCCACCATAAATCAGGCATTTAGCGTTTCACGGTCCGTATGCGCGCCAGTTTCTCGCGGCCACCGTGTTTCACCGCTGGTGGATCGAAATCGCTGATCTTGCCCTGCTGCACTTGCTGCCATCCGGCTTCGACATTCCTGGGCGATGCTCTGAAAGCCGGGTGCACGCCCGTCATGGTTCCTCGAAGATCGCCAGGCGCAGCCAGGTGGCGGTGAGATTGCGCAGCGCCGTGCTCACTGTGGATGACGTGGACTCACTGGAAGGTTCACTGGCAGCACGTTAATAGGGTTTTTATACGCTAATTGCAATTTGCGTATAGTTCGCTATACTCACTCCGACAGTTGCGTATAAGAGCCTTGTCATGCCTGCCCCGGCACTCATCGTGCAGACCACTTACGCAGAACTCCTGGAGCGCTGCGCTGCGACGTCATTCGAGGACGCCTTTCGCGAAGACGGTACCTTCACGCCCAAAACGATCAAGGGGCGTCGCTACTGGTACTTCCAGTCCGGAACCGCCCAGGGGCGCTCGCAACGTTACGTCGGACCGGAGTCCCCGGAGCTGCTCGAGCGCATTGCGCATCACAAGGAGCGCCGGGACGATGAACGTGAGCGGCGCGCCCTGGTATCGACGCTGGTGCGTTCATTTGGCCTGCCCTCACCGGTCCCACAACTCGGCGATATCATCGCTGCGCTTGCAGGCGCCGGAATCTTTCGGCTTCGCAGCGTACTCGTCGGGACAGTGGCGTATCAGTGCTACGCGGGCATGCTCGGGCTTCGTCTACCCGGCGCCTTAGTCCAAACCAGCGACATCGACGTCGCGCAGTTCACGAACGTATCGGTAGCTATAGGAGATCAGACACCGCCAATGCTGCAGGTCTTGCAGGGGGTCGAGAAGAGCTTCCGCGAGATCCCCCATACTTCCGACTCTCGCCTGACGTCCAGCTACGTCGCCAAAGGCGGATTGCGGGTCGACTTTCTGACGCCGAACGAAGGTCCCGAAAGCGACCGCCCGCAAACGCTGCCTGCCCTGCAGACGGACGCGCAGCCGTTACGCTTCCTCGATTTTTTGATTCACGAGCCGGAACAGGCTGTGGTCCTGCACGGGCCCGGCATTCATGTCCGTGTTCCCGGTCCCGAACGGTATGCGGTGCATAAACTAATTATCTCGATGCGTCGACGCGCGGGAGTCGCGAAGCGGGACAAGGATCTACAACAGGTCGAAGTGCTGATCGCGGCGCTTGCGGAAAGGCGCGCCCACGAATTCAGGCGCGTATGGGAGGAAGCCCACCACCGGGGACCTAAATGGCGCAAGCATCTCCTGGAAGGCATGACGCGCATCGCGCCGCAGGCGCGCGACCTCATGCTCAAGACCCTGGAGCGGCCTCGCGAGATTCTTCCGGGACTCGATCTGACTTTCAACAATCCTCCGGCGCGGTATGACTCACACCGGGATGTCGTGGCGTTCACCGGTGAGGCGCTCGGTAGCCTCGTCAGCTGCGCCATCAGCGGCGAAGCGCTCGCAGACTATTTTGGCGCCGATGGCCTCGACAAGGAGGAACGCGTCGAAGCGTTTCTCAAGAACCGCTCGGCCATCGAGCGTCTGGTGCGCGTAAAGTACCTTTCCGGACCCGTCGAAGACATTGAAGCGGTGCTTCTTGGCACGATGGACGTCGAGAAGCTGCGGCCGCGGACTTGAAGCACTCTCAAGGGCGCGAGACGCTTGTGGGCTGGCCTGTTGCTACGCAGTGTGCCCCGGCGGCAGATCCTGCCGATTTGCTGGCGGGGTCGGCTTTTCCGCAGGTCTTTCTGCCGGCTTTGACCGAGTTTCAGCCTGACGCCGCTGCTCCTGCTGCCTTTCCTGCAGCTGCTGCTGCTGCTGCGCGTGTTGTTGCTGCAGCGCCTGGGTTTGCTGCTGATGCTGCTGCTCGAGTTGCCGTCGACGCGCCTCGTCAGCCTGTTGCTGGGCAATCTGCTGGTGCTCAAGTTCCTGCTGCCGCTGAACCTGTTGACGCTGCTGCTCCTGCGCGGCGTGCAACTGTTGCTGCTGCTGAAGATGCTCACGCTCCAGCGCCGACTCCGCGATGCCAGGTGAGGGCGGCCTTGGAGCCGCGGGCAGCTCGTTCGGATGTACCGCTCGCGACACCACGGGGTTGGAAGCGACAACCGGTGGCCGCGCCGGCGGACGGTCGGTGCGCGGCGACGGTTCGGCAGCCGGCACGTTTGGTCTGGCAGCGGGCTGCGTCGCGACATGCGGCATCGCCGGCGGACGATCGGTGCGCGGCGGCGGTTCGGCGGCTGGCATGTTTGCCCTGACGGCAGGCGGCGCAGCTGCATGCGGCATTGCCGGCGGGGCGATGCGCACCGCGGATGGGCGCGGGGCAACGTTCGGTTGAAGCTGCCGGGTCTGCGCAACCGACAATGGCTTTCCGGCATTGCTGGCTATCGCGGCCTGGCGCTGAACAAACGCCGGCTGTGGTGGCGGCGGCGCTCTGCGGGCAACGACGGCCCGGGTCTGTACGGCCGCCGGGGGCTGTTTGGCGCCCGGACGTCGGTCACCGAGCACTGCCTGTCTGGTGGGCACCGCGGCGGGAGCGCGGGCCCGCGCCTGCGCCGTCGCCAGTGCGTGCGAGTCAACCCGCACGATGTTCTTCGAAACCGGCGCAGCTGAGGCAAACGCCTGTGACGTGGTGGCCGCCACGGCGCCTGGCACCCGGCGATTCACGTAGGTCACGTTGGTGACGTTCACGGTCTTGTTGTTGATGATCGTCGTGTTGTAGACATTGTTGATGACGGTTGTATTCACCGTCGTGTTGGACACGTTGATGTTGCGCACGTAACCGCGGCTCACCGGGTAAGACGGCACGTAAACTTCACGCGGCCCCAACGCAAACCAGGCAACGCCTGCGCCAACGCCCACCCACGCCACGAGCGCTGGTGCGTATACGGGTCGCACGTAAACCGCCCCCTCGGGGCGGCGCGGGCACGGCACCCAGCCCCACGCGCCGTTGTAGGAAATCCAGCGGCCATAATGGAAAGGAGCAAACCCCCACGGTGCATCGTCCACCCAGGTGTAGCCCCACGGCGCAATAAAGGCCCAGTGGCCGTAGTGGTACGGCGCCCAGCCCGCTTCGACCTGCCGTGGAAACCACACATAGCCATCGTCGGGTGTCTGATTCCAGGTGCCCTGATCATCCAGGTCCTGGTAGCCGATAACGTCCGGGGAAACGTAGCGAGCGGAAACGGAGGCGTCCCCACGGCGGTCGCGGCCGGCGCTCCAGGCGTCGAACGCGTCCTCGGGACCGCCGGGCTGAGAGGCTTCGGTCAGTTGATCGGTACCTGCGAACACGTCTGATTCGTTGGCGCGCACTGAATAGGCAGCGCCACCACCCGTCACCTCGCCCTGGCCGCTGCGCACCCTAACCGCGGTGCTGTTTCCCGACTCATCGACACTCAGCCGATACAGTCCCGGCCGCAGAATCGAGAACGCGAGATTCGGCGTGTCGATCTCGTAGGTTTCATTGTCGGCGAGTTGCCGCACGCGCACGAGCAGTGTGCCGGCGCTCAGCTGCACCTGAGTCACCTCATCACCGAGGTTCAAGAATGACACGGCGGTGTTGCTCGCGAGCCGCAGGAACGAGCCATCCAGTTGCAACTCGACGCGGCCGTCCCGATCGGACCAGAGTTTGTCGCCGGTCGTGAGCGGACGATTGAGCGGCGCTGCGATCCAGTCTTCGGTGCCGCCGGGCTGGAAGGAGACCGACCCTTCCGCATCCGCGAGCCGCGCTACCCGGGTGGGAGGATCATCCGCATCCGCTGCTGCACGCGATGGCATGCCCAGGGCCAACACGAGAGTGAAGCCCAGGAGACCCGCAAACGATGCTGGATGCTTGGTGAACATGAGTGACCTCTCCATTTCCGACAGGGCGCACACTATCGTATCGATACCGCCGGTCCAACCCGGATGCGACCGATCATCCGGCAGGCAGATGAAACGGCACCTGAACGGGCTCGTAACGGGCCAGCCGCGGTTCCGGTCGCGCCTTGCTAGACTGGCGTCGACATGCAAGCGCTCGCAGCCGAAGCCAGATCCCCGGACGCCCTGACCTACCCCTGCACCTCGACCCCGGCTCCGGGGGAAGCGCTGGAAGTGGCTGCGGGCGTGTACTGGCTGCGCATGCCGCTGCCCATGACCTCTTTGAATCACATCAACGTCTGGGCGCTCCGGGACGGTGAGGGCTGGACGCTGGTGGACACCGGCATGAACACCTCCGACACGGCTGCCGCCTGGCAAAGCGCCTGCGCGACAGCCCTGGGCGGCCTGCCGGTGCGGCGTGTGATCTGCACGCACATGCACCCGGATCACATCGGCATGGCCGGCTGGCTCACGCGCCAGCACAACTGCCGCCTGTGGACCACCCGCCTGGAGTACATCACCTGCCGCATGCTGGTGGCCGACACCGGACGGGAAGCGCCTGCGGATGCGGTGACGTTCTATCGCGAGGCGGGTTGGGACAGCGACGCGCTCGAGCATTACAAGGCGCGCTTCGGCGGCTTCGGGAAAGCGGTGTACGCGCTGCCCGACAGTTACCGGCGGGTCGTCGACGGCGACGAGTTCGATATTGGCGGCAGGAGCTGGCAGGCAGTGGTGGGCCGCGGGCATTCACCGGAACACCTGTGCCTCTACTGCCGCGAGCTCAAGGTACTGATCTCGGGCGATCAGGTACTGCCGAGAATCACCTCCAACGTCTCGGTGTTCCCGACCGAGCCAGACGCGGATCCGTTGACTGAATGGCTGGCATCTCTCGCCTCCATCCGCGAGCGGGTCAGCAATGATGTGCTGGCGCTGCCCTCTCACAACGAGCCCTTCCACGGTCTGCACGCACGCCTGGAACAACTCATTCGCGGCCACGAAGAGCGGCTCGCACTCCTGCAGCGCGAACTCGCCACGCCCAAGCGCGCGATTGACATGTTCAGCCTGCTGTTCCGGCGGCGCATCGGCGCGGATGTGCTCAGCATGGCGACCGGCGAGGCGCTCGCGCACCTGAACTGTCTCATCACCCGCGGCCTTGCGGTGCGCGAAGCAGACGCTGCCGGCATCGGTTGGTACCGGAGCACGACCTGATGCCAGACCACACCCTCACGACCGTCGCGGAAGAATCGGGCTTTCGGCGCACCGGGCGCGGCGACGAAGTCACGCGCCTGTGCGCGGCCTACGCTGCGGCCTGGCCGCGGGCGGTTCGGACTCTTACGTTCGGCCGCTCCGCCGAGGGGCGACCGATGCGTGCACTGCTCGCGTGCCGCACGGACCCGCACCGGGTACCGGTCCTGATGCTGCAGGCGGGCATTCACCCGGGCGAGAGCGACGGCAAGGATGCGGGCTTCATCGCGCTGCGGGAAATCCTCGGCGAGACCGTCGCCCCCGGAGTTCTCGAACGTATGGCGATCCTGTTCGTGCCGGCGTTCAACGTCGACGGCCATGAGCGCTTTGGCCGCTGGAACCGGCCCAACCAGAATGGCCCCGAAGAGATGGGCTGGCGCACCACCGCTCAAAACCTCAATCTCAACCGCGACTACGCCAAGGCGGACGCGCCCGAGATGCGCGCGCTCCTCGGCCTCGTGCGCGAATGGGACCCGCTGGTATGCGCGGACCTGCACGTCACCGACGGCGCGGATTTTCAGCCCGACATCTCCTTGCAGGCCGAACCGATCAACCAGGGTGACGCGCGGCTGTATGCGAGCGGACGGGAACTGCGCGATGCCTTGATCGCAAAGGTCGCAGCCGATGGCTCCATGCCGCTGCCCTTCTATCCTGACTTCGCAAAGCCCGACGACCCGGCTTCGGGCTTCCTCTTGACCGTGTATTCGCCGCGCTTCTCGACCGGCTACTTTCCGCAGCGCAATCGTTTCACGGTGCTGGTCGAGACCCACTCCTGGAAGGACTACGCCACCCGCGTGCGCGTCACGCGCAACACCATCGTCGGGCTGGCCGAGCTCGTCGCGGCGCATGGCAACCGATGGCGTGAAGAGACCCTCAAGGCGGATGCCACAGCGGCGCGCCTCGGGGGCACGCAGGTCGTGCTCGACCACAGCTCCGGGTGGCGCGAGGGCGCCAGTGGCGCACGCACCGAGGCCGCCGGCGCGAGCGTTTCGCACCTGATCGACTTCCCCGGTTACGCGTACACGCGCGATGTGTCCCCCATCTCGGGCGAGCCCGTGACGGTGTACGACCCGAAGACGCCTCAGATCTGGCATGTGCCATATCGCGACCAGGTCTCGCCATCCCTGACGGTAAAAGCCCCGCTTGGTGGGTACGTGGTGCCGCTCGCGTGGACGCAGGACATCGGCGCCCGCCTGGCATTCCACGGGATCCGGTGCGAACCGGTGCCCGCCAGTCGAAACGAGGTGCGCATCGAGGCTTACCGCGCCGCGACCGTCCACTGCGCCGCGACCCCCTTTGAAGGCCGCATGCGCGCGACTCTCACCGGCAGCTGGCAGCGCGAGACCACGGACGTTGCCGCCGGCGCCTTGTTCGTGCCGATCGCGCAGCCGCTGGCGCGACTCGTGATGCACCTGCTGGAGCCAGAAGCGCCGGACTCCTTCGCGGCGTGGGGGTTCTTCAACGCCTGTTTCGAGCAGAAGGAATACACGGAAAGCTACGTCGCCGAGCAGATCGCGCGCACCATGCTCGCCGAGCAGCCGGATCTCGCCGCGCAGTTCGCGCGCAGACTGAAGGACGACCCGGCATTCGCGGCAAGTCCCGCGGAGCGGCTGGATTTCTTCCTCCGTCGCCACAGTTCGTGGGACTCACACTACAATCTCTATCCCGTGTTCCGCGTGGACGAGTCGCTGATTTCAACCCGCCCCGCGGTTTAGCCGAGGTCAATTTTGCGATTTCGAAAGTTACTCACCCTGTCGGTGGTCGCCGGGGCTCTCACCGCGAACGGCGCTGCGTGGTCGCAAACTACCGATGCGCCCTCCCCCTCGCCTGTTGAATCGCCGCCAGCGCCTGCCAGCGATGCGCATAGGGCGGCGATCGCGGGGCTCGGTTCTGACATCCAGGCCTACTTCACAGCCCCGCTGCATTGGGACCAGAGCGACTGGACCTGGTTCGGCGGTGCGATCGCGGTGACCGCGTTGGCGCACCACTACGACTCCGACGTGCGCAAACACTTCACGAGGAATCTGGCTTCCGTGCAGAAGAACCATTCCGACGACGTGAAGGATGCGATTCCGACCGCGGCGGTGTTTCTGGCGACCTGGGGCTACGCCAGCCTGATCGATAGCAACGATGGCCGCAGCGAGGCGTGGGCGATGTTCGAAGCCGCGGGCCTCGGTGGCGTGAGTGCCTACGCTCTGAAATACACCTTTCGCCGCGAAGGTCCCGATGACACCAGCAACCCAAACCAGTGGTTTAAGGGCGGCGGCGCAAGTTTCCCGTCGTTCCACACCACCGCCGCGTTCGCCGTCGGCACGGTGCTGGCGGAATCAGGCAGCGA
>JANWKL010000126.1 GCA_025451375.1 Steroidobacteraceae bacterium
CTCCTGGTCACCAATCTCATCGGGCGGCGCCTGGTGGTGTGGGGCGAGGAGTTCGTCAACCACATCCCGGTGGTGCGCACGGTGTACGGCGGGGTCAAGAGCTTCACCGAAAGCGTCTTTTCTCAGTCCAACTCCTTCCGCAAGGTGGTCATGATCGAGTACCCGCGTCCGGGTGCCTGGAGCATCGGCTTCATGACCGCGGAGGACGTCCCGGAAGTCACCGACAAGCTCGGTGAGCCGTACGCGGCCGTGTATATCTCTGCCGCGCTGAACGCCACGGCGGGGTATCTGGTCATGGTGCCGCGGCGGCAGGTGGTCGAGCTTGATATGTCGGTTGATGCGGCCATGAAAATGATCATCACGTGCGGGGTGGTGGTGCCCGGCGTCGTGCCCACGAAGCCGCAGGTCGTCGCGCCCGCCGCCTGAGGGCCGCATCGAGCTTAGGTTTCAGCGGGTTGCGGGGGGGCTGGCGCCTACGTAACATCGCGCGCCTCATGCGTTCACATTACTGCGGACAAGTTAACGAGCAGCTGCTCGGCCAGGACGTCACGGTTGCCGGCTGGGTGCATCGCCGGCGCGATCACGGCGGAGTCATATTCGTCGATCTGCGCGATCGGGAGGGGTTGCTGCAGATCGTGTTTGATCCCGACGCCAGCGAAGTCTTCAAGGAAGCCGAGCGGCTGCGCCACGAGTTCGTGGTGCGGGTGACGGGCAAGGTGCGCGCGCGTCCCGCAGGCACCGTCAATGCCAATCTCGCCTCCGGGCGCATCGAAGTGCTGGCGCGAGAGATCGAGGTCCTGAATCGCTCCGAGCCCCTGCCGTTCCAGCTCGATGAACAGGTCGGCGAGGAAGTGCGGCTGCGTTTCCGCTATCTGGACCTGCGCCGCGAGGTCATGAGCCAGCGCCTGCGGCTGCGTCATCGCCTGACGCGTTCCATGCGCGCCTACCTCGATGCCAACGGCTTCATCGATGTGGAAACGCCGATGCTGACCAAGGCGACCCCGGAGGGCGCGCGCGACTATCTCGTGCCGAGCCGCACCCACCCCGGCAAGTTCTTCGCACTGCCGCAGTCGCCGCAGATCTTCAAGCAGCTCCTGATGATCGCGGGCTTCGATCGCTACTACCAGATCGTGCGCTGTTTCCGCGACGAGGACCTGCGCGCAGACCGGCAGCCGGAATTCACGCAACTCGACATCGAGACCTCCTTCCTCTCCCAGGACGACATCATGGGATTGATGGAAGGACTGGTGCGCCATTTCTTCCAGGAGGTGCTGGAGACGGCGCTTCCGACTCCCTTCCCGCGCATGACCTATGCCGAGGCCATCCGCCGCTATGGTTCGGACAAGCCTGACCTGCGCAACCCGCTGGAGCTCGTCGATGTCGCGGACCTGGTGAAGGACTGCGACTTCAAGGTGTTTGCAGGACCTGCAAAGGATCCGCAAGGGCGGGTTGCCGCCCTGCGCGTCCCCGGCGGCGGCACGATGCCACGCTCGCGGATCGATGAGTGCACTGCGTTCGTGGCGCGTTATGGCGCGAAGGGTCTCGCGTACATCAAGGTGAACGAGAAGGCGTTGGGGCGTGACGGCCTGCAGTCGCCGATTATCAAGTTCCTGAGCGATGCGGCGCTGGCCGGGATTCTGGAACGCACCCACGCCGTCGATGGCGACCTCGTTTTCTTTGGCGCCGACAGCGCCAAGGTGGTGAGTGATGCCCTGGGGGCGCTGCGCCTGAAGATCGGGCAAGAGCTGAAGCTGGCGCTAAGCGGCTGGCAGCCGCTGTGGGTCGTGGATTTTCCCATGTTCGAGTGGGACCCCGATGCGAAGCGCTGGGTCGCCATGCATCACCCCTTCACCGCGCCCAAGGGCGACGATCCGGCGGCGTTGCGTGCAGATCCAGGCGGGGCCCTCGCGAAGGCTTACGACATGGTGCTGAACGGTTCTGAAATCGGTGGCGGTTCGGTGCGTATTCACCGCCAGGACATGCAGTCGACGGTGTTTGATCTGCTGGGGATCGCCACTGAGGAAGCGCAGCAGAAATTCGGCTTCCTGCTGGATGCCCTGAAGTACGGCGCGCCGCCTCACGGTGGCATAGCCTTCGGCCTCGACCGGCTCGCCATGCTCATGACCGGTTCGGACAGCATCCGCGAAGTGATCGCTTTCCCCAAGACGCAGACGGCGGCCGACCCGATGACCGATGCGCCGACCGAGGTGAGCGAGGCGCAGCTGCGCGAGCTGCACGTGCGGGTGCGCGTCCCGCCGCCCTGAACAACGCTGCGCCATGACGCACGTCATCTACGTGCACGGCCTGTGGATGCCAGGCGATGAGTCCCTGATCCTGCGCCACCGCTTAGGCCAGGAGTTCGATCTCGCGCTGCACTCGTTCCGCTATTCGGCGGCGTACTCCACCATGAGCTCCATCACGGCGCGCCTCGATGAATACGTGCGCGAGAAGCAATCCTCCGAGGTGCACCTGGTAGGTCACAGCCTGGGCGGGCTCATCATCCACCGCTTTCTCGAGCGCTTTCCGGATCAACCCTCAGGAAGGGCGGTGTTTCTCGGCACGCCGTGCGTGGCCAGCAAGGCCGCGCAGCAGGCGGGCCGTTTCACGCCAGTGGCGCATTTCATGGGGCAGTCCGTCGCGGAGGAACTGCTGCAGCCGCGCGCGCGGCGCTGGACGCATGATCGGGCGCTGGGAATCATCGCCGGCACCCAGCCTATCGGGGTGGGGCAGTTGCTCGCGAACTTCGATGAGGACAACGACGGCACGGTCGCGGTGAGCGAGACCCGCATGCCCGGAATGAGCGATCACATCGCGTTGCCGGTAAGCCACTTGGGCATGCTGATGTCGGCGCGCGTGGCGCACGAGACCGGACTGTTTCTGACGGAAGGGCGCTTCTCGCCGCGCTGATTCAAAGGACGCCCATGTGCAATGTCCGGCCGACCACCATATGCATGGAGTCGCCAGATCATATGCATGCTCGTCCGGCGAGCATGCACACGCCGCCTTCTGAGTGCTCCTACCGGGGCTCCTCGAGCAAACGGCGCAGCGAATACAGTGCCGCGAGCGCCGCCTTGGGTGACATGTCGTCCGGGTCCATGGCTTGCAGGGTCTCGCGCAGCGCATCCGGCGGTGGCGCGGGGAACAAGGGCAGCTCGGATTGCGCTGCAGACGGGTTCGCTTCAGCCGCCGCCGCGCGATGCTGCTCGCGCTGGGACTCCAGCTGCTCAAGATACCGGCGCGCCTCGCCGATCACGCCCACCGGCACGCCCGCAAGCTGCGCGACCTGCAGCCCGTAGCTGCGGTTGGCCGGTCCGTCTTTCACCGCGTGCAGGAACACAATGCCGTCACCGTGTTCGGTGGCATCCAGATGCACGTTGGCGCAGCCCTCAACCTCGGTGGCGAGGGTCGTAAGTTCGAAGTAGTGCGTGGCGAAGAGCGTGAACGCCCGCACGCGGGTGGCAATGTCGCGCGCCATGGCCCAGGCGAGCGACAAGCCGTCGAAGGTGCTGGTGCCGCGGCCGATTTCATCAAGCAGCACCAGGCTCCTGGACGTCGCGTTGTGCAGGATGTTGGCTGCTTCGGTCATTTCCACCATGAACGTCGAGCGTCCGCCGGCCAGATCATCCGCCGCGCCGATGCGCGTGAAAATCCGGTCCAGGGGACCTAAGAGCGCGCGCTCGGCGGGCACGTAGCTGCCGATGTGCGCGAGCAGCGCGATGAGCGCCGCCTGGCGCATGAAGGTTGATTTCCCACCCATGTTCGGGCCGGTGATGATGAGCATCCGCCGCCCGGCGGAAAGGAAGAGATCGTTCGGTACGAAAGGCGCATCCACGAAGCGCTCGACGACCGGGTGACGGCCGCCGGTGATTTCCAGGCGCGGCTCCGTGGTGAGCTCCGGACACACCCATTCGAGCGCACCGGCGCGTTCGCCCAAGGCTGCAAGCGCATCCAGTTCCGCCAGCGCGCCCGCGGTGGTCTGCAGGGGACCCAAGGTCTCGATGAGCCTGGTGAGGACTTCCTCATAGAGCTCCTTCTCACGGGCCAGTGCCTTGTCACGGGCGCCCAGCACCTTGTCCTCGAAGCCCTTGAGTTCCTCCGTGATGAAGCGCTCGGCTGACTTGACGGTCTGCCGCCTGACGTAGTCCTTCGGCACGTGCTGCGCATCGCGCCGCGCGACTTCGATGAAAAATCCCTGCACGCGGTTGTAGCCCAGCTTCAGTCCCGCAAGCCCGGTGCGCTCGCGCTCGCGCTTTTCAAGCTCCAGCAGGAATTCATCCGTGTGGGTAGCGATCCGTCGCAGCTCATCCAGCCCCGGGTCGTATCCTGCAGCAATGACGTCGCCATCGCGCACCATGGCTGCCGGCTCTTCGGCAATGGCCGCGGTGAGCAGGGCGACCACCGCGGCGTGCTCGCCGCAACGCGCGTGCAGTTCCTGGATCAGGGGGGAGTCGAGCGTAGTGAGCGTCGCGCGTAAGGCCGGCAGTGCGGCGAGGGAGGTGCGCAGCTGCGCCAGATCCCGCGGGCGGGCCGAGCGCAGCGCGACGCGTGCGAGGATGCGCTCGACGTCGCCCACGCCGTGCAGGTGTTCGCGCAAGGCACCAAAGCGGCGGCCGTCGAGGAGCACGCCGATGGCGTGATAGCGGCCACGCAGGAGTGCCTGACCCGTCAGCGGGCGGTTGAGCCAGCGACGCAGCTGGCGCGAACCCATGCCGGTCACACAGGTGTCGAGCACCGCGAGGAGTGTCGCGTCCTCGTTGCCGGTGAGACTCGCGTCGAGTTCGAGATTGCGCCGGCTCGCGGCGTCGAGCATCAGGGCATCGGTACGCTCCTCGACGTGCAGCGCGCGAATGTGCGGCAGCGCCGCTTTCTGCGTATCCCGCACGTACTGCAGGAGCGCGCCGGCTGCGCGGATCGCCAGCGGCAGATCGTCCGCACCGAAGCCCTTCAGATCCAGCGTCCCCATCTGATCGGTGAGCAGACGCGAGGCGCTGCTGAGTTCAAAGTGCCAGGGTGGCCGGGCGCGGACGACGGTGCCCGCACGGTTCAGCGTCTCGCCGGCACCGCCTTCTGGAAGCAGTAGCTCCGCTGGCTTCAGCCGCTCGAGCTCCGCAAGCAGACTTGCGCGCCCCTCGCCCTGCAGCACGGTGAAACGTCCCGCGGCCAGGTCCAGCCACGCCAGACCGAACTGGGCCCCATCCTGCGTGACGGCGGCGAGCAGAGTGTCGGCCCGCTCGTCGAGGAGGGCGGCGTCTGTCAGGGTGCCCGGCGTGATGATGCGAACCACCTGCCGGTCAACGGGCCCCTTGAACGCGGCCGGGTCGCCCATCTGCTCGCAGATGGCGACGCTCTCGCCCTTGCGCACCAGCCGCGCCAGGTAGCTGTCCACGGCGTGGAACGGCACGCCGGCCATCGGGATCGGCGCGCCGGCAGACTGGCCGCGCGCGGTGAGGGTGATGTTCAGGAGCGCTGCGGCACGGCGGGCGTCCTCAAAGAATAATTCGTAGAAGTCACCCATCCGGTAGAAGAGGAGGGTGTCGGGGTGCTCGCCCTTGATGCGCAGGTACTGCTGCATCATGGGCGTGTGCGTGATGGTGCCCATCGGCTACAGGTGGCGTTTGGGTTCCATCCGGTCGTGGAGGACCCGGATGATTGCCCGGTACTCAGCCATGCTTGCGGCGGAGCTTGCGCTTGAACGCGGCCGGGTCGAGGTGTCTGGGCTTACCGCTCTTTTCGCCCTCGATCAGCGCCTCACGGATAGCGTGGATTTCCGCTCCGCGTTCCTGCTCCCTGCGAATCAGGTCGCGAATATACTCGCTGTCGTTGGTGTAGTGGCCGCCATCGACCTGCGCTTTGATCCAGCTGTCCTGCTGGTCCGTCAGCGTGATGGTCTTGCGTACGGTGGTCATGCCTTGGTCTCATTCGCTACGTATATAGTATGATTTTATCATACTATTGCTGCCCGCTACGGAACCGAGGTGATCATCAACGGCAACACGCTCGAGAACTCGGTGGGCCAGTACATCTCGATGGTGCAGGAACTGATCATCGCCGGCGCCTCGCTGCGCGACCCGTCGCTTCCCGAACGTATCTCCGTCCTCGGAGCTCACCCCGTTCTGGCTCTTTCCCGGCACCCGCCCGGCCTTCCAGGTAAAGCATGCGGTGCACGGCCGGCTGATATAGCCTCGCCGACATGGTGAACGACCCGGAACTGTATGAACTGGCCGCACGCGTCGCCCACAAGCTGCGCGCCGCGGACCGGCGCATCGTCACGGCCGAATCCTGCACCGGCGGCTGGGTGGCCAAGGCGCTCACCGACATTCCCGGCAGCTCGCAGTGGTTCGAGTGCGGCTTCGTGACCTATTCGAATGCGGCCAAAGCCCGCGACCTCGGCGTCGCGGCCGGCACGCTCGAGCGCTTCGGCGCGGTGAGCGAGCAGACGGTGCGGGAAATGGCGGAAGGGGCGCTGCGGGTCGC